>JACRHT010000016.1:300000-600000 GCA_016217545.1 Opitutia bacterium | reverse complement strand
ACCTCACGCCCTACGACGACGTGCAGGAGTGGCGCGGCACGCCGACGTTGTGCCGGCACTGGTCGGCGGCGCGCGAGCAGGCGGCGTTGTTTGGTTTCGGCATCAGCGAATTCGCGCTGACCTCGCACGGCATGACCGGGCGGCGGCTGGGGGAGATTCTCCGCGCGCGGAGCATCGCTGGCATCCTTCTCGCGGCGTTTCCGAAGGATCCCTTCGAACTCGTGCTGCCGTGGGAGCATTTCGCGACGGTGCCGGTGGGCCACATGGTGCAGAACCCGCAGCTCGACTGCGTCGTGAGCGATCACACGCAGGGTGTGCTGCTGGCCGGTCGCGTGCTGGCGGCCCGCGGCTACCGCCGCATCGGACTCGCGATCGAGCATTACCAGAACTCGATCACGAATCACGGCTGGGCCAACGGCTGCGCCGCGCTGACGACCGAGATTCCGGACCTTGCCGCGATCCCGCCGTTCCTGCCCGATCACATGGACGAGGCGGGCTTCCTCGCTTGGGTGCGCGACCACGAAGTCGATTGCGTGCTCACGCTCTCGACCTTCCGCAACGCGCCGAATCCGATGCCGGGCTGGCTCGCTGGCGCGGGCCTGCTGTGCCCGCGGGACATTGGCCTGGTCTCCCTCGACATCACGCCGGCGACGGCCTCTTGGGCGGGCATCGATCAAAACTCGGACGAGATCGGCAAGGCTGCGGTCGATCTGGTGCTCTCGAAGATCCGGGCTGGCGAGCGCGGCATCCCGCGCGTCCGCCGCAGCCTGCTCGTGCACTGCCACTGGCGCGACGGCGGCACGGTGAGGGCGGGATCGGCGGCCTAGGGACCGCACCGCATGTGCCGCTGATCCTGCCCCTGAAAACTGGACTAATGTTGTGTTAGTCGTCGGGGCCGGATAAATCCGAAAATCCCAGCCCCGCCCCGTAGAAAATGGTCTGAAGAGCAGATCATCTATGCGCTGCGTTCCGTGGAAGACGTCGCATAGATCGGTGAAGTTTGTCGGCAACTCGGTGTAGCCGAGCAGGCCTATTTTAGCTGGAAGCGGCAATACGGCGGCCTCGGTGTTAGAGAGCTGCGCGAGCTACGGCAGCTTCGCGATGAGAACAGTTCCCTCGAGTGCGTGGTCGCGGATCTGAGCCTCGACAAGCGGATGCTCCAGGTAGTCATGGCAAAAGTTCGAAGCTCACGCGTAAGCGCCCGATCGCCGATTGGTTGCGAGCGAGCTTCGCTCTTGGCGCACGGCGGGCGTGCCGGCTGCAGCTTTATCCTAGTTCCAGCTAGCGAAGACCAACTATGCACCTCCTGCAATTGAGGTATGGTCGCTACCTGCCCTTGGCGAGAAGCGGCACTTGTCGCGCGGTCGTTGGGAGCGATTTCTTCCCGGCATCGACGATCCGATCCCATACTCCTTCACTTTGCTGTCGCGGCAGACGTTGGTGCGCGCGTTGCTGAGAATCGCTCTCGGGGAGTTTGGTGCGGCGAGATGCCTTGGTGAGTTCGTCTCGGTCTCGGACGTCGTCGCGGCCGGGCATTCGAGTGATCTGCTTATCGTGGATTGCGACACTTGCCAGCTTTCCGCGCGAGAGGCGGCAGAATTGGGCCGATCTCATCGCGGGCGTCGCGTGATCTTCGTTACCGATGTCTCGGGTGGGTATCATTTGCACCTTTTAATGCGTTACGGATTCCACGGCCTCCTGCACAAACGCGATACTGTGGAGGAGTTTCGTGCTGGAGTGGCGGCGGTCCTACGGGGGAATCTTTTCGTTAGCGCACACGTGGACGCACGGGAACGGTTCTATTTCTCCCGCGTGTTGTCCGAACGCGAAGTGGAGGTAATGCGCGTGATGGTGCTGCAACCCGGGATCAAGAAGGGAGCGAAGGTTCTATCGATGAGCGCGGCGACACTGCGAACACATCGGCGTAACGTGTTTGCCAAACTCGAAATCAAGTCGCAGACGGAACTCATCGCGTTTGCCGCGCGCGTGGGATTGGTTTCACTCGATGAGGCGTGCAGCTTGATGCGCCGAGCCGAAATCGTGTCAATTGATCGAGTCGGTCGGCGGCAGCATCGGGACGGGCAAAGCGCGGTTACCGGCTTGCGACGAATCGGATCAGGCTAGGGTGACTTTATCGGAAATCGCGCGGCGGGCGGGCGTTTCGATTCATCCATTTCGCAAACAATGGCGGCAGGGCGACCTCACGCATTTGCACGAGCGCCCCTGACCGCTTCCGCACTCGCCTTCAGTGCCAAACCGATGAGATCCAAATATCATGGAAACTACCGTGGTTGAGCGGGCGCGCGTCGGCTGGGGCGATTGGCGGTGGGCGTGCGACTCGAGGGTAAAGTGACTACGCTGTTTGCGGTAAATTCTGCGCTTTTGATCGGAGCGCTTGCGCACAAAAAACGCGGCAGATGGTGGTCGGTTTGAATCTTCCTTCTCGGTTTTTCCGTCGCGCGCGCAACCGCCTGATTGCGCGGCACAGTATTTCGCGCAGTGCCTTGGCAAAGCGGTAACGTGCGTTGCCTGTGTAGGGTCTGCGCGAAGGTTCCTGAGCCGGCGGAGCCGAAAGGCTCCGCCGGTTTCAGGGGACGTTATTCGGGCGTTGGCGATAGGTAGCTCGCCGCGCGGGATCGATCCGCGTTGTCTTGCCCCATAGCGACCGCGCAACGGCGCGCGGTCGCGGGACGGGCTGGGCAGAGTGCGGAATACATTCGTCACTACTCCGGGATTGTGGGAGTTCGCCGGATTCGGTGAAAAAACCGCAGAAATCACCTTGGACGGAGTATGCGGGCACCACTCGTGCCTATTGATAGGCACTGCCTGAGCGACTGCGTCGCTCGGGGCGCGATAGCGCCCAGCCCAGCATCGCTGAGTGCGCAGGTGAGTCGCGACCGCCTGCGGAGCTTCGGTAGAGCCGGAAACAGATACTCTTCAATGACAGTGGTGATTTGCCGGTGAGTGGGGCCCCCGGAAAAATGGCCATCGTGAACAAAAGATGCGGACGTTCACGGGGGCCGTCCCCAGCTCACGAATTCACGCGTCGCGACCAGTCCGGAACCCAAAGCGAAGCGGATGAGATCGGTCTGTTGATGGGCGTCCAATTTACGGAATAGGTTCCGTCGATGGGTGCGCACGGTTTCCGGCGACAAGCCGAAGCGTGCCGCGAGAACCTCATTTGACGACCCGTATACGAAGGCCTCCGCGAGTTCGGTTTCTCGCGGCGAGAGCAGCGCTCCGAAATACCGCCGCTCCCTCTGGTCGACGTGACGAGACAGGCGCTGAGCGCCGTTCGCAATATCGCCGATAGAGCGCAGGACCTCCGCGATCGTATCCGCGGAATGCACGATCCCTCGCAGTTTTTCCTCTTGGTGGAGATGGTGGGCGAGGAACGAGCCGCGCGTTGAAGTCACAAAGCAGCAATACCGGATGCAGCGTGCCGGAGCCAGGGTGTGCACCAGAGCAGTCGCGTGGCCGATGCCGTCATCGGCATCGATGATCGCGAGATCGACCGCTTCGAGATCGGCTCTGAGTTCATCGAGATGCTCGCAATCGGCGAGGCAGCGGGCGGACAGATCGGACTCGATCTTGTCGCGGAGGAGCTGACGCCAGAGCGTCGCCCGTGAGACCATCACAAACGTGAAGGACATTGAGTTGTGGAACCGGAGATGGTCCGTGCCGTTTGCTGGAAATTCCCGCGGGCTAGCCGCCGTGTTCCGCGAAGGTGCCGCGTTCGCGCTTCTGTTGCGCAAACGCGGCACGATGCCCAACCTCGACTCGAATCCTCACAACAGGCGCACCAAGAGCGCCGCCAAGACGTCAACAACGCGGATGATGTCTCCGAGTAGTTTGAGCGCCTCGCGAACAGCACGGATGCGAACGTCGCGGGACGAGCCGGGTTCGGCCTCGTCTTCGAGGGACATACGGACGGTTACTTTCGGGAGCTTCCCGCGCCAGAGGGCAGGGAAGCGATCAACCGTGCGCCGATGTGGCGCCCGGCACGCTTCGCCAAAAAACAACCGGACGGAATGCGCCGAAGGCGCGGTGCCGTCCGGGGGGGCGTTCATCGGATATAGGACCGAGACGGAGTGCGCTAAAGGGCTGGGGAGTGCCGGAGGGATCGTTGCCACTGATGTGGGCGTAGGTGTAGCGCCGATTGCAATTCTTGCCGCCATGCTCGGACCACTTGGCGTTCAGGAGGCCTTTGCCTCTGAGCGGCATTCTGTAAGCGTCCGGCGGGCGTCCTCCTAGGCGCGGATGATTGAGCTCGGTAAAGTGGCGGGATGGGAACGATTGTGGCGGAGGTGATTGATGCGGGAGATCGCGACTCGCGTGGGCGGCGACGGATGTCGGTGGCGCAGCGCGCCGACTACGTGCGCGCGTATCGCGAGAGCGGCTTGAACCAGATGGCGTTCGCGAAGCGGGAGGGGCTGCGCTACTCGACTTTTGCGCACTGGGTGCAGAAGGCCGCGAAAGGAGAGCTGCGCGTGTCGCCGATGTCGTCATCCCGGGAGGGCGCGATGCAGTTTGCGCAGGTGCAGTTTCCAGCGGCAGTGCCGACGACCGCGAGCCTGGAGGTGCGTTTGTCCGACGGCGTGGTCGTGCGTGGCGATGATGGGATCTACGTGGCGGTGCAGCCGGTGGACATGCGAAAGCAGTTTAACGGCCTGTGGAGCGCGGTGGCCGAGCAACTCGAGGAGGATCCGCGCAGCGGTGCGGTCTTCTGCTTCATCAACCAGTCGCGCACGCGACTCAAAATGCTCTATTGGGACGGCAGCCGAGGAAATTAGAGTCTCCACCGTCCAGTCGACGGGGTCAGGTCAGGCATAGGTGCGAACGCAGGATATGCTTCGAATCAGTGAGCGCTCGCTTGATCAGGTATTGAATACTGGGTGTTCCCTCGAATTCCAGTTGGCAGTCTTCCACCTTTAATACGCAATAGGAGCCGCTGGTGTATGACCCGCAATTGCGCAGCGCCTCACCGCCGATGATCTCGCCTGTGCGTCTCCCGTAAGCTTGGCACGCATCAGTCATCACGATGTAGCGGGGATCGTGGGGATGGAACCCCACCGGAAACACTTTATTTGCTTTTCGATCGAAAAACTTATCAAGTGCATACCGGAACGATGCTTGGTCGTAGGGGCGGCCGTCCGGTCGAATAAAATAGGGCCCTTCCGGTTTCTGGTGGATTCGCCAGTCATGATACGGAAAGAGAAAGCGCGAGAGCCCGGGGTAGAGCAGGAGCATTCCCGCTTTGCCGGTCGCGAAGCGTCCGGTTTTCTGCGTTGGCTGCTGATATTCGGCGAAAGATCCATCCGGTCGGCGCCCGACATGATGAAACTGCAGGAATAGAGCATCTCCAAGGCGCGCTGGAGATTGCATCGCTCCTGCTAGAAAATTGCAGACCATGGCGTCCACGATTTTTTCAGGAGTCACCGGCGGACGATGAGGACAGGCGTGGTTCGCTATAGCAAAGATCACCGACATCCCCGAGTTGAACTTGGTGTAGAGTGAGGAGATTGTTTCCAAGTGGGATCCGCTCACGGGCGCTTTATCGGCCTTGCTGGCAATGGCGGATGCGTGAGCGAATGTCTCAAAACACTGCGCGCGGATTCTCTCGGTTGGGGTGCTGCATTTTTGGCCATCGGGTCCGCTGTTTTTCGGCCACTGTGTGATCAAGCCCGAGGCCGCGTCGGGGTTCAGCATCGTCACCTCTTTCGCGCACAGCCACAAGGCGCCCTCGTGCGGACGGGTCAACATGGCAACGGTGCCCGCCAGCAGCTTGTCCGCATTGGCGAGCACACCGCTGCTTGCGTTCCGTCGGGCGGCGGCATTCGCAAGCGCCATGTCTAGGACGTCGGGGCGCGCGAGCACGGTAATCGAGAGGGACAAGGTATCGAGGCCAAGACCCTTTTCGCCCGGCGGGCCATCGCGGGAGGCAACTGCCGCAAGTATCAGCGAGGCGACCTGATTGCGGTGGATTTTTTTCGTTGCGGGAGCCAGCGTGCAACCGTGAGCCCGAAGATTCTCCGCATCGGCAGTCTTCTCCAGTAATTCCCACTCCGGTTCGACCAGCGCTAGGTATTCGATCTTTGGAGTGAAGTCTCGGTTTGCCGACAGAGGTTTCTCTTTCGCGCGCGTTTTGCGAGCGAGAGCGTAATATTTCAACAATTCCGGGCGTTCATATTCGGCTGCGATCGTTGCAATAACCGGACGATATCGACCGCTGGGTAAACGCAGGCCACTGCATGCTTGCGAAACCCACGACTTGCTGATGCCGAGCGCGTGAAACCGCTCGGCGAACTGCTGGTGAGTCAATGCCGACGCGGTTATAATGCGTTGCAGCTCTTTTGCGAAGGCGACTTCGGCGTTCTCTGGATCAAGCTCCAAAGAGAAGTCTGCTTCGCGGTCCCCGGGGGATAACTCCTCGAGAATATCTTTCCCAATTAGGTGCTCAATCGTCGACAGTGGGGTATAGCGCTTTGCGGACGCAGGGCCGGACCAACTGCAATGGATCCGTCCCGCAGCATGGATGGGGTTCACTTGTGCCAGCTGCGGCAGCACGCGGCAAAGGAAGGAAACTCTCCCGAGCAGACGTGGGTGGCTGGCGCGACATTCGGCGCGGATTGCGTTGCGGCCCATGAGGACCAATAGGAGCTGCAGCCGATTGAAGGCCATTTGGAGAGAACCATGGTCGGGGTCTTCGGCGAAGCTCGCGGTGCGGATTTCCGGCAGTCGCTGAACTAGTCCCTCAAAGAACCGGCAATCGAAGGGGGCCGATAGATCGCTATCAACAAGCAAGGCCAACAGATTGCGATCATGGTCGCAGAGATGTGGAGTCAGGAGATCACGTGCCTCACGCACCGTGCGCGGCGTTGATCGCGGCGGATGGCTGGACTCGGATGAACTTTCGCGACGGGCCACGGAGCGCTAGTATGGGTCGTTAGGGCGGTTGTCCGGTGGCGGTTCAGGACGCGCTCGCGAGCGTTGGTGGTCGTGTTTGCGCGCGAGCTATGTGGGCGTTTTCCGGATCATCGGGAGTTCGGGGGTGGCAGGGGAACGAAGGGTTCTGAATGAACCCGCCTCCATCTTCTCCGGGGGAGGGCGAGATCGTCCCGCGCTTGTGTGCTGAGGCGGATTGGAGAAACGGGGCGTGACCGTGGGATGGGTTGGGAGGAGTGTGGGAAACAATGCGCATCTAACCCGGATTATGGGAGTTCGCGGGATTCGGTGAAAAAATCGCAGATTTCACGTTTACAGGGTCGTGTGGGGGACCCGGCCCGTGCCCTTAGGCGCCTCTGCCGGAGTGATCGTCGCTCGGAGTGTGATAGCGCCTCGGTCCGGCGTCGCCGGGCGTTCAGGTGAGTCGTGAGCGCCTGCGGAACCCAGGCGACGCCTCAAATTTCACAATGGGTCGTCTCTGC
This sequence comes from Opitutia bacterium, assembly GCA_016217545.1. Classification (NCBI taxonomy): domain Bacteria; kingdom Pseudomonadati; phylum Verrucomicrobiota; class Opitutia; species Opitutia bacterium. Next base: position 592,573 of record JACRHT010000016.1, on the reverse strand, counting down.
CGGCCAATGAGTCCAACGGGACAGAGGGATATCTGAGCCTCCGGAATGTCCTTCCTCTCGAAGGCCGTTTGACCCCACTTAACCTGATCGCACGGTGGGTTGGGTGGCGTGTTGATTTGCCGACGAGAGCAACGCTTGGGAATGAGGCTCGCCCACCGAACGGAGCGATACGTTACGGCTCATGCTCCAGGTGTCACACTACAGCCTCGGGAGCGCGGGAAATGGGAAGCGTTTGCCGACGCTGCGACCAGTCAAAGGAGAGGGTCAAAGTTTAATTCATTTTGAATTGAACATCGGAGAAATCCCTGATGCGGTCCTCGGACACATGGCTCGCCCCGCGCCTGACACACCCGCAGGATACGCCACCGCGTCCGGAACTGGACTGGTGCTGGCGGCTGGTCGTCCCGAGGAAATCGTCGCGTTCGACGCGCAGGTAGTGGACTTCTTCGTGAGCGCCGCCGACGTGCTTGGGGTGCCCAAATCCGTTGCGGCGATCTACGGCATCGTCTTTGCCTCGCCGCAACCCCTGAGCTTCGCCGAAATTGAGGCGCGTCTGGACATCAGCAAGGGCTCGATCAGCCAAGGTTTGCGCGTGCTGCGCGAAGTGGGGGCGTTGAAGGAAGTCTCTACGCCGGCGAATCGCTCCGAGTTGTTCACACCCGACTTGGAACTGCGCAAACTGGTCGCGCGGTTTCTCGAGAAGCGCCTGGAAAAGCAGCTCACGACGGGAAGCTCGAAGCTGGCCGCGCTCACCAAGGCGGTGCCCAGCGCGGCTGCGGAAGCGACGGAACTGAAACGACGCCTCAAGTCTTTGACCGATTGGAACAACAAGGCCCGCAGCCTACTGCCGCTGGCCCGCACATTTCTGAAGCTCGGCGCCTGACCAGCGGCGCCGGGCGGCCCATGGCCGTTCACATGACACTCCACCTGCACTCGCGCTTTCACGTTGGAAGCGACGGGGCGAAGCTCTGATTTCATGCCCACATACCTCGTCACCGGCGCCGCCGGCTTTATCGCCTCGAAGGTGTGCGAATTTCTCCTCGCCGCGGGGCACACCGTCGTCGGTGTCGACAATCTCAACGACTACTACGACGTGCGCCTAAAGGACTACCGGCTGGCCGGTCTGCTGGCGCAGCCGGACTGGTGGTCGCGGGCGGACGCCGCGAAATCGCAGTTTCACGGCTCCGCGCGGTCGGCGGGGCACTTTCATTTTCGTCCGGTCGATATCGAAGACCTCCCGGCACTGGACGCGCTGTTTTCGGAGTTCAAGTTTGACGCGGTGTTCAACTTAGCGGCGCGCGCGGGCGTGCGGTATTCGATGGAGAATCCCTACGTGTATCTCAGCACGAACACGCTGGGGACATTGAACGTCCTGGAGTGCCAGCGGAAATACAGCGTGAAGAAGCAGGTGCTGGCTTCGACCTCGTCGCTCTACGCCGGTTGCGCGATGCCGTTCACCGAGGAATTGCCGGTGAACACCCCTCTCTCGCCCTACGCGGCGACGAAGAAGGGCGCCGAGTTGATGGCCTACAGCTACCATAAGCTCTACGGCCTCGACACGACCGTGGTTCGCTACTTCACGGTTTTCGGCCCGGCGGGGCGTCCGGACATGAGCGTTTTTCGCTTCATCAAATGGATCGACGAAGGGCAGCCGCTCGAATTGTTCGGTGACGGCACCCAGTCGCGCGACTTCACTTACGTGGATGACATCGCGCGCGGCACCATTCTCGCAGCGAAATCTCTCGGTTACGAAATCATCAACCTCGGCGGCGGCCGCAATCCGATCAGCCTGCAGACGGTGATTGCTTTCATCGAAAAATCGCTGGGAAAGAAAGCGAACATTGCCGGCAAGCCATTTCACGTGGCGGACATCAAGGAAACGTGGGCTGATATCACCAAGGCAGGGCGCCTGCTCGGTTGGGTGCCGCATGTTTCGCCCGAGGAGGGATTCCAACGCACAGTGGATTGGTATCTCGAGAACCGCGCCTGGTTGCGTGAGGTGCGTCTCTAGCTCTTCGCCTTATTCGTATGAAACCTCAAGAAAGTGCCTCACCGGCCGCGTCGACAGCGGTCGCACGTCCCGGCTTCGCGGACTTTGCCTCGGGCAGCGAAGCGATCGCAATGATCGGTCTTGGCTATGTTGGCCTGCCGCTGGCGGTCGCATTCGCGCGCAAGTTCCGCGTGATCGGTTTCGACATCAATGCGCAGCGCGTGAGCGAGCTGCGCGAAGGTGTCGATCGCACCCGCGAGGTGACAAAGGAGAACCTCATGAGCGTGCGCAGCGACTCGGCTGCAAAGAACGGCGTCGGCCTCGAATTCAGCTGTGACCCGGAGATACTCCGCGGCTGCCGCCTGATCATCGTGACGGTTCCGACGCCGATCGACGGGCACAAGCGCCCCGACCTCACACCGCTCGTCAAGTCATCCACGACGATTGGCCGACATCTGACTGCCAGGACGACCGTCGTTTACGAATCAACCGTCTACCCGGGCTGCACGGAAGACGATTGCGTGCCGATCATCGAGCGGGAGAGCGGGATGAAGTGGGGGCGCGACTTTTTTGTCGGCTACTCGCCGGAGCGCATCAATCCCGGCGACAAGGAGCACACGGTCGACAAGATCAAGAAGGTCGTTTCGGGCGACAATCCCGTGACCGCAGGACTGTTGCGCAACATCTACGGCGCGGTGATCACTGCCGGTATCTTTGTCGCTGCGACCATCAAGACCGCCGAGGCCGCCAAGGTGATCGAGAATACCCAGCGCGACCTGAACATCGCGCTGATGAACGAGCTGGCGCTCATCTTCGACCGCATGGGCATCCGGACGCTCGACGTCCTGGAAGCTGCCGGCACGAAGTGGAATTTTCTTCCGTTCCGTCCGGGCCTGGTGGGCGGGCACTGCATCGGCGTCGACCCCTATTACCTGACGCACAAGGCGGAGAGCCTTGGCTACCACCCGCAGGTCATTCTCGCCGGGCGCCGCATCAACGACGGCATGGGCAAGTTTATCGCTGAGAAGACCGTAAAGCTGCTCATCGCGAACGATCGTCCCGTGAAGGGCGCCAAGGTGCTGATCCTCGGGTGGACCTTCAAAGAGGATGTGCCCGATATCCGGAACACGCGGGTGATCGACATCTATCAGGAGCTGCAGAGCTTTGGGGTCGACGTTTCCTGCTACGACCCGGAAGCGGACGCGGCGGAGGTCAAACATGAGTATGGCATCGATCTCGTCCCCGAGGTTTCATCGGGTTACGAGGCAGTCGTGCTCGCAGTGAAGCATCGAGTGCTGCAGCAACGCTACGGTCTGCCTGAACTGCTCCAACTGAACCCGCACCGCGCGCCCGTGATTGTGGATGTGAAGGGTTTCTACAAGGCGGAGGAAATTCGGTCGGCAGGCTGGCAGCTTTGATTCGGTGACCTACTCATCTGCCACCATCGCGCTCATCCCCGCCCGGAGCGGTTCGAAGAGCATTCCGCACAAGAATATCCGGCCGTTTGCGGGCAAGCCGCTGCTCGTTCACTCCATCGAGCAGGCGCGAGCGTGCTCCCGGGTGGACCGGGTGATTGTTTCGACCGACAGCGAGGAATACGCGAGCATCGCCCGGGCGCATGGGGCTGAAACGCCATTTCTCCGGCCGGCCGACATCGCCTCCGATACTGCGACCGATCTTGAGGTGTTCCAACATGCGCTGCGCTGGTTCCAGTCACAGGAAGGCAGCATCCCGGCGACGTGCGTCCATCTTCGGCCGACACACCCCAATCGCACGGCGGCGGACATCGCCCGTGCGATCGAACTGCTTGCGGCTCATCCGGAGTGGGACTCGGTCCGGTCCGTCGTTCCGGCCCCGGAGCCGCCGTTCAAGATGTGGTTCATCGGCGGCGACGGCGAGTTGCGACCCGTGGTGCAAACCGACATTCCCGAGGCGCACAGCTTGCCGAGGCAGACGCTTCCTCCGGCATTTCTCCAGAATGCGTGCGTCGACGTCATTCGTGCGCGGACGATCCTCGAGTTGAACAGCATCGCCGGCCAACGGATTGGGGCCATGCGGATGGAGCAGTTCCACGACATTGACACGACGGAGCAGTTTGTCGCGGCGGAGGCGGCGTTCCGTTGGAGCGGCGGTTTGCCGAGCGGGAAGACTTTCGTCGTCGATATCGACGGCGTGATTGCGACGATCACACCCGGCAACGATTATAACCGCGCCGGGCCGATCCGCGAAAACATTGCCCGCGTGAACCGCCTTTACCTGGCGGGCAACAAGATCCTGCTCTATACCGCGCGCGGCACCGTGACTGGTATCGATTGGCGCGCGACCACTGAACGCCAGATGCGCGAGTGGGGTCTTCTGCACCACGAACTGCGCTTGGGTAAGCCCGCGGCCGACTATTACATCGACGATCGCATGCTGAGCCTCGTTGAACTCGCCTCTCTCGACCGCATCCCCTGAATTTACCATGAACCCCTCCGCCTCCCCACTGTTCATCTTCGAGATGGCCAACAACCATCAAGGAGACATCGCCCACGGCCGCCGAATCATCGACGAGATGGCCAAGATCGCCCGCCGGTTTGGAATCCGCGCCGGCGTGAAGTTGCAGTATCGCAATCTCGACACGTTCATCCATCCCGACTTCCGCGCTTCCGAGCACAAACACATCAAGCGCTTTCTCAGCACCGAGCTGAAAAAGGACGACTATGCGACCTTGGTGGAAGCCATTCGCGACGCGGGACTGCTCACGATCTGCACTCCCTTCGACGAGGAGTCGGTCGACGACATCGTCAATCACGGCATCGAGATCGTGAAGGTCGCCAGTTGCAGTGCGAACGATTGGCCGCTGCTCGAACGCATCGTGCAGACGCGGAAACCCGTGATCTGCTCATCGGGAGGGCTGCGGCTCGACGAAATCGACCAAGTGGTGAATTTCTTCATGCATCGCCATGTGAAGGATTTCTCGCTGCTCCACTGCGTGGGTATCTATCCCACGCAAAACAAGGGAGTGCATCTGAACTTCATGGATACACTGGCCCGTCGCTTCCACTGGCTGCCCGTCGGCTACTCGGGGCATGAGGCACCGGACAACTACGACGTCGTGAAGGCCGCGGTCGCCAAGGGCGCGCGGATTCTCGAGCGCCATGTGGGTGTCCCGACCGAGAAGATCCCGCTCAATGCCTACTCGATGAATCCCGAACAGACGGCGAAGTGGGTCGAGAGTGCGTTGCTGGTGCAGGAGATCTGTGGCGCCGCCGATGGGTCCAAAAAGATCGCGCAGGAGGAAATCGATTCGCTGCTTTCGCTCCGCCGTGGCACTTTCGCACGGGATGCGGTTGCGCAGGGAGAAACGCTCTCGCGAGAAAAAGTCTTCTTCGCGATGCCCTGTGCCGAGGGACAGACCTCGTCTTCGGAATTTCAGGAGTCGATGACTGCATCGGCCGCCATCGCGAAGAACGGCCGGGTGACCGAACGCCGCCAGCGCACGCTCGCCAACCAGCTCCGCAGCCTCATTCACCAAGCCAAAGGCATGCTGCACGAGGCGCACATCGCGATCGGCGACAAGTTCACGATCGAGATGTCGCATCACTACGGCCCGGAGCAATTCCGGTCCAATGGCGCACTCATCGTGAACCTGGTGAACCGCGAATACTGCAAAAAGCTCATCATCATGCTGCCGGGTCAGCGCCATCCGAATCACCGCCACATGAAAAAAGAGGAGACCTTCCAGCTCCTGCGCGGCGACATCGAGGTCAATCTCAACGGCGTCCTGCATAATCTGAAGGCGGGCGACATCCTGCTGGTGGAGCGGGGCACGTGGCACAGCTTCAGCACGCAACAGGGCTGCATCTTCGAAGAGGTCTCGACCACCCACATCATCGGCGATTCCTACTACGAGGATCCGAAAATCGCGGCACTTGACCCGATGCAGCGCAAGACGGTCCTGACGATGTGGTGATGCCGCTCGCTGACAAATCTGCCCGTGTTCTGCGTCGCTTGGGAGCCGCGGCAGCGGCACAGTGGGAAATCTGGAACACGGGAACGACCTGCCATCCCGTCCTGGCTCGGCAGTCGCTCGACACTTGGCTCGCGCATCTTGCCGCGTGTCCTCTGCCGCCGGTGCGCGGTCGTGTGGCGCTGACCGCACTCCGCAGTTGCACTTGGATCGAGTGGGCCGCTTATGCCGCCTGTGTGCTCCGCACGCTCGGCTGGGAAACGACGCTGCTATACCGCGGCGCGCAAGTGCGCCGCGAATATCCTGAACCGCGCCCGTTCAATTTCTGGGCGCGTGTGCCGGAAATCCCGGGCATCGCACTCGTCGATCTGGACGTGGCGCAACGTCGGCCGGATCTTGGCGGAGTGCTGGCGGCGCGTGCTCGCCAAATCGCAGCGGCAAACGTCGCTTACGATTTCCACGTCGAGGAAGCCGATGTGCATGCGGATCAAGCACGCTATGGGGATGCCGTGCGCCGGCGGGAAGGGGAGATCGTCGCGGCCGGCGAGGCATTCGACGGATTGCTGACGCGCGAGCGGTTTTCCCGCCTCCTGTGCTACAGCGGCCTGATCGCCGAATCCCCAGGGTTGCTGGCTGTGGCGCAGGCGCGGCAAATGCCTGTTGTTTGCTTGGAAGGCTGGGCGTGGCGACCGGGCCACATGATCTACAATCTCGGTGCTCCGGCGATGGAGTATAATGTCACCGGTTGGTTGCGGGCATTGGGGCCGTGGGACGCGGAGAAGGAGGCCGAGATCAATGCCTACCTGAAATTTCTCGATGGCAATCGACCGGACGATGCAGCGTGGCTGAATAATTTCTACCGCATCCAACGCGACAACGTCGCGGCTTCACTGCCGGCCCGGTTGCGCGATTTCATGGCTGGCGACGCACCGATCTTCCTCTTGGCACCGAATGTCATCGGCGACAGTTCGATGTTGTGCCGCGAGACAATTTTCGCCGGTCAGCAAGAATGGGTTCGGGAACTGATCCGCTGGTTTGCGGCACGACCGCAGCTCAAGCTCGTAATTCGTGCCCACCCGGCAGAGCGCTGGATCGGAGGCAAGTGCGCCGTCTATATGGGAGAAGTGGCGCGCGCCGCTGCGGCAGGCATCGCGAACGTGCATGTGATCGATAGCGCGGAATCGGTGAACACTTTCGCACTGATTCCGTTTGCGCGAGCGGGCCTCGCCTGGCTCAGCTCCGCCGGTGTTGACTTCGTCGTCCGCGGATTGCCGTCGGTTGTGGCTGCGAAGCCCAAATACAGCGGACTGGGTATAGTGGAGGAGCCGGCATCGCGTGACATGTATTTCAACCGCCTGGCGGAACTCGGGGCCACGGCGCAACGTCCAACAGCGGATCAGATCGTGCGGGGCAAGCGCTACCTGCATCTCACGTTCAAGGGTTTTTCCTACGAGGCGGCGGCGCGGGATTATCGGGCGACAGGGTTGCGCATGGGGGCGATGCCGTCCCAAACCGAGCACGATCGGTTCTTCCGCATCATCACCGGTGACGAACGGATGCCTGATTGTGAGTGATTACAGCTTCAGTGCGACGTTGATTCGGCTATGGCTTCGCACCCGTTCGGTGCGCGACAATATCGTCATTTGGTGGTGGAGCACGTTCTATTCGGCTTATCTACGCTGCCATCCCGGGGTAACGTTGCTGGGTCGGCTGACGGTCACGGGGCGGATGATTTGGAAAATCGACCCGCGCGCTCGAGTGACAATTCATCCCGGAGTGCGGATTCACTCCGGACCGCGTGTGAATGCCTTCGGCGGGCACCGCCCCGCGATCATTTGGGTGCTGCCCGGTGGGCGACTTACGATCGGGCCTGGTGCCGGTATCAGCAGTAGCACGCTGGTGTGCCAGCGTGAATTGACGATCGGGGCGCGGGTCATGATCGGCGGGGCCTGTGAGATCGTCGATACGGATTTCCATCCCCACGACGCGCGCTCCCGTGCGTTGCATGAACAAGCGCCCGTCCGAACCGCCGCGGTGGACATTCAGGAGGATGCTTGGGTCGGCGGGCGCGTGATGATCTTAAAAGGGGTGACGATTGGGGCCGGGGCGATCGTCGGCGCCGGTTCGGTGGTGCCCCGGACCGTGCCTGCCGCGGAAGTATGGGCGGGCAATCCAGCGCATCCGATTCGCGGTGCCGCTCCGCGTGCGGATGGAGGAGTTCTCTGAAGCAGGTGCGTTCACGATTGCTGGAATTGGGTCGGTTGGTCCCGGCGCAAAGCGCGGTCGCGGCTTTGCTGCAGGTGACGCAGATGGTCTGCTCAATTGTCGTCTTGCGGTGGGTTTCCCCGGCGGAAAACGGTGTCTGGCAGTCGATCGTCTTGCTCGAGAGCTATTTTGGTGTCGTTCGGCTCGGTGTCATCAACTCCTTCAATCGACAGTTTCCCTTCCTGAGTGGGCGAGGGGAGCGATCGCAGGCGGAGGCGACGGCGCAGGCGGCGGAAGCCTATACCCTGCTGGCGTGTGGCGTGGAGGTGGTGGGTCTGCTGATCGTCTGCCTCTACGCCGGAGCGGCGCACTGGCGCGCAGCGGCGATCGCGATGGCGCTTTACGGTCCGGCGATGCTCTACCGCACGTATCTGGAGGCGACGTGTCGCAGTGGACGCGAGTTTTCGATCCTGGCGCGAAACCAAGGTTGGCTGATTCTTGCGCAGGTGCTTTCGATTCCGCTGGTGTGGGTGGCAGGGTTCGACGGTTATTTGGGCCGCACGGTGGCCATTGCCGTGGGAGGCACCTTGCTGCTGCACCGGATGCGACCGGTGCGACTGCCGCCGCGCTGGGATTGGACCGTGGTCGGTATGCTGGTGACGACGGGTATGCCGTTGTTCATTTCGAACTACGGAACGGTCGTGGCCTCCACTTTCGGCCGCATGCTGCTGTTGCAGCGGGGCGGCGAGCATGAACTGGGACTCTTCACGCCGGTTTCCGCGATATTCACGCTCGGGGTTATGGCGCCGTCGATCATCTCCACTTACCTGCTGCCGCGGTTAAATTTCGATTTGGGTCAAACCGACAATGCGATGGCTGTCGCGGACAATTCGTGGCGGGTCGGGCTCGCTTGCGTGGTCTTCATGCTGCCTTTTGTCGCCGCAGGCTGGTGGCTGATCCCAATCTGTGTCGGGCGAATTCTGCCGGCATACGTGGAATCGGTTCCCGCCATGCGGTGGGGGCTGTTGCTGGTGCTGGCCGGGTGTTTCAAAATCGCAACTCTGCCGCTGTCGGTTCTACAGGCTTGGCCTCAGCTTTTCGCCTATGTGGGTGCAGTGCTGGCGACGAATTACCTGTGCCCCGCACTGCTGCTGCACGCTACGTCGTTACGGGCGCTTGAGGCGGTGACGGTTGGGCTCGTGATCGCAGCGGTTGTGCAAATCATGGCGGCGGCGTTGTGCGTGCGCTCCGCCGTGGCGCGATATCGCCCGGAAGCCCCTGCGCCGTCATGAGGGTTTTGCTCATCGGAGTATTTGGGTTCGGACTTGATCCGGGAGGCGCAGTGGCTCGCATCCGCAATCTCGCGCTGGCCCTGAGTCAGACCGGGTGCGAGGTCAGCTTGTTGCTCGTTGGTGACGAAGAGAGCGAATTTGTTTGGGAGAAAATTGCGGTGCAGCAGGTCGCGCGCGGTCAACCGGAGCCGAGGCGCGGCTGGCGTCGTCCACGTGTCAATGCCAGGGCGGTCGACCGCATGGCGCAGGAGATCGGGCGCCGACACGCGGCCGGGGGAGTCGATGTGGTGTTCTTCTACAATCAGGACGTCGCCTACGCGTGGCGACTCGCACGGCTGTGCCGGCAACGGGGGATTCCATTTGTGCAGCAATACGCGGAGAAGCACCTGGCCTGCGACTATGCGGCGGGCTGGCGGGATACTCATTATCTTTCTGAACGCCTGCACTTGCTGGTCCTGCCGCATTTCTCGGCTGGCAGCGTGGTCATCTCGCATTATCTCGCGGCGGAGTTGTCCGCGCGGGCAAGGCATCCAGTGCTGGTCGTGCCAACCGTTGCTCCGCTGGCTTCGGCCGCGGGGCGAACGCCGCCGGCGATTCCGGAGCTGCTGGCCATCAGTGGCGGCGCGCGGCGCGACTCGCTGGAATTGTTGCTGGAGGCAATGACGCTGGTGCGTCAAGCGGGTGGGCGAACCAGACTGCGGATCGTGGGTCTTTCCTCCGATACGCTGGCGAAATTGACTGCACGCGCTCGGTCCCACGAATTGGCAGGCGGCGTCGTGCTTGCCGGTCGTCTCGATGAAGCAAATTACACCGAGGCAGTGTGTGGTGCTTCGTGCCATGTGTTGCTGCGATCGGACGACGTATCGTCGCAGGCTTGTTTTCCCAGCCGACTCTTCGAGCTGTTTAGTCATGGCACACCGGCGATCCTGAGTGCGGTGGGCGATATCCGACGCTACTTCACTGACGGCGAGGATGCGCTGTTGGTATCTCCGGGGAGCGCTGCCGCCGTGGCGGAGAAAATACTCTGGGTGGAACGCCATCCGGGAGCGGCGGCGGAGATCGGGCAGCGTGGCAATGGCACTGCGCGGCGCGTTTTCGACCTTGCCCGTCATGGCGAGGCGTTGGCCAATTATTTGCAGGCGACGGTGCATCGCCACAAATCCCAATCTCACGCATGAGTCTCGCCCGATCTGTTCTCCCTCGCTCTGTCGCCGCCGGCGACTCCTTCTCCCGTGAGCGCACTCCTCCGCCAACTCCCCGACTGGCCCGCTGGAGCTTGCAGGTGTTTCTCGTTGTCGGGTGGCTGGTGATGATCTCGCGATTCATCTCCGTTCAGGTATCCGACTCGCTTGGTTCCAGCGTCGGCTTGCTAGGTCTGTTTATCTATCCGCTCTGCCTCGGCGCTGCCGTCTATTTCTACGAGAAGTCCCCCGGGCCGAGCCCGCGCATCAGTTGGGCATACCTGTGGGCCCTGACTGGCTATCTGGGGTTTCTCATCCTCTACGCCGTCGTGCTCGGAAATCCCGTGCGTCTCATCGCGTTCGATTGCTTCACATATTGGACGGTCTTGGGGGCGTTCATACTGGGTCGACGCGACAGCGTTTGGCGCGACATCCGCCTGACCGTGACCATCCTCTCGGGCTTGTCGGTCCTCCTCGCGATTCGATTTACGGATAGCATGGTGTTGACCGATCGTTCGATTCTCAACGAACAATCGGGCTCACAGTTCGAGGCGGCGCTCACGCTCGCACCGCTGCTGGCGTTGGTGGCCGCGACCACGGAAGTGCGCAATCGCTGGTATGTGCCGCTCCTCGTGATCACGGCCGGATGCCTTTTTGTTTATCTCTATTTCGGGCGCCGTGGCATTTCCGTGCGTTGCGCGCTGGAGCTTTTTGCGGCGGCGGCCGTGTTGCCGGCCATGCTGCGGCAGCAGCGGCGCATCGTGCTTGCGGTCGTGGGGTTCATCCTTTTTGCCGCCGCGATCGTGCTGTATTTCCCCTTCGATGTTCTCATCGAGCGGTTCCAAGGCCGATACGGTGTGGCGACCACGGTGTTGTCGGAAAACGAGCGTTGGGCGGAGGTCCGCGATCTCGCGGAGGAACTCGAGGGCACGGAATGGCTCGTGGGGCGAGGAATGGGAGGGGTCTTCCTGGCCAATCAAATCCAATCGCTGTCCGTCGACCGACTCACGGGAGACGAATTCGGCCGCACCTCAACCCATGCTGGTGCGGCACTGCCCTTTCTCAAAGGCGGCGTCATCTTGTTTGTCCTCTATTTTCTTCCCTTGGTTCGGGTGATCGCACGCTTGCGAAATTGGCGCCGACTCGATCCGATCACGCTGGCTGCGGCGGTTTCAGGATTGGCGCTCGTGGCCTTCCAATCGATTGAGGGAACCATTACCTATTCGACTCCGTGGGTGAGCTTCGGCATCGGATTGATCATGGCACGGGTGCAGCTCGGGTATATGCCGCCCCCCACCTCCCATGCTGTCGCGTCTCGCTAGTTTATACCGGCTCTTCGCCTTCAACTTCATCCGCTGGTTGCGCGGCGGCCCGGCCGCAGCGCGGTATCTCGGGGTGACGGTCGGCGAGGGATGTCGCATCTACAGCAAGAGCTTCGGCAGCGAGCCTTGGCTGGTGCGAATCGGCGATCGTGTTACCGTGACGGCCGGCGTCGTCTTCATCACCCACGATGGAAGCGGTTGGCTAGTTCGGGATGAAAAGGGGCGTCGTTTCCGCTACGCTCCCGTTTGGATTGGCGATGACGTGTTTATCGGAGTGAATTCCATCTTGATGCCGGGGGTCCGAGTCGGCAACCGTGCGGTCGTCGCGGCGGGGAGTGTGGTGACCAAGTCGGTGCCCGACGGCACAGTCGTCGCGGGGAACCCGGCGCGCATCATCATGCGCTACGACGATTTCGAACAACGACTGCGCTCCCAATGGGCTACGTCCGAGCAGATGCGCGGCGCTACGTTTCGCGAGCGAGTCGACAGCGTATTGGAGCATGCCTACAAGCCGGAGATGAAACCGTGAGCCGACCATGTGCGGAATTGTAGGTCTGATCGGTGTGGGCGGGGCGATGCGTCCCGACCTTGAGCGTCGGGTGCGCCAGCTCGCCGACGCGGTGAAGCATAGGGGGCCCGATAGCGATGGCGTATGGGTTGCGCCCGAGAATCCGGTGGCCTTGGGGCATCGCCGCCTATCGATCATTGATCTGTCACCCGCCGGACAACAGCCGATGTGTTCGCATGCGGGCGAACATCAACTCGTCTTCAACGGCGAGGTCTACAATTTCGCCGTGCTGCGACAGGAATTGGATTGCGGCCGGCAGCGTGAGTGGCGCGGGCACTCGGATAGCGAGGTGATGCTGGAGGCGGTGGCAACTTGGGGGCTCGATGCGGCCTTGGAAAAGATGAATGGAATGTTCGCTTTCGCCTGCTACGACCGGCGCGCCGCCACCCTGTCGCTTGTGCGTGATCGGCTGGGGGTGAAGCCGCTTTATGTCGGCCGAGGACGCGATGGCACGCTACTCTTCGGCTCGGAAGCGCGGGCTTTGGCGCGGGACGAGCACTTTGAGGCGCGGTTGAATCGGGTGGCACTCCCGTCGTATTTTGCCTACGGATACTTTCCACACCATCACTGCGTCTACGAATCGGCGGTGAGTTTGGCACCGGGGTCGACGGTCACATTCGCTGCGGATGCAACCCGGATCGATTGGAATGGTTTCCTCAGTGCCGCGCAGGGCAACCCGGACGGTCCGTTCGACTTGCGCGGAGCCGGGTGGCACTATCGGACTTTCTGGAGCTCGACGGAGTCCTGGTCGCGCGGGTTGGCTGCGCCGTTTCGCGGGACATTCGACGAGGCGGTCGAGGCCGGTGAGTCGCTCCTGCGCGATGCGATTGCGATCCGCATGGTCGCCGATGTCCCGCTTGGCGCACTTCTGTCCGGAGGGATTGATTCGTCGCTCGTGGTTGCCCTGATGCAGCAACGCTCCGGGCGGCCGATCCGCACGTTCTCCATCGGGTTCGACGTCGCGGAGTTCGACGAAAGTCGTCATGCCGAAGCGATCGCCCGGCACTTGGGCACCGAGCACACCACCTTGTCGGTCAGCCGCAAGGAGGCACTGGAGGTGGCCAGCCGAGTGGGGGCACTGCTCGACGAGCCGCTGGCCGATGCCTCGTTTGTTCCCACCTACCTTGTTTCGGCGCTGACCCGGCAACATGTGACGGTTGCTATGACGGGTGACGGCGGCGACGAGTTTTTCGGCGGCTACTGGCGCTATCGCGCCTTGGATCGACTGGGGCCGGTCTATCACACGCCCGAATTCCTTCGCTCGGTCATCCGGGCGGTCGCCTCCCGCTTGACGGTGCGGCGGCCTACGTCGGGCAAATGGCGCCGGGGCTGGTTCCGGTTTGCGCGCCTATTACAGCTTGCTTCGCGGTCCGACTTTTCCCGGGCTTACGATGACGCCACGTCGCTGCCGTGTTCGGGGCGCTTGGTCTTCCAGCGCGGGGAGGACTTGCGGAAGCACCGGCGCGTGCCAGGGTTGAATTTGCACTTGGGTGAGGAGATGATGCGCTTCGATGTCTTGAACGTCCTGCCCGACGACCTGCTCGTCAAAATGGATCGGGCAAGCATGGCGGTCGGGCTCGAATGCCGGGAGCCGCTCTTGGATTTTCGTCTGCACGACTTTGCGGCGACACTGCCGCTGAGTTACAAACTCGAGCTTAAGGGGGGAAAGCGCCTGTTGCGCAACATGGTCGCGCGGCATCTTCCGCGCGAGATCATGGAACGCCCCAAACAGGGTTTCACCCCGCCGCTCGCGCAATGGATGCGCTCCGAACTAAAGACGTGCGTTGCTGAAGCGCTTTTCGACGGCTCCGCCGACGACATCGTGGTTCGGGACGCGGTCGAGCGTCTATGGACTGAACACCAAACTGCGAAGTGGGATCACAGCGAATCGCTGTGGCGGGTCTTCGTCCTCAAACAATGGCTGGCTGCGCACCGGTGGAGTTGAGCCACGAAAAGGTATCAGCTCCGGACTTGGAGCCGGGCAAGGCGAACGTCCTCTGGCCGGTGGCGTGGAATGGACGGCCGAGCGTGCGTTGTCTCGTGCCTACCTTCGGAGCCGGCGGCTCCGAGCGGGTTTGCCTTCGGCTCTGCAATGCATGGGCCGAAGCCGGGCATGCCGTCGAGGCGATCATCTACGGACGGCACGAGGCGGAATTTCTCGGCGCGTTGGATCGGCGCGTGCGAGTCGTGTCGTTGGAGGTCCGGCGGGCGCGGGAGGCGTTTCGCCCTTTGGTGCGGCACCTCCGGCGCAGCGGTCCGGCCCCGCTGCTGGTTTTCGGTTTCACGCAGGCGATGCTTCTGGCCATCGCGTCGGCTTCGCGCTTGGTGCGCCATCCGTTGATCTATCGCGAGGGTTCCTTGCCGAAATCGAATGTGCCGCGGTCGCGTTGGTGGCTCTATCGGCCGGTGTTGCGGCGCTTTGATGCGGTCGTGGCGCAAAGCGATTTCGCCGCCGCGGAGTTGGCCGATCTCGGCGTGCGCGGCATGCAGTGCCATGTGATCAGCAATCCACTGCCGGACGATGCTTGGGAGAACGGAGCGCGCAGTCGGCCGGGCACGACCCTGCGGTTCCTGGCGGTGGGGCGGCTTTCCCCCGAAAAGGGATTCTCGCGTCTGATCGACGCCTTTGCGCAGGGACGAGCGTGCTTCCCGGACGCGGTGCTGACGATCCTTGGCGAGGGCGGTCAGCGCGCGGCGCTGGAGCGCCAGATCGCCGCCGCTGGGCTGGATGCCTGTGTGCGTCTGGCGGGCTTCGCACCGGATGTCCGGCGTTGGTTGGCGCAGGCCGACGTGGTGCTCGCGTCGTCGGTCTACGAAGGCCAGCCGAACGCGCTGATGGAAGCCCTCGCTGCGGGGTGTCGCGTAGTGACGATCGATTCGGGCGGCGGCACGCGGGAGATGATGGCGCGGTGCGGTGTGGCGGAATTCGTGGTGCCGGCCGAGCGGTTCGAGGAGAATTTCGGAGAAACCGTGGCGCAGGCACTGGCTTCGCCGCCCTCGCGTTGGGCGGAAGCCCGCGATCGACTGCGCGCCTTCGCGCACGTGCAGGTCGTGCAACAAGCCTATTTCACCGCCTGCGCCTCCGCTCGCGTCCCATGATTGCTCGTATTCGCCGCCTCCTGCGCAATCTCTACCTCGATCTTCGCTACGGCCGGTTCCTCGGCGGGAGCAAGCGGACGCCCTACGCGCACCTCGGTGCGAAGGACACGATGAATTCGGATTACCGCGCGTTGGCGTTGCTGCTCGATCCCGAGGTGCGGGCGGGCGACGTGTTCGTGGATGTCGGATGCGGTCGCGGTCGTGTGATCAATTTCGTTCTCCATCAAGGGCGGGCCGCTCGAGTCCATGGTCTCGAACTCGACCCCGAAGTCGCCGGCGAGGTCGCGCATCGCCTGCGGCACCGGGACGACGTCACCATCGCGGTCGGCAACTGCATGGAGACGCTGCCGGCGGACGCCACGGTGATCTACGCTTTCAATCCGTTTACGCGCGCCTTGATGGAGCAGTTCAAGGAGCGACTCTTTGCGCTCTATGGCCCGAGCGGCCGGCTGCGCAATCTGCGTTTCATCTACTACAACGCCGTGGATGCCGACGTGTTCGAAGGCGATCCGCGGTGTCGCGTGACGCGGCCGGTGTTGCCCACCGGATTCCATCCCGCAGTGAAAGTCGAGTTTCCCGCATGCTGACGATCAACCGCCGCCTCAAGGGCCTGCGCATCCGCGAAATCTATTTTGCGGCGGATCTGCCCGTGCGCGAGCAGGGGTGCGACATCCTCCAATTGGTGCAATGCGCGGTGCCGCCCGGACCGCAAGCCATCCGGTTTCACAGTTCGATTGTGAACATCGACCGCGAAGAGGAAGCGCTGCTGGCCGGACTGTCTAAGAACTGTCGCTACGAGGTTCGGCGGGCACAGGACAAGGACGGCCTCGAGTGCGAGGTGCTCGAGCGGCCGGACGAGACGGCGCTCGCCGTCTTTCGGGCCGCCTTCAGTGAATTTGCCCGCACCACCGGCATCGCTCCTGCAAACAACGAAAAGCTGGTGGCGTTGCACGCGGCGGCCGCATTGACGCTTTCCACGGTCCGCCGCGAGGGCGCAATCTTAGCGCAGCACGTGTATCTGCATGACGCCCGCCGGACGCGGCTGCTGTATTCGCATTCCGCCGCGCGAGGTAGCGACGACTCGGCGCGCCGCGCCCTCATCGGCCGGGCCAACCGGCTGCTGCACTGGCGCGATATGCTCGCGTTCAAGGCGCGAGGATTCGAGGCCTACGATCTCGGCGGCATCGCCCATACGGCGGAGCTGGCGGGGATCGACCGTTTCAAAATGGAATTCGGCGGCGAACCCACGATGGAATGGAATGGATTCGTGGGCGCAGGGCCGCTCGGGCAATTCGCATTGGCCGCGCGGACGGCGGCGATAAAGGCGCGCGGGTTGGTCCGACCGCGAGTAGTTCCTCCCACCGGTTCGGTTATCTGAGCGATGCTTCCTCCGGTCATTCGCACCACGCGCATCCTGGCGTATCACGGGGTCGATCCGTTGCATGTGGATGGGCTCACCGTCTCGGCGGCAGATTTTCGTCGGCAGATGGAATACCTCGCGCGGGCCGGCCGGCGGCTGGTGAGTCTCCGGGAGTTTTGCGCGGCGGCGCGCGCGGAGGGACGGTGGTCACCGAAGCTGATGGCGCTGACCTTCGACGATGGCTACCGCGACTGCTGGACGCATGTGCGGCCGGTGTTGAAAGAACTAGGGTTTACGGCAACGGTATTCGTCATCACCGACTCCTTGATCGACGGCGCACCGCGGCCACTGCACTGTCCCGCGCACAAGGAATTTCTCACGGCGAAGGAACTGATCTCCCTGCGCTCCGCCGGATGGGAGATCGCGAGCCACACTTGCAATCACGCGCGTCTGCCGACGCTCTCCGCCGGCGAACAGGAACGACAGCTGGCCGAATCCAAGCGCGTGCTCGAGTCGTTGCTCGGGGAAAGCGTTGGGTCGTTTTGCTATCCCGCTGGCAAGTTCACGGCCGATACACTGTCGCGGGTGCGCGCGGCGGGTTACGAGTTGGCGCCGATCACGCCGTGGGCGCGCGGCCTCGTGCGCCGCGAGAACTGGCTGACGCTGGAGCGCGTAGGGCTCTACCGGGGCGACGGCACGACGAATTTCCGCCTGAAGGTGAGCCCGCTGTTTCACTGGCTACGCCGCGCTCGTTTCGCGCTGACCGCACCGGCTCCGCTGCACGATCCGGCATGAAACACAGCGAGCGCATGGTAGTCCGCGTGCTCACGAACACGCTCGCGGGCGGGGGAGCGGAAAAGCAACTGCTGCTGCTGCTCCGAGGGTTGGGCGAGCGGGGCCACGATTGCTCTGTCTATGTGTTGCAATGGCAACCCGGCGGGGGCCGCTATGCCGCCCTGTTGGATGAGGCGGCGCGCGCTGGCGTGCACATCGTCCGCCCGGGTCGTGCGGGGGCGCTGTCGGTGCTAGCGGCATTGGTTGCGGCGGTGGTGCGTGGCCCCCGGGGAGTGCTGATGTGCTGGGGTTTTCGGGCGGAACTGTGGCGACTATTGCTGCCGATTCTTTGGTGGCCCGCGGGTATCGTGGCGTTGCGCTCCGCAAGTCGCGAGGTGATGCGGAAGCGCGGTTGGCTGCTGCGCGCCACGCGGCTTTATGCCGCCGGCTATCTCTCGAACAGCGAGCTCAACGTGAAGCTTGCACAGGAGGTTGCGCTCGGAATCGAGTCGCGCGCTCACGTCGTCCCGAACGCCATCGAGGCTACGTTTCTATCCGCGGCGCGTCGCGGAGAGTCCGCGGGACGGTTGGAGGTGCGGATGCTGGGCAACGTTCGCTTTTGGATCAAAGGTTACGATCAACTGCTCGAGATTGCCCAGCTGGCGTGCGCTGATGGTGCTAACGTCCACTTCACGGTCGGTGGCGCACAGCCGACGGGCGAGACTCGGCTCGACGGCGAAATTGCACGCCGAGGCATGGAGGGAACCGTCACGTGGGCGGGACCGATCGACGACCCGGTGAAGTTCTTGGCGGGTGCGGATGTGTTCATGCTCCTCAGCCGCTACGAGGGCATGCCGAATGCGTTGCTTGAAGCAATGGCGCTGGGCATTCCGTGCATTGCGACCGAGGTTGGCGACCTGCGACGCATTGCCGGCGAAAGTGACGGACTGGAGGTGGTGCCGATCGCTGATGCGCGCATGGCGTATGCCGCACTGGTGCGTCTTCTCGGCGAGCCCGGTCGAGCGAGGGCTATGGGAGTTCGAGCTCGGGAATACTGCCAGGCGCACTTCGCGGAAGCCGCGGTGACAATAGCGGCCGAAAGGGCCCTCCATGCGGTCTTGGAACGGAGGGAACGGTGAAATTCCTGCTGATTGCCGGCTATGATGCGTCGCTGACCAATTTCCGGTTGCCGCTCATGCGGGCGGTGTTGGCGGCAGGGTGGGAGGTTGTGGCCGCGGCGCCAGCGGAGACACCACGCGTCCCGGCTCAACTGGCCGAGGCTGGCATTCGCTTTGTGCCGGTCCACCTCGCACGGACTGGGCTAAATCCTTTGGCAGATTGGCGCAGTTACAGAAATTTGCGGCGGCTTTGCGCAGCGGAGAAACCGGACATCGTGCTCAGCTACACGATCAAGCCGGTGATTTACGGATCGCTCGCAGCTCGCGCAGCCGGCGTTCCGTCTGTGCACGCACTGATCACTGGGCTGGGCACGGCGTTCTACACGGAAGGACTTAAAGGGCGCTTGCTGCGCGGAGTCGCTGAGGCGCTTTATCGCCGGTCGCTGCGGGGCTGCGGACGTGTGTTCGTGCAAAACGGAGAGATTGAAGCGCTGTTCCTTGAGCGCCGCTTAGCGAGCCGGAGGCAGTTGGTCCAGGTGGCTGGCTCGGGTGTCGACACGGAGCATTTCGCTCCGAAGCCGTTACCGTCGGGAACACGTTTCCTCTATCTTGGGCGGATGTTGCGCGACAAAGGTCTGGTTGAGTTGGCGGAAGCGGCGGCGGAGCTGCGTCGGACTCACCCGGAAGCCGGGTGTCGTATTGTGGGGGCGGGAGACTCCAATCCCACCGGGATTCGCGAGACCGACATCGACGGATGGGTGTCCCGCGGATGGCTGGAGCGTTTTCCCCTCTGCGAGGATGTGCGCGGCCATCTGGCGGAGTGCTCGGTTTATGTGCTGCCATCGTATCACGAGGGCATGCCACGTTCCGTGCTCGAGGCGATGTCGGTCGGGCGCGCGATAATCACCACGGACACGATCGGTTGTCGGGACACGGTCGTGGTGCCCGCGGGGAGCAAGCGCGATGTTCACGGTATTCTGCAGGGAGAGAACGGACTGTTAGTGCCGACCCGTTCAGCTCACGCCTTATCGATCGCGATGCAACGGCTGGCATCGGACCCCGAGCTTGTGCGGCGCATGGCCATTCGCTCGCGGCAGATTGCGGTGGAGCGTTTCGATGTGCGGGCGGTGAACCAGGTGCTCTGCGTCGGCATGGGGATCCAAGTCAGGGCTTGATGCACCGGTAGGAATAGGCGAATTACTGCAAATCACCTACGTGAAACGCACCCATCGCCATCTCCTGTTGTTCACTATGATCTTGGTGACGACTCTGTCGTTGAGGGGGCAGACCACGGTCAGTGTGGATGATAACGGCGTTTTGACCACACCGCTGAACTTCATCTCAGCCAATGCCGCGACAGCCGCGACGATTCGGGCTGGGACCGAGGCGGACAAATTCATCACCCCGCTGAATCTCGCCACGCTGATCGAAGCGCGTAACACGGGCGGAGCCGTTGGCGGGAAAATTTACCTGAACGCTGGGGCCGGCGCGACTTTGGTGGACCAAGCGGCGGATGCCGGCGAAGTTGACCTGAGCGGTGGTGCTGGCGATGCGGCTCGAGGCGGAAGCATTTTGCTCTATGGCGGCGCTGGGTCCCAAGCACTCGGTGGGTCGCTGTTGCTGCGTGGTGGCAGCGCAACCTCGGCACGCGGTGGTAATTTCTATTCCTCGGGTGGCACAGCGGCCGAGGCGCGCGGTGGTGATCTGCTGCTTTACGGCGCTACCTTGCCCGGTGGCGACATCATCACGTATGACGGCGGTGGCGGCATCGACACGCGGGTGGGCACCGTCCAACTGGGTTTGACGGCTTCGCGCACGACCATTACCAAGTCGGCAAGCGCTGCGGGGAATACGCTCACGCTGCCTACGGAGTCGGGCGTCCTGGCCACGCGCGGCTGGCTCGGCGTGCGGAACGTAGTTGCGGACGGAGCGACGCCGACCGTCGCCCTTGGCACGGTCGACACGGTGGCCATGACCGCGGGAGCTGTGGTCACGTTGAACGTGAACGGACGTCAACGCTCCTACGCACTCCGGGCGGAAAACGTTTCGGACGTTCCCAACGGTGTGACGCTGGTTCGGCCGGCGGACTACAATGCCGCGACGAACAAAGTGATCCTGGAGGATATCACGAGCGATGGGGGCAGTGTGGATGTGAGGGTTTTCGGTGCGACTGGTAACGGCGTGACGGATGATCGGGCGGCAATTCAAGCGGCAATTTACTATGGGGCTGAAGTTGGCAAGGAGGTGTATCTGCCTCCGGGCACTTACTACGTTTCTGCCGACCCGACGAACCAAGTGGGACTTTTGCTGCCGAGCGGTTCAACGTTTCGTGGCGCGGGTTGGTCGACCGTGATCCGGTTTCCCGCCGCGGGGCAAACGGTCTGCCTGGCGAATGTTCGGTCCTTCGGCGACCAGACGACACAAGACACGGGAGACACGGATATTCATGTGAGCGACCTGAAGCTAGACCTGCAGGGGACCGGAAACAACGGTTTGGCGTTCGGCGGAGTCGTGGGTGGCTCGATCACCAATGTCTGGGTCGAAGCGGCTTCCGGCTACGCCATCCATCTGGTGCGCAACAACGACACGCCGAGCGCGGCGGGCCGCTCCACGGAGGCCGTCCTGATCAGCAGTTGTCGAGTCACGAACGTCCGCGACGTCGGAATCGAACTTTCGGGCGCGAATAATTGTTCCGTCGTCAACTGCTATGTCGATGGCGTAGGGGCGACCGGCGTGCTTGGCACGGGCTATGAGTGCTGGAACGGCTCGAAAAACAACGTGTTCTCCGGAAACGTTGCGCGTGGCATCGGCTCTTCAAATTTGTTCACCGCGTTCCGGATCGATCCTGCGGACTCGAGCGGCTCGCCGGCAGTTCCGGACACGGCAAACAACCTTTTTGTCGGAAATGTCGCGCAAAACGTCTACGTCGGTTTCAAGTGCAACAGTGCGGTCGGCGGGCGCAAAATCAGAAAAAACACTTTCTCGAACAACCAGCTTCAGGCGAGTGCTGGAGACTCGAGCGGCATCGTGCTCGCGAACGCCGAGGATATGGTAATCAAGGACAATATCCTGTCTGGCTTCAATCGGCCCTTCGATCTGAATCGGCCGTTGTTGCACGAGGATCAATTCAGCTGTCCGGGCATCATTATCGAGAGTAACACATGGTTCGACAGCGGCGCTCCGTTGGAACTTTATGGCGTTGTCGCAGGATCTTTCAGCAACAACAAGGTGATCCGCAGCGCCGACGGTAGTGGTGTCAAGTTGTTTGGGGCGCGGTTCAGTTTGGTGAGGGGAAACGTCGCGTGGAATCTGGGCTCGACCTCGGCGACTCCATTTATCGTTTTCGGTTCGGTGGGTGGCGTGGAATCGGAAAACAACCTCGTGTCCGACAATTCCATCATTGATTCGCGCACCGGGACTGCGCGAAAGAGCTTCTATGCTGTTGCGCTCGGGGATGCGAGCGGCGGCAACGTCGTGCGGGACAACTTGGCGGTGAATTCGCCCCAAGGAGTCAGTATCATCACCAACGAGACCGACAACGTTCTCGTCGGTAACTTGCCCGCCGCGCTCGCCTATACCAACGGGCAGATGATCTATTCGTCGACCCAAGCGGCGTCGAGTGTCGCCGGCGGAGCAGAGACCACTCTCCGGCAGGTTAGCCTGCCGAGTCAGGCCCTGCGGAAGGATGGCGACGCCTTGGAAATCATCGCCGCGCTCACTTTCGCCGCAAACGCGAACAACAAGCGCGTGCGCGCCTACTTCGGTTCGGTGGTGGTTTATGATTCGGATCCCAAACCCGAGAATGGAACCACACTGGTTCTCCGCCTCCGAATCGTGCGGTCGAGCGCGACTTCGCAGACGATCATCGTTTTCGTGGACGGCAGTGCGAAGCTGCTCCAACCCGGGCGTCTGGATTTTGGCAATGTCGATATGCTCACCGCCATCGGCTTTCGCATCACTGCACAGGGAGTGGCGTTCCAGGATACCGTGCTCCGCTCGCTTAGTCTCCAGTATTGGGCTTCGCCGTGACGCGGGCTCACCCTCCACATGTTGCGATTACGGCCGGCGTTCCATCATCGGTCTTTGGGGCCGATTGCCCGAACCTGATGCGCACTGTCTCCCTCTCGGGGCCTGATGGTTGCGCGTCTTAGCCAATCCCTGCGATGATTGAAAAAATTGCCTGTCACCTCCCTAAGACCGTCCTGAGTAACACCGACCTAGCGTTGTTGTATCCTGACTGGACAGCAGAAAAGATCTTCGAGAAGACGGGAATTCGAGAGAGACGCGTGGTGTCGGAAGGGGAGTGCGCGTCGGATCTTGCCCATGCCGCTGCCGTGCAACTGTTGTCCGAAGGCGCGGATCAAGCCGATTGCCTGCTGTTTTGCACTCAGACGCCCGATTACCTGCTGCCTACAACGGCGTGCGTGCTGCAGTATCGGCTGGGGCTGCCGACGAGTTGCGCGGCGCTGGATTTCAACCTCGGATGTTCCGGATATGTTTACGGCCTGTCGCTTGCAAACGCGCTGTTAGCGAGTGGCGCGGCGGAGAAGGTGCTTTTTTTGACGGCAGATACCTATAGCCGTCTCGTTCATCCGCTGGACAAGAGCACGCGGACCATCTTTGGCGACGCTGGCACTGCCACCTTGCTTACGAGGGATTCCAAGACGCGGCTGCATTCCTTCGTGCTCGGCTCCGACGGGCGCGGGGCGGAACAGTTGATCGTAAGAACCGGTGGGGCTCGTCATGCGCGGGCGGCGCAGCCCACCACTTCGGTCGACGACTCCGGCAACGTGCGGGATCCGTCGTGCTTGTTCATGGACGGACCGGAAATTTTCAACTTCACGATCAAAGCCGTGCCTAAGTTGGTGCAAAGTGTCCTCGCGAAAGCCAAGCTGACGCTCGGAGAGATCGATCTCGTGGTATTCCATCAGGCAAATGCTTTCATGCTTGAGCATCTGCGACGGAAATTGGGCATTCCGTCCGAAAAGTTCGTGATCAACCTGGAGTATTGCGGTAACACCGTGTCGTCGACCATTCCTCTGGCTTTGGCGGAAGCCCTCCAAGCCGGCCGGCTGAGGCCGGGGATGAAAGTATTGCTGGCGGGATTTGGCGTCGGCTACTCTTGGGGCGGCTGTATTCTCGAATGGCACTAACTCTATGAGCAAAACGCAATTCATTGAAAAACTCGGCGCTGAGCTCGGCATCGCGCCGGCGAAATTGACGGACTCCGCCCCGCTCAGGTCCTTCCCGGCGTGGGACTCAATGGGCCGCATGGCGGTCGTCGCGATGCTTGATGCCGAGTTGGGCTTCGAGCTGCCGCCCGGTTCGCTGCAGAAGTGCCAAACCGTTGGCGACCTTGTGGCACTGGTGGAGACGAAGCTCACGTCATGAGCGTGCGGCGGATACTTGTGGTCGGAGCGTCGTCGGTCCTCGGAGGGGCAGCCGCGCGGGCGCTTTCACGTCGTGGAGAGGGATTGGTGCTGACACATTGCCGTGACGGCAAGGATGCGGATCTGCGAAGCGCGTTCCCCTCAGCGCGAATTTTGCGCCTGGACGTCACGAGCGCGGACAGCGTCCAGCGGTTGATCGAAACGATTGCCGCCGAAAGCCTGTCGCTCGACGGCCTTGTCTATGCGGCAGGTGTCGGACTGTTGCATCCCGCGACCAGAACCTCGGACGAAAACATGGCGACGGTCATGGATGTGAATGTCAGCGGAGCCTTGCGCGTCCTTCGGGCGTGCTGGCCCAATTTGCAGCAGGGCACTCAGCCCGCAGTGGTGCTTATTTCCAGCATCATGGGACTCGTCGGAGCGCCCGGGATGACGGGCTACGGAGCCTCCAAGGCTGCAGTGGCGGGATTGGCGCGTACTTTGGCCGTTGAATGGGCCGCGCGTGGGATTCGGGTCAATGCGGTGGCGCCGGGCATCGTGCCTTCGCCACTGGTTGAAAAAATGTTCAAGGGGCTGACGGCCGAAAATATCGACACGATCCGCGGCCGTCATCCCTTGGGGTTTGGTGAGCCGGACGACGTTGGGCACGCGATCGCCTTCTTGCTCTCGCCCCAGGCCAAGTGGATTACGGGAGCCGTCTTGCCGGTGGACGGAGGGTATACTGCACAATGAAAACCGACAAATCGCTGGTCGTGATCGGAGCCGGCGGCTTTTCCGCCGAAGTGGTGGATGCCGCCGAGCTTGCGGGCTGGACCGTGACAGCCCTCTACGACGACGATGAATCCGCGAGGGGACGTGTGGTGATGGGCAGGCCGTGCCTCGGTCCCATCAGTCATTTCGAATTGGGAGCGCAGGGCACCTACATCATGGCGATTGGAGCCAACGATGTGAGGTTGCGGATTGCCGCTAGGCTCGGGGCAGCAGGGCACCGGGCTGTCGCGGTGATCGATCCCCGTTCGGCCGTGAGCCGCAGTGCCGAGATCGGCGCGGGAGCCTATATTGCGGCCGGGGCTTTTGTCGGTCCCCAAGTCCAAGTCGGGCAGCACGTAATCGTTAACGTGGGTGTTTCCGTCGGCCACGATGCGGTCATCGGTGACTTTTCGCAGTTGTGCCCGGGGGCACGGGTCTCGGGATTCGCGGTTCTGGGCGAAGGCGCATTTATGGGCTCCAACGCCGTCCTCGGCCCTCGCGGCAACATGGGTGAATGGTCCCTGTTGGGGGCGGCGTCTTTTGCCAACCGTGCAGTTGCGGCCAGAGTCTTGGCCGTCGGCGTGCCGGCACGATCGGTCGCGACCTGATGAAACGGGTTTGCCGCACGACATACTGGGGTCTCGGTGTTGGTGCCGTGGTGCTCTGCGCGGCGTTCGCCTTTCAATTTCTACGGATCCGTGATCTGTCGGCTGGGGATGTTGGCACCGCCCGGGCAGTGGGGCACTTGAAAGGCAAGATTCCCGAGGAGATCGAGGGTTGGCGGTCGCGGGAGGAGCCCCTGGGCACTACCGAAGTGGTCAAGGGGCAGGTCGAGGCGATACTGAATTTCGACGACTATGTCTTTCGGGTGTTCACGCGCGGCACGACGCACCTCGGCGTTTACGTCGCCTATTGGAAACGCGACCGAATGCCAGTCAGCCGCGTCGCTTCGCACACTCCGGATCGTTGTTGGTCGGAAAATGGCTGGACCTGCGAGTCGATGAATTTCAACGAGGTGTGGTCGACGGGCAGTGCGAAACTGCAGCCGACCCAGAGACGAGTGTTTGTCTCTCCGGTAAACGGTAGGGAGGACGTGGCCTTTTGGCATCTGGTGAATGGCAGGGCTTTCGATTTCGGTGAGCGCTTCACCCTGTTCACTCATCCCGGCAAGTGGATTCGGGACACCGCCAGCTACGCAGCTTTGGGCAGTGGAGAGCAGTATTTCGTCCGATTGACCAGCAACCGCCCGTTCGAGGAGTTCAAAGGCGACCCGGGTTGGGTCAAGTTGCTTGGGGCGCTGGCGAGACTCGGTTTGGCCGAGCCCCCCTCTGCGAGCAACCAAGTTGGGCAGGGGCAGCCGTGAGCGGAGAGCAGCTGCGAAGTTGACGCGAATCGATCTAAGCAGTGCTTTTGACCTTGGCGCTCGTGGCAGAGGGCGAAGCGCCGCGAAACGCATGATCACACCTGTGAAACCTAGAACTTACCTTTCATCGCCCCACGTGGGCATCGACGAGTTGGAGCTGGTCAAAGACGCATTTGCGTCGAACTGGATCGCTCCACTCGGACCGCATGTAGATGCGTTCGAAAACGAAATCGCAGCTCGTGCGGGCACCAAGCACGCGGCGGCGCTTTCGTCCGGGACGGCGGCGCTGCATTTGGCGATGCGTTGGCTGAAGCTGCAGCCGTCGGACGAGGTGCTGTGTTCGACTCTGACGTTTTCAGCGAGCGTGAATCCGATTCTTTACGAGCGCGCCACACCGGTGTTCGTCGATTCTGATGAGCGCACTTGGAACATGGATCCTGTGCGGCTCGCCGAGGCGGTTGAGGACGGAATCAAGCGAGGCAAGCGACCGAAGGCGATCGTGCTCGTGCATCTCTACGGACAAAGCGCGGACATCGATCCAATCGCCGCAATTTGCGCGGCTCACGACATCCCTCTCATCGAGGACGCCGCCGAGGCGCTCGGGGCGACTTACAAGGGACGTGCACCGGGCTCGTTCGGACTGTGCGGCATTCACTCGTTCAACGGGAACAAGATCATCACTACGTCCGGAGGCGGCGCGTTGGTGAGCAACGACCGCGCGCTGATCGAGAAGGCACGGTTTTGGGCGACGCAGGCGCGCGATCCTGCGCCGCACTACCAGCACTCCGAAGTAGGCTTCAATTACCGGATGAGCAATGTCCTGGCGGCGATCGGTCGCGGACAATTGCGCGTGCTCGAGGACCGCGTGAATGCACGCCGCGCGAATTGCGCGTTTTATCAGCAGGCGTTCGCGGACCTGCCGGGCATCGCTTTTATGCCGGAGGCGGATTTCGGCCGGTGCACGCGCTGGCTCACGTGCGTCACGATCGATTCCAAGATTGCGGGCACTGATCGTGAGAAGGTGCGGCTCGCTCTCGCAGAGGAGAACATCGAAGCACGGCCGGTTTGGAAACCGATGCATCTGCAGCCGATCTTCGGCGGCACGCGTTGCTATGGGGGCGACGTTTCGGAGCGCCTTTTCCGCGATGGTTTGTGTCTGCCGTCCGGATCCAACCTGACCACTCCGGATCTCGAGCGGGTGGTGGCGGCGGTGCGCAAGTGTTTCGGCGGAAGCAACGGGCGATGAGGGCGAAGCGGTGTCTTGATTTGCTCCTGGTGCTGCTGTCCGCGCCGCTCTGGATCCCGTTGCTGCTGCTGCTGGCTGTTGTTGTCCGCCTGAAGCTGGGGGCGCCGGTGCTTTTCCGGCAGAAGCGCCCGGGGAAAGATGAGCGCGTCTTTGAGCTGGTGAAGTTTCGCACCATGACGGACGCGCGCGACCGAGAGGGGAATTTGCTTTCTGACGGCGATCGGCTTCCGCCGTTTGGGCGCTGGCTGCGCGCAACTTCGTTGGACGAGCTTCCCGAGCTTTGGAATGTGTTGAAAGGGGAGATGAGCTTGGTCGGGCCGCGCCCGCTTCTCGTTCAGTATCTGCCTCGATACTCTCGGGAGCAGCGACGCCGACACGAAGTGATGCCGGGTTTGACCGGCTGGGCTCAGATCAACGGCCGAAACGCGCTGTCGTGGGACGAGAAGTTCGCGCTGGATGTCTGGTATGTCGACAATCACACTAGCCGGCTCGATTTGAAAATCCTCTTCCTCACATTCTGGCAGGTCATCGGACGGCGCGGAATTTCGGCGCAGGGAGAAGCTACCATGCGGGAATTCAATCCCGATTTGTCCTCTCGCAGCGATGAAAAGCGCTAACCAGCATAGCGCGTATGCGTGGAGCAGCTTCACGCACCCCATTCTGCGGGCCATCGCGTTGCTCGCGCTCTATGGGTTTCTCCTGAGCGCGTGCCGCTACTTTGCCTACGAGCTTCGGTTCGATTTTCTGGTGCCGGCCGCGTTTCAGGACGAGCGGCTTTTTTCCCTCGTCGTAAACATCCCGGTAAAGTTGCTGTTTCTGGTTCTCTTTCGGCAGTTCGGGAGCTTGCTGACTTATTTTAGCGTGCCGGATTTGCTGCGAATCGCCGCTGCGATGGCCAGTGCGAACCTCGTCTCGTATCTGCTCCGAATGGGGATCACGCCCGGGGCGACGGCGCCGCGCGGTGTCGTTCTGATCGATTTTGTCCTCAGTGTTGGCGCGCTGAGCTTCATGCGCCTTGGGTTCCGAATCTACCGCGAGCGCTATCGAACGGGTGGAAAAGGCGAGGAGAAGAAAAAGGTTCGGCACATCGTCGTGTTAGGTGCGGGTGACGCTGGTGCCCAATTCGTGCAGGAAGCGCAGGCTCGGCCCTCGCTCGGGCTGAAGCCGGCGTTCTTTCTCGATGACGATTGGCGCAAGCATGGTCACCAGATTCACGGTGTTCCCGTTTTGGGCGCCCCTGAGGAAATCGGTCGCCTGCGGAAGGAATATGCGGTCGACGCTTGCGTCATCGCGATGCCGTCGGCGCCGGGCAAGCGGCTACAGGAGCTCTACAAGCTGCTGCGAACCGAAGGGCTGCACGTGGAGATCATTCCGTCGATTTCGGAGCTGGCCAGCGGACGGGTGCAGGTCACGAAGATCCGCCCGGTTCAGGTCGACGATTTGCTTGGTCGCGAGTCGGTCGACCTGCGCTCGGAGGAGGTGGCTAAAATGGTGGCCGGCAGAGTCGTATTGGTAACCGGTGCCGGTGGCAGCATCGGCAGCGAACTTTGCCGTCAGTTGCTTTCCTATCACCCCGAACGGCTGCTCATGGTTGAACAGGCGGAGGGCGCTCTCTTCACGATCGAAAGCGAGCTCAACGATCGCGGACATCGCAACACGATCATGCCGTTGGTCGCGGATATTTTGGATATCCCGCGCATGCAGTTCATTTTTGAGCGCTTTCGCCCGCAAATCGTTTTTCACGCCGCGGCGCACAAGCATGTGTTCATGATGGAGCGACAGCCCGGCGAGGCGGTGAAAAACAACACGACCGGGACCAGGTTGTTGGCCGAGCTCGCCTCTGCCGCGGGCGTCGAGGCGATGGTTTTCATCTCCACCGACAAGGCCATCAATCCGACGAGTGTGATGGGGGCT
Source organism: Opitutia bacterium (assembly GCA_016217545.1). Classification (NCBI taxonomy): domain Bacteria; kingdom Pseudomonadati; phylum Verrucomicrobiota; class Opitutia; species Opitutia bacterium. Next base: position 563,049 of record JACRHT010000016.1, on the reverse strand, counting down.
ACGAAACGGCTGGCGGAGATGTGTCTGCAGCACGTCCAGCATCGGCCCGGCAATCGGACAAAGTTCATCGCGGTTCGCTTCGGCAACGTCCTCGGTTCCTCCGGCAGCGTGATTCCGATTTTCAAGCGACAGATCGAGGCAGGTGGACCGATCACCGTGACGCATCCCGACGTCACGCGTTATTTCATGACCATTCCCGAAGCCGTCGGTTTGGTGCTGCGGACCGCGCACCTTGGTTCGGGGGGCGAGATATTTGTTCTCGATATGGGCAAGCCGGTCAAAATCGTGGACCTTGCCAAACAGCTCGTCGAACTCAGTGGACTGAGAGTCGGCGAGGACATCGAGATCGAGTTCATCGGACTGAGGCCCGGGGAAAAACTGTTCGAAGAACTCCAACATAGCTCCGAGGCCCTGCTGCCGACTCAGCATCCGCGTATCACGCGGCTCGGCGTGCAGACGCCGGTTTCGGAGGATTGGCACGTGCGTTGCCTCGAATCGCTCGAGCGCAAAGTTACCACGCTGGAAGCGAATCAGGTCAAACTCGTGATCAAGGAATTGGTGCCGGAGTATCATCCGCATCTGGATTCCGCGTGAGTGCGTGAACGTCGCGGCGCACAAGCAACGGCCCGACCTGCACCCGCTCGAGCGGGCACTACTGGTCGCGCTTATGGTGGAGTTGCTGTTCCTGCCTTGGGCCTTCGGATCCACACGATGGTGGAGTCAGGCTATCGCCGCCACGCTCGCGCTGATCGCCTTCGTGCTTGCGCTATGGCCGCGCGACTATTCCGGCGACTTGGCAGTGGCGGGCGCGTTCCGGCTTCTTGCCTGGCCGCGCTTGGTGCGTTTCGTTCCCTTTTGGGTTGGCGTGGGTCTGCTGGCACTCCTTTTGGTCCAAGCGTTTAATCCCGCTTGGGCGTATCGCGCGAACACCAAGGTATGGTGGATGGAAAGGGTTCCACATGTGAAATGGCTGCCGTCCAGTGCGACCGCGCCGTTTGAGATTTTCGATGTCTGGCGGGCCTTCATCATCTACGCGACCGTATGGTTGTCGATTTGCGCGGCGTGGGTCGGGTTGACGCGCAGACGCTCGCTCCAACTGTTGCTGACCATTCTCGGAGCCAACGCCGTGCTCCTGGCCAGCGTGGGCTTCGTCCATCGAATGGTTGGCGAGCCGAAGCTCCTTTGGATCTGGAGCGTGCCGGGAAGTTACTTCGCGAGCTTTGTCTACCGGAACCATGCCGGGGCTTATCTCGGCTTGCTCGCCTCCGTGAGCTTGGGCTTGGCGTTGTGGTATCATTTTGAGTCGCGAAAGCGCATGGCGCGGTCGTCTCCGGCGCCACTCTGGATCCTGCTCACGGTGGTGCTGTTCCTTGCTGTTCTATTTTCGTTCTCCCGAGGGGCGGCGATTACCTTGGCGGTGTTTTGTGCGAGTGCGGTCGGGGCGTATTTCGTTTTGCGATCTGCGAATCCAACGCCCTCCACGATGCCTCGTGCGGTGGGAGTGGCGCTGACGATTGTCTTTGCAGGCGCGTTGTTTGGAATTCTGCGCTACGTGGACTTCGACCAAATCGAGAGAAGATTCCTCAAGCTGACCGAAGCAGGGGAGACCAGCGTGACCAGTCGCGCGGCGGTGCGAAATGTGGCGTGGGACATGTATACCGATCATTGGGTGTTGGGCACCGGGGCAGGTAGCTTCCGCTACATTTTCCCGACGTATCTCGCCACACACCCCGATGTGCCGCGTGGCGTGTGGTGGGATGCCGCGCACATCGATTGGTTGGAGATCCCGATCGAACTCGGCGCTCCCGGCGTCCTGCTGATAGGAATTGGTCTTGGCTGGTGCCTCGTTCGTTTCTTCCGCCAAGCGGGGTGGCGCCACCCGATCGCTTTCATGATTTTCTTGGGCTGCGGGCAAACGATGCTGCATGCGTTGATCGATTTTCCGTTTCAAAATCCGGCGGTTTTGGTGACGTGGGCGACCCTGCTCGTCGTCGCGTTGCGGTGGCTGGAATTGGAGACTCCGGAGCGCAAGGCCGCTCCTAGGTGAAGTGACCCGGACGCTGTGCTGGACAGCGACAGCGTTCGCACGCTTCATGGCTGAACGTGCGCCACCTCTTCCAAGTCTCCGCAGTTGTGCTGGCTCTTGTGGGAGCGCTGGCTGCTTGGCGGACCGCCGAGACAGCGGCGAAATCCAAGACTTTCGTCGCATTTGATCGATTCGGTTCGGGCTGCGGAATCATGTTGCCGCGGCGAAGCACCGAGGAGGAACGCGAAGCGGCGAAGCTCATTGCCGAAACGCTCGCCCGGAGCGTCGGAACATCCGCGCGTCGTTTTCCAATCGTCGAGGAGTCCACTCTCGAAACGTCGCCGCGACGCGCGATTTACGTGGGCCGCACCCGCCGTGCTGGACTTTCGAAGCCGATCGCCGGCACTGAGATCGAGCGCCCGGTCGCATTCTCGATCGACGCCGATTGCGTCGTCGTGCGCAGTCTGCATCGCGGTGACATCTGCGCGGCCGCGAGCGCTTTTCTAGAGCATGCAGTGGGCGCGCGTTGGTTCATGCCCGGCGAATTAGGCGCAGAGGTCCGACGTCAGCGCTCGCTGACGCTTTCGCCGCGAGAGTTCGTCGTCATTCCCGGCTACAGTTCCCGTCTCCTGGGTGGTGCTAACAAAGGCCCGAACGGGCATTCATGGACTCGGGCGAACCGATTGGTGAATTGGCTGTCCTCCGGGCACACGGCAGCTGAGTTCACGACAGAAAAAGCATTGGCGGACCACCCGGATTTCGCGCCGGTTATCAACGGGGCCCGGGTCAAATGGTCGGCGCGTTCGGTCGGCCTCTGGCAACCCAATCTCCTGGCGCCGGCATTCGCGGACTTTGTGGCTCGGGAGATCAATCGCCGTTTTGCCGCTTCGCCCCATCTGCCGGCCGTGCAGTTTGGCCTTAACGACGCGAACCGCTTCGATCAGTCGGCGGCGACGCTGAACACCGTGTCTCCCGTGCAGTATTTCCGCGGCCGCCCAAACTACTCGGAGCTGTTCTATCGATTCCTGAACGAGGTCGCCGCCGACGTGGCGCGCGAGCACCCCGACCGCTTCGTTTCGACCTACGCCTACTACTGGACCGAGAATGCGCCGTCTTTCCGGGTGGCGTCGAATGTTGTGCCTTACCTCACGGCTGATCGCAGCATGTGGTGCGACCCCGCGTTCGCGCAGGAGGATCGCGCGTTGATCGCTCGCTGGGGTCGTGCGGGCCCCAAGTTTATTGCCCTCTATGACTATCTCTACGGAGCGCCGTTCTTTGTTCCTCGACCGACGTTGTGGGCCGTCACGGAGCCGATCCCGTATGCGTGGGAGCAAGGTGCTCGAGCCTACTATGCCGAGATGACACCGAATTGGGCTCTCGACGGGCCCAAACCTTGGCTGAGTGGGCAGCTCCTGTGGGACCCGAAGTTGAACCCGCAAACGCTGCTCGACGAATACTACGCGCGCTTTTGGAAGCAAGCTGCTGGCCCCATGCGGGCCTTCTACGAACTCTGCGATGAGCAGTGGAAAAATCAGCCGCGCCCGCTGCGCTGGGTCAAATATCTCAAGGACGAGGACCAACGCCGCCTCTTTCCGCCAGAGGTGCGCGAGCGGTTGCGTGGATTACTGCAAGACGCGGCTGCCGCCGCCGAAACGAACGTCGTCCGCGAACGCGTGCGCTTTGTGTCTGAGGCATTCAAGGTCTCTGAAGTGTTCTGCGAGCACGACGAGGCGCGAGAAGAGGTCAGTCGACTCGTGTTTTCGGGGGCAGCATCTGTTGACGCACTTCAAAACGCGTTTGTGCGCTACACTGCGGCGCGCGAGGCGCTCGTCGCGCAGTTCAAATCCCTCAAAGCCCGCGAGCCACTTGCCATCCAATCTGACTTGGAGATCTATCTGCTTAACGATCCTCGTCCCAAGATTGTTGGAGCATTGGCCGCGAAAGGCGCCCTCGCGCAGATCGAGCCACGGTCCATCGCTCCGTTATTCGAGGGCGTGGGCCCCACAGTTGCGGAGTTGGCCGCATCCGGCCGCGAGTGCCTGCTCGACCCCCAATTGCGCAACGTGACGATTTCCGCGAGTCATCCCTTTGCCTTCACCGACTGGGGGCGGCCGACCTGGCAGGGACGAACCGAGCCGGCGGATACGCGCGAGGTTTCGCTCCTGACGAACGCGGACGGCAGCAAGCGTGTGCGTTACGTGGGGTGTATGCAGGAAAGCCTCTCGCAGTGGGTGGCGGCTACGCCGGGCCGCCTCTATCGAGCAACGGTGCGCACAAAAGGCCGAGTAAGTTCCGGTTCCGTCGTGATGCTCTCGGTGGCATTTCTGGATGGGAAGAACGAGCGCGTCGGCCGAATCCATGTCGATCGGTTGCCGGTGGGGGAGTGGCGCGACGGCGTAACGCTCGAGATCATCGTGCGCGCGCCCGCGAAGGCGGCTTGGGTGGGAATGTCTCCCAGTGTCTACACCCAGTTGCCCGGCGACTGGCTGGAATTCGATCGGCTATCCCTGCGGGAGATCGATTTCTTGATTTCCCGCTAAAGTTCGGCGCCCGAGGGCCGATAGGCGGGCATGCCCGTTAGCATGATCGTTTCCTGTCTCCTCGTTGCGGCTTTCGCCCTGGCGATGTGGCCCAGGACCGCAGACGAGTGAGCGAGGAGCATTTCGCCGCCGCCCGGAGAACCTCCGGACGGGCGTGGGGTATTTCAGTAGGGTATTTTAAAAGAGTTTTTCAACGTGCGCCTTTGACGAAACCGGCGGCATGACAAAGCTACCGATGTGCTCACGCCGAGTCTCATCGTCAGCATTGCCATGGTGCTCGTCTTGGTTCTGGCCGCTGTCGTGGTGACCGACAGCTCAAGCGAGAAGCGGTAAGCCTTGGTTCGCCTCTCAAAGTGCACCGTTGATGTGGTGCACGTGGGCGCGTTGCTCGGCACGCTTAATGAGGTCGCGAAGAAGGGCCGAAGGTGTGCTCGCGCGCGATGGGGCCGCCGTCGCCCACCGCCCTTCTCAGTCCCGTCTTGGACCGACCCCAAGTGCGATTTCTCTTCGGTGGCTGGGTGCGTTTTTCCATCGTCCCAGGAGCGATCCATCGACGGCGGCTTCCCTGTCCGCGGTTGAGAAAAAAGACCCCGAGGCTTGCGGCCTCGGGGTCGGGAGGGGAGCGGTGATCTTGCGGCGCTCAGTAGCGCAGCGTGATGCTCGCCATCAGCTGGCGGCCGTCCAAGTAGATGTTCGAGGGGAACTGTTTCGAGCCATACGCTTGATAGCGCAGCGCGTTGGTGAGGTTCACGCCTTGGACGGCGATCTGAACGTTCTTCGTGATGTTGTAGTTCAGCGACGCGTCGAGGTCGGCGTAGCCCATCATCACTTGGTTCAGCAGGCCGGTGTTCACGAAGTAGGCGAAACCGGTGACGAAGTCCGAGCGGTAGTTGTAGGCGACGCGGGCCGAGAACGGTCCTTTTTCATACATGCCGATCAGGTTGTAGCTGCGCTTCGAGAGGTTCGTGAGCGGAGCGTTCACCGGCGTGCCGACGCCCGAGACGGTCGTGGGCGTGGAGCTGTCGACGTAGGTGTAGTTGGCTTGGAGGCCAAGGCCGTCGAATGGCGCCGGCAGGTAGTTGAAGAAGTGCTGGAAGCCGAACTCCGTGCCTTTGATCTTCGCGGGGTTCAGGTTCTTCGAGGTGCGGATGAGGTAGCTGACGCCGTCGTAGGTGCGCTGTTCGGAAAAGCTGCCGATGAAACCGGTAACGTCCTTCTGGAAGACGGCGGCGTAGAACACGTCGGACTTGTTCGGGTAGTATTCGATGCCGAGGTCGTAGCTTGTCGCGCGAACGGGCTTGAGGTCCGGGTTGCCTTGCGAACCGGAGTTGAGGTTTGGGTCGACGGGATTGGCGTTGAGTGTCAGCGAGGGCGAGAGCGAGCCGAAGGTCGGGCGCGTGATCGTCTTCGAGACGGCGGCGCGGGCGTAGAGTTTCTCGGTGAGGCGCAGGCGGGCGTTGAAGCTCGGGAGGTAGTCCCAATACTTGCTGGCGAGCTGAAGCGGGACGGCGGTCGCAGCGGTCGCGCCCTTGTAGCCCTTGAGGTCTTCCTTGGTCTGGACGGCGCGGAGGCCGACGTTGCCGTCGAGTTGGTAGCCGGCGACCTTGGTCGAGAATTGCGGCATCAGGTAGAAGGCGGTCGTCGTCTCCTTGATGTCGTAGAGGCTGAGCGGATTCACCGTGGCGGAGGTGTCCGGCGTGTTGGTGGCATTGTAGGCTTTGTAGAGCGCGTTGGCGTCGCGCATGTAGGCCGTGTCCGACGCCCAGAATTGCTGGATCTGCGGCTGGCTGTAGCCGGAGAACATGTTCTGGATCGGGGAGGGGTGCCACAGGTTGGGATACTGGCTGAGCAGATTCGCCGAGGACGGGATGGAGAACGAACCGAGGAAGAGGCCGGTCGGCAGGTTGTCGCTCGTGGTCGTCGCGTAGCGGAAGCCGCCGAGCAGTTTCGAGAAGATGCCTTTGGCGAAGTTGTATTCGCCGTCGACGCGGCCGGACTTGCCGACCGTGTTGGAGGGGAAGAGGCGGTAGTTGACCGCGTTGAGGCGGTAGACGCTCGGATCCATGAGGCTCACGCCGGAGACGGAAATCGACGGGATTTCGCCGCCGAGGTCGTAGGTTAGGGAGGGGATCGAGACCGATGCGAAAACGAGGTTGTTGTAGAAGCGGTTCGAGCTGGTGTAGCGCGCGGCGTCGAAATTGAGCGTGAAGTCGCCGGTGGTGAATTTGCCGCCGGCGTTATACATCGAGAGCTTGTTCTGCAGGTCGCGGATCAGGCCGTAGGCGGTGGCCGTGGTGTTGACGAACGTGGCCTTCTGCACCGCGGTCGTGCTGCCGCTGAACATCGTCGTGGAGCCAGCGAGCACGTTGGCGACGGGATGCGAGGTGCTGAATTGGACCGTGTCCTGGATGTTGCGCCATTTGTTCGGGTTGTAGCCGGCGTAGAGCGAGAGGTTCTTCGTGGGCTGCCACTGGAAGACGAGGTTGTAGCCCTGGGTCTTGAACTCGCCGTAGGCGGAGCTGTTGGTGTAGCCGCCGGAGGTCAGCGCAGTGGAGGAGACGTTGGCGTTGGGCGTGGGATTGCCGACGCCGATCGCGTCTTCGCGCCACGGCGTGGTGATGTTGCTCACGGCGACGAGCACGCCGATCTTGCCGAACTCGGTCTTCTGGGAGGCGTTGGCGAAGATGTTGTAGTTCTGCGCCGTGTCGTCTTTCAGCGTCGAGTAAGCGGTGCCGACGGTGAGGCCGGCGCCGAAGCCTTCGGCAAAGTCGAAGGGCTTGCGCATGCGGACGTCGACCAAGCCGCCGAGGCCGCCGTCGATTTGGTTGGCGGCGGAGGTCTTGTAGACGTCGATGCCGGCGATGAGCGCGGAGGGGATTTGCGAGTAGTCGAACGTGCGCTGGCCGGTGCCGACGCCGGCGGTGCCGTTGGCGATGCCGCCGGGCGTGATGACCTCGCGGCCATCGAGGGTGTTCACGATTTGATTGAGGCCGTGGATAGTGACGGCGCCGTTGCCGCCGAGGCCCGAGAACGTGTGGGCTAGTTGCACACCGGGGATGCGGGAGAGCGCGTAGGAGACGTTGATGTCGGGGAGCTTGTCGATGTCCGTCGCGACGATCGAGTCGACGAGCTGCAGGTTCGATTGCTTGATTTCAGCCGCCGAAGCTAGGGCGGCGCGCAGGCCGGTGACCTTGTATTCCTGAAGTTGAACGACCTTGTCGTCCTTGGCGGCGGGAGCGGACTGCTCCTTGGGCTCGGCGGGCGCAAGCTGGGCTGAGGCAGGCAGCAGCGAGGCCAGGAGGAGGGAAGCAGCGGCTACCCTCCGGATGAATGACGGGGTGGTTTGCATATGACGAATACCACTGACTTGGACCGTGGCACGACCCAGGTTTCGTGGTGGTGGTTCGGGTTTTTGGGCTGGGGTTGAGCGGGCCGGGGGGAGCCCATCAAAAATCCAAAACGAGCGAGAAATCGTGCGATCAGCGCGGAGGTGATGCGGATTGGCGACCGAGGTCACCGAATCGGCAGGGGTGGGGCATGCGCGGACGATAGCTGACTATCTCGGCAGGAACTACCGCCAGACTGCGGAGAATATGCGGGATACTAAGCTCCCACAGGGCCGCGACCCGGTCCAGGCGGGCCGCGGCCGCCGCCGGTCCCCGACGTTACGCCAGCGCCGATCCCAAGCGCTGCACGAATTGCGGATAGGCGAAAAACGTCACGCGCGCCGCGATCGCGTCGGCGCTGCGCGGATGATAAACCAAATCGGCGACCGCGAGCGCGATCTGCTCGGTGTTGCCGTATTCCACGACCGCGCCGACGTCGTCGTCGACTACCTCCGGCGCACCGCCTGCGCGCGCGGCGAGGCACGGTTTGCCGTAGCTCATGGCCTCGAGATAGACGAGGCCGAAGCCCTCCTTGCGGCTCGGCAGCGCGAACAGGTCGCACGCTTCGTATTCGGCGCGCAGTGCGGCGTCGTCGATCGGGCCGAGGAAAACGATCGATGCCCCCGCGTCCCGCTCACGCGCGAGAGCCTCGAGCCGCGGGCGCGCGTCGCCGCCGCCGACGATTCGCAGTTGCGCGTGCGGAAATTGCCGGACGATGGCGGGCATCGCTTCAATCATAAGATCCACGCCCTTGTAGGGATCGATGGTCGAGAGTCGCGAAACGACGAGGATGCGCGGATGGGCGTCCGCATCCGTCGTTGCGGCTTGGAGCGCAGGCTTGAAGCCGGGGTCGAACGTGTTCGGCAGCACGATGAGTTTGTCGGGCGCGAGCGACGGATCGAAGCGAAGCATCTGGCGTCGCGTATACTCGCTCACGCAGAGAATCCGGTGCGCTCCGCGCAGCGCGGCGCGCTCGAGCAAGGTGTAGGGCCGCCACACCTCGATGCCGTGGGCGATCAGGATGTAGTTGAGGCGCGGATTGAGGATCTTCGCCATCCGCGCGATCAACAGCTGGTGCAGGTGGCCGCACACGATCCGTTGGCAGGAGAAAGCGCGGACTATCACCACGAACAGGAAACCGAACCGGCTGCGCTCGCAGTTTTCGACCCGGGCTTTCCGGCCGCCGAGCAGCGTGGCCACTCGTGCGGAGGTGTCGCCTGAGTCCATCATCGCGACGCACTCCACGGAGTCACCCGGGTCGGCGAGGTCGCACAGCGCGCGCAGGTATTGGCGCATGATGCGAGCGATGCCGCCCTCCGCGTGGAAGAGATCGGGACAGATGAGGAGCGTCTTCATGGGCGCACCTCCGGGCGGTTCGCGAATGCGATCAGGATGGCGAGCGTCCACACGCGGCCCCAATTCGCGTCGTCGCGACCCGTGTCGAACTGCACCCATTCGCGCTGCGCGGTCGCGGTATTCAGCCACGGACAGCGTGCAAGCGACGACGCGGAGAAAGTCTCCGCGAGGAACGGCCGGAGTTGGGCGCGCATCCAGATCGGGTAGGGCAGGGTGAAGCCGCGCTTGCGTCGCGTGCGGATGGCCTCCGGCACGCAATCGGCCACGGCGTCCGCGAGCGCGGATTTCGGCCGCTTGGGGTCGAAGCGAAATTCCCTCGGCTGATTCCACCACCACTCGACGAACGTGCGATCGACGAAGGGCACGCGCAATTCCAGCGAGTTCGCCATCGAGAACACATCGCTGTCGCGCAGCAGGACGTCGGTCATGTAGGTGCGCATTTCCCACGCGCTCACGATCTGGACCGGGTCGGCGCCGAGCAGGTCGAACACAAAGTCGTCGAGCATCGGGTGCGTCGCGCCCTGGCGCACGGCGAGGCGGCGCGCCTCCGGCGAAAGCAGTTCCAAGCGGACGGATTCCGAGAGCACCCGGCGGCGCAGCGCGCACAGCTCGTGCAGGTCGCGCGCGTTCTCGAGGAAGTCCGCGAGTTTGCGCGACCACGTGCCGCGGCGGCGCAGCGGCGCGACGAGTCGCAAGCGCACTTGCTCGGGCAGCTGCCGCCACGCGGGCAGCAACTTGGCCAGTCGCGGCATGTCTGTGAACGAGGGGTAACCGCCGAACAGCTCATCGCCGCCCAAGCCCGACAACGCGACTTTCACGCCGCCCGCCTGCGCCGCGCGGCTCACGTAGTAGGTGTTGATGCCGTCGCCCGTCGGTTGATCGAACAGATCGAGAATGCGCGGCATGTCGGCGGCGATGCGATCGCCGGTCAGCACCTCTTCGTGGTGTTCCGTGCCGATCTCGCGCGCGGCCAGACGTGCCTGTGCGGCCTCGGAATAGTCCGCTTCGTCGAAGACGAGGGAAAAGGTCTTCAGTCGTCCGCCGCCGGTTTTCGACATCAGGGCTACGATTGCCGTCGAATCCAACCCGCCGGAAAGGAACGCGCCCACCGGCACGTCAGCGAGGCGATGCGCGCGGATCGTGTCGTCGAGGCGCTCGCGCAATTCGCCGACGAACTGCTGATACGTGCCTTTCGGCGCGGCGTGATGCGCGGCGGGCAAACGCCACCACTTGTTGACGCGGCAACGCCCCTCGCGGTCGACGATCAGCGAGTGACCCGGCGGAAGATTGGAGATGCCGCGATAAATCGTGCGCGGCGCCGGCACTGCGAACCAAGCGAGGAAATCGCCCACCGCGACCGGGTCGATCTCGCGCTCCATCAGGTTGCTCGCGAGCAGCGCGTTGAGCTCCGAAGCGAAGATGAAAGTGTCGTCGGCGCGCCGCGCGTAGTAGAGTGGCTTGATGCCGAGCGAATCGCGCGCGACGAAAAGCCGCTGGTGCAACCGATCCCACACCGCGAAGGCGAACATGCCGCGGAGGTGATGCACGCAGTAGTCTCCGTAGCGTTCGTAGGCGGCGAGCAGGACCTCGGTGTCGCACTCCGTGTGGAATTGTGCGCCGCTTCCGGCCAGACGCTCGCGGAGTTCGCGGAAGTTGTAGATCGCGCCGTTGAAAACCAGGCTGAACCGCCCGTCGGCGCTCACCATCGGCTGGTGGCCGTGCGCGGGATCGAAGATCGCGAGCCGGCACATGCCGATCGTGGCGGGGCCGTCCGAGGCCAGGCCGTCGTCGTCGGGGCCGCGGAGGCGTTGGCGCGCGACCATGCGTCGGACGGCGTCCTCACGCCGCCCGGGGTCCAATACAGGGCTGAGGACTCCGGCTATGCCGCACATTCCCGCCGAGCAGACCAGAGCGCGGGGAGGGGACAAGCCAATCCTGCGTCGGAGCGATGCCGCCTCGCGCATTGCATGGAGATGGCCTGGTTTTGTTGTTTTCGTTGACAGACAAAAACAGGCCTCCATTTGTCGTCAGCGAAATCATGCCGGATGCGCCCCAATTCGACTTTTCCGTGTTGCGCACGCTGCGCGAGCAGCGCGAGCTCACGCTGGCCCAGCTCTCGGAAGCCTCCGGTGTCTCGGTGGCGGTGATCTCGAAACTCGAGCGCAATCAGCAATCCGCCGAACTGGAGACGCTCTTCCGTTTGGCGCGCGCGTTCGGGCTGAGTGCGACGGACCTCCTTGCGATGGCCGAGTCGCAACTGGCCCATCGCACGGCCGAGAAAACCTACCGTTCGGGCGAGTTCAAATTCCGGCAGATCAAATACGCGAACGTCGTCGGCCTTCTTGGCACCGCGCCGAAGGGCGCGAAGGTCTCGCGGCCCGAGATCCATCACGACGACACCGAGGTGTGTTGGGTCACCGAGGGCAAGCTGCGCCTCATGCTGCCGCACGAGACGTGCGTGATCGAGGCAGGCGAGAGCATCCAATTCGACGCGATCCAGCAACACACCTACGAGGCGCTCGCCGACTCGCAGTTCGTTATTCTCCACCTCCGCAAAGACAAACGCTACTGAGCCGCGCTCCCGCATTCCATCCGATGCAAATCGACTCCACCCTCCAACCCGCTGCGCTCGCCTCGGCGCTGACGCGCTTCTGGCAACTCTCCGGCGCGAAGATCGATTCCATTTTCCGCAGCTACGATCCCGCGAAGGGCTCACCCGTCTTCACGGTCGCTGGCAAATACACCGCGCGCGGCTGGACCGAGTGGACCGAGGGTTTCAACTACGGCTCCGGCTTCCTTCAGTTCGATGCGACCGGCGAAAAACACTTCGCCGACGCCGCGCAGAAACTCACCGTCGAGCGCATGGCCTCGCACGTCTCGCACGTCGGCGTGCACGACCACGGCTTCAACAATCTCTCGACTTTCGGCAACTGGCTGCGCCTCCAACACGAGGGCAAGCTCCCTGCCTCGCACATCGATTTCTGCGAGCTCGCGCTGAAAACCTCCGGCGCCGTCCAAGCCGCGCGCTGGTCCACGATCCACGGCGGCGGCGGTTACATCTACTCGTTCAACGGCCCGCACTCGCTCTTCGTCGATACGATCCGCTCCGTCCGCATCCTCATGGTCGCGCATCGCCTCGGTCACCGCCTCATGGGCGAAAACGACGCCGCGCACTCGCTGCTCGACCGCGGCCTGCAGCACATCGACGCCACCGCGAAGTTCTCCATCTACTACGGCGAAGGACGCGACAGCTACGACGTCCCGGCCGAGCGCGGCCGCACGACGCACGAAGCTGTCTTCAACCGCAACGACGGCCGCTTCCGCTGCCCGAATTCGCAGCAAGGTTTCTCCGGTTTCACGACGTGGACGCGCGGTCTCGCGTGGGCGATGGTGGGTTTCGCCGAAGAGCTCGAATTCCTGAAAACGCTCAGCGACGCCGAACTCGCGCCGCTCGGCGGCCGCGCGAAATGGGAAGCGGTCCTCCTCAAAGGCGCGCGCGCGACCTGCGACTGGTTCATCGCCAACACCGCCAGCGACGGCATCCCGTATTGGGATGGCGGCGCGCCGCACCTGCACCGCCTCGGCGACTGGCGTTCGCGCCCGGCCGAGCCGTTCAATGACTTCGAGCCCGTCGACTCCTCCGCCGCCGCGATCGGCGCGCAAGGCCTGCTCCGCCTCGGTCGCTACCTCGGCGAAACCGGCGACGGCAAAACCTACTGGCAGGCCGGTCTCACGACGATGCGCACGCTCCTCAGCGACGCCTATCTCGCCACCGCGCCCGACCACCAAGGTCTGCTCGTCCACACCGTCTATCACCGCCCGAACGGCTGGGACTACATCCCGCCGGGCAAGAAGGTGCCGTGCGGCGAAGCCTGCCAGTGGGGCGACTACCACCTCCGCGAAGCTGCTCTCTACCTCCAGCGCGTGATCGAAGCGAAGCCCTACTACACCTTCTTCGGCTGCCTGAAGTGATCGAACTTCGACACAGAGGAGAGGCGGAGAACCACAGAGCGCACAGAGCATTACGAAACAGTTCTCCGTGACCTCTGTGCCACCTCTTCCGCCTCTGTGACCAAATCCTGCTCGAGATGAACGCCGCTCCGCTTCCCGATTTCTCCCGTCTCTGCATCCACACGATCACCACCAAACCGTGGCCGATCGAGACCGCCGCCGCGAAGTTCTCCGCCGCTGGCGTGAAAGGCATCACGGTCTGGCGCGACACGCTCGCCGGACGCGACATCGCTGCCACCGGAAAAATGCTGCGCGATCACGATCTCAGCATCGTCTCGCTCTGCCGCGGTGGCTTTTTCCCCGCACTCACCGCCGCCGACCGCGCCAAGGCCCTCGACGAAAACCGCCGCGCCATCGCCGAGGCGCACGCGCTCGGCGCGCCGCTCATCGTGCTCGTCTGCGGCGCCACGCCCGGCCAATCGCTCGTCGAGTCGCGCAAGCAAATCACCGACGGCATCGCCGCGCTCCTGCCCGAGTGTCAGGCCGCCGGCGTGAAGCTTGCCATCGAGCCGCTGCACCCGATGTATGCCGGCGACCGTTCCGCCGTGAACACGCTCGGCCAGGCCAACGACATGGTGGAGCAACTCCGCTCGCCCTACGTCGGCGTCGCGGTCGACGTTTACCATCTCTGGTGGGACCCGGCGCTCGAGCGCGAGATAGCCCGCTGCGGCAAACTCGGCGCGCTCTTCGCGTATCACGTCTGCGATTGGCGCACGCCGACCGTGGACATGCTCAACGACCGCGGCCTCATGGGCGAAGGCTGCATCCCGCTCCGCCAAATCCGCGCGTGGGTCGAGGCGACCGGCTACCGCGGCTTCAACGAAGTCGAAGTCTTCTCCACGCGCCTCTGGGCCACCGATCAGGACGACTACCTCAAGAAAATCGTCCAAGCCCACCGCGACCACGTCTGAGCGCACTTCGCGCGCAAGGGACAAGACACAAGTGACAAGTTTCAAGATTCCGGCGCCCACTTCTCTCAACTCTCAACCCTCAGCTCTCAACTTTATGAAAGTCCACACCCTCGGCATCATCATGAACGGCGTCACCGGACGCATGGGCACCAACCAGCACCTCATCCGCTCCATCAAGGCGATCATCGATCAGGGCGGCGTGAAGCTATCCGACTCCGAAGTCATCGTGCCCGATCCCGTGCTCGTCGGTCGCAGCGCGGAGAAACTCCAGGCGCTCGCCGCCCGCACCGGCGTGAAACGCATCTCCACCAACCTCGACGCTGAGCTCGCGAACCCCGCGAACCAGATCTACTTCGACGCCACGCTCACCGGCCAGCGCCCCATCGGCGTTCGCAAGGCCATCGCCGCGAAGAAACACATCTACTGCGAAAAGCCCACCGCCACCACGTCCGCCGAAGCGCTCGCACTCGCCAAGGAAGTCACCGCCGCCGGCCTCAAGAACGGCGTCGTGCAGGACAAACTCTGGCTGCCCGGCCTCGTGAAATTGAAGTGGCTCATGGACCAGGGCTTCTTCGGCAAAATCCTCTCCGTGCGCGGCGAGTTCGGTTACTGGGTCTTCACCGGCGAGCATGAGAAACTCCAGCGCCCGTCGTGGAATTACCGCAAGGAAGACGACGGCGGCATCATCGTCGATATGGTCTGCCACTGGCAGTATGTGATCCAGAATCTCTTCGGCGACATCAAGAGCCTCACCTGCCTCGGCGCCACCCACATCCCGCAGCGCTGGGACGAGGCAGGCAAACCCTACAAGTGCACGGCTGACGACGCCGCCTACGCCACCTTCGAACTCACCAACGGCGTCATTTGCCACTTCAACTCTTCGTGGACGACCCGCGTCGATCGCGACGACCTGCTCACGCTCCACGTCGACGGCACGCACGGCACCGCCGTCGCCGGCCTGCGCGATTGCAAAGCCCAATCCATCGCCGCTACGCCGCGCTGCGTCTGGAATCCCGACATCGACAGCCCGATCAAGTATCGCGACGGCTGGGTGCGTGTGCCCGACCAAGGCGTCTACGACAACGCGTTCAAGGTCGAGTGGGAGCTCTTCCTCAAGCACGTCGTCACCGGCTCGCCGTTCCAGTGGAATCTCTTCGAAGGCGCCAAGGGCGTCCAACTCGCCGAGCTCGCCCTCAAGTCCTGGGCTGAGCGCAAGTGGGTCGACGTGCCGGCGCTCAAGTGAGCGCGCGGCAGCAATCAGCTTTCAGCTCTCAGCTGTCAGCCAACCCAACTGTGATCTTCCATTGTCCAAAGCTGAAAGCTGACCGCTGACAGCTGATCGCTATGAAAAAAATCGCTCTCGTCACCGGCGGCTCGCGCGGCATCGGCTTCGGCATCGCCGAAAAACTCGCGGCCGAAAAATGGGACCTCGTCATCAATGGCATGCGCCCCGAAGACCAAGTTACCGAGCCGCTCGCTGTGCTCGCGAAACACGGCGTGCGCGTCACTTACGCGCGCGGCGACGTCGGTTCCGCCGATGGCCGCGCGGCCATCCTCGCCGTCTGCCGCGAGTTCACTGGCGGCCGCGCGCTGAATCTCCTCGTCAACAACGCCGGCGTCGCGCCCAAGGTCCGCGCCGACCTCCTCGAGACCTCCGAGGAAAGCTACGACTACGTGATGAACACCAACCTCCGCGGCGTGTTCTTCCTCACGCAGGCGATCGCGCGCGACATGGTGGCCGCGAAGAAAGCCGACGCCGCGTTCAGCGCCGCGATTGTCACCGTCAGCTCCGTCTCCGCGACGATGGCGAGCATCAACCGCGGCGAATACTGCATCGCCAAGGCCGGCCTCGCGATGCTCAACGAGCTGTTCGCCGCGCGCCTCGGCGCCGACGGCATCCCGTCCTACGAGATCCGCCCGGGCGTGATCAAAACCGACATGACCGCGGCCGTAACCGAGAAATACGACAAGCTCATCGCCGGCGGCGCGTTCGTGCAGCCGCGCTGGGGCTTCCCGGACGACGTCGGCCGCGCCGTGGCCGCGCTCGCGCGCGGCGATTTTCCATATTCCACCGGGCAGGTTATCCTCGTCGACGGCGGCCTGACCATTCCGCGGCTCTGACGCTGCGCGTTTCGCCTCGCTCAGCGCACCGTCGGCAGTCGGCGCGCGACGGCCTGCGCGCGCAGGCAAAGCTCGGCCGCGGCGAACGTGTGCTCCTGCGTCATCGCGCGCTCCGTGCGGTTCAGGCAGTCGAGGGTGAGTTCACCGAAGAAACGATAGCCCACCTTGCCGTCGACCGGGAGATGATGCTCCCCGCGCTCGTCGACGAGGTAGACTTGGTTGCCCACCGCGTCGCGCGCGACGTCGATGTATTTGCGCAGCTCGATGTAGCCGCGCGTGCCGAGGATGAAATTGCGTCCGTCGCCCCAGGTGCCGAGGCCGTCCGGAGTGAACCAGTCGACGCGCACGAAGTTCGTCGCGCCGTTGTCGCCGGCGAGCGAGGCCTCGCCGTAGTCTTCGAGTTCCGGCGTTTCCGGATGCGCGTGGTTTGCGACGGCAGCATGTGTCACTTCGGCGGTGCGTGCTCCCGACCAGGTGAGGAACTGCTCGAACTGGTGTGAGCCGATGTCGCAGAGGATGCCGCCGTATTTCGCCTTTTCGAAAAACCAAGCCGGTCGCCCTGCCTTGCCGAGACGATGCGGCCCGAGGCCGATCACCTGTAGAACTTTGCCGATCGCGCCGCGCGCGATGAGATCCGTCGCGTGCATCGCGGCTTCGTTGTGGAGCCGCTCGCTGAAATAGACCGCATACTTGCGCCCGGTCTCGGCGACCACCTGCCGTGCGTCGGCAAGTTGCGCGAGCGTCGTGAAGGGCGTCTTGTCGGTGAAGTAGTCCTTGCCGGCGCGCATCACGCGGCCTCCGAGCGGGCCGCGTTCGCAGGGCACAGCCGCGGCGGCGACGAGACGGACAGCACCATCCTCGAGGATCTCGTCGAGCGAGCGCGCGATCCGCGCTGTCGGGTGTTGGGCTTGCAGAGCCGCGGCGCGTTGCGCGTCGGGATCGTAGATCCACTTCAGCTGCGCCCCGGCAGCGACGAGGCCTTCGCATTGCCCGAAGATGTGGCCGTGATCGAGATGCGCCGCGGCGAACACGAAGTCGTCGCCCGCGACGACCGGGCGCGGCTTTTCTCCGGGGAGCAAATCGGACGGGGCAGGGGAGCGGGTCATCGCGTGCAAGCAGAAGCGCCGCGGGGCGCGGCGGCAACTGTCGCGTGATCTTCGCCGCTCGGTTTTCGCGCGCGAGCCTGGCGATTTCGAACTGTCTGAGGCGCGCCTGATTTGTCTGTTTTTTGCGGCAGGTGCAGGAAGCTCTCGCACCTCGCGCACCCCTCCTCACGCGCGATCAGACCCAAGCACTTCGCTTCCCCAGCGAATCGACCCCGCACCCTTATGCTGAACCTACCCTCGAGGCTCCGTTTCGGAGTTCGTTCCCTCGCGCCGGTGATTGCCGTCCTGCTCGCTCCGTCGGGCATGGCACAGCAAGCGGCGCCCGCCGCTGCCGACCGGCAGCCCGACAACCGCAAGCCGATCCCGGTGGAAACGGTGAAGGATACTGCGCGCAAGGAAGACGAGGCCGTCGTGCTCTCGCCGTTCACTGTTACGACGAGCAACGACAAGGGCTATTTCGCGGCCAACACGCTCGCCGGCAGCCGCCTCAACACCAATCTCGCCGACCTCGGCGCATCGATCTCCGTCATCACGAAGCAGCAGATGGAGGACACCGCGTCGACGGACATCAACGACATCTTCCGCTACGAGGTGAACACGGAAGGTTCGCTCACCTACACGCCGGGCACGCAGAGTTTTCGCAATGACGGTGTGCTCGACACCATCGCCGGCGGCACGCAGGGCAACGCCGTCGCGTCCTACACGAACGCCGGTGCGAACCGCGTGCGCGGTCTCGGTTCCCCGAGCGCGGCGATCAACTACTACCCGGCGATTTCGTCGGTGCCGTTCGACGCCTACAACACGCAGTCGGTCGAAATCAGCCGCGGCCCGAACTCGATGCTCTTCGGTCTCGGCAGCCCGGCCGGCATCGCGAATCAGAGCACGGCGTCGGCTTTGCTGAACCGCAACACCACGCAGGTCGCGTTCCGCACCGACCAATACGGTTCGTTCCGCAGCTCGCTGAATTTCAACCAAGGCCTCATCCACGACAAGTTGGCCATCTACGGCGCGGCGCTCTACGACGACCGCCGATTCCAGCGCAAGCCGTCCTTCGACAAGACCGAGCGCTACTACGGCGCGATCACGTTCAAGCCCTTCAGCAAGACGACGATTCGGGCGAACTTCGAGAGCTACGATAACGAGAACCATCGCCCGAACAGCCTCACGCCGCGCGATTACGTCACGCAGTGGAATCTCGCCGGCCAGCCCTATTACGACGCGCCGTCGCACAAGATCTACAGCCTCAAGACCGGCCAGGTCCTCTCGATGATGGTGAACAATTCCGCGAACACCACCTATGCGCAGGCGCTCCGCGACTTCGTGCGCGCCCAACCCGGCTACGACCCCGCCAAGCGCGGCACTTCTGCGACGGCCTTCAACGGCACCGACACGAACTTCACCTTCTACAACGGTCTCAGCATTTTCGGTAACACGAACTGGGGCGTCCCCGCGAATTGGAAAGCCGGCACGACGTCTCCAAACATCCTGTTCGTCCCCGGCATCGGCGAGGTCAACCAGTCCCGCAGCATCATGCAGATCGCGAACGGCCAGCTCGTGAGCTGGTTCCAGCCGACCTACAATTACCGCTATCTGCCGAACTTCGGCGTCGCCGGCAATCCGGCGGGCAACCCCAGCGTCGGTCCCGCTGAGGCCACGATTTGGGCGAACCCGACCCAGTCGGATTACTACACGCGCACTTACACTTCGTCCGCGGGCTGGACCGCCGCGGGCAACGGCATCCTCGCGTCGAGCTACCGCTACCCGAGCGTCACGGACAAATCGATCTACGATTGGACGAACGTGAACATCAACTCGATGAACTTCGGCGTCGCGAACAACAAGAACTACAACGTCGAGCTCGAGCAGGAACTCCCGTGGAACCTCTACGTCAACGCCGGCTGGTTCCGCCAGGATTGGAGCCAGCGCACGAACTACACCGTGGCCCAGCTCAACGTCGCCACGCTGTTCGTCGACACCAACAAGACTCTCCCCGACGGCTCCGCGAATCCTTACTTCGGCAAGCCCTACCTCGAGGACCAGGATCCCGACGCCTACTACAACGCGGAGCTCGACGACCACTATCGCGCGATGCTCGCGTGGACGCCGGACTTCACGCGCAACGCCGGCTGGACCAAATGGCTCGGCAAGCACCAGATCCTCGGCCTGTGGTCGCGCGACGAATACATGTCCACGACCATCCGCCAGCGCCTCGAATACATGTCGAGCACGAGCCAGACGGGTGCCTATCGCTACCTGCGCAACCCGAACAACAATGCCGACGGCACCCCGTCCGGCTGGAATCGCCAGACCACTTCGCTGCGCCGCACCTACTACCTCGCTTCTCCCTCGGATCCGAACGGCGTCGTCACTCGCTCGGCCGGCTACTGGGATTATCTCGACTACAGCGGCACCATTCGCGCCTACGACTACGATCAAAGCGCGTTCATTCCGATCGGCGTCACCACCGCCTTCGACGACTTCGATTCCGGCACCGGCCGCAACCAGCGCATCGTCGATTCCAAGAGCGGTGGCATGACCAGCTACCTCTGGGGCAACCGCCTCATCGCGACCTTCGGTTTCCGTGAGGACAAATACAAGGCGCGCGTCACCAACACCGGTCTCCCCGCCGTCAAGGACTCCGCCGGCAACATCGTCGCCGACGCCATCACCGCCCCGCAGAAGTGGGTCAACGGCGTTTTCCAGCGCGACTTCCTCTTCAATCGCTGGGGCCCCTACGCCGAGCTCACCGGCCGCACCAAGACCCTCGGCGCCGTGCTCCGTCCGTTCCAAGGCTGGGCCAACATCGATCGCCGGGCCGACAACGGCTCGCTGCTCTGGCAGTTCGTCCGCGACTTCGGCATCAGCTTCAACAAATCCGACAACTTCAACCCGCCGTCCTCCGCGCTCGGCGACTTCTACGGCAAGCAGCTCGAAAAGCCCGTCGGCGAAGGCAAGGACATCGGCATCCAGTTCTCGCTCCTCGACAACCGGCTCTTCGCTCGCGTCACGTGGTTCGACGCCTCGAACCTCAACGAGAACATCTCCGCCCCCGTCGTGTTCGGCCGTCTGTCGGGCAACATCGACACGACGCTGTTCCGCAACTGGGCGCGCACGATCTCGCTGATCAATCTCCAGGCGACCCACCCGGGCGACACGCGCTACAACCCGGTCGATTCCACGAACTTTGGCTCCAACCTCAGCACCGCGGAAGAAGCCGAAGTCCAAGCCGCCGCCGCGAAGATCTGGAAGCTGCCCTACGACTATTACAGCACGCTGCCTTACACCACCGGCGCCACGCGCAACGCCAACGCCAAGGGCTTGGAAGCGGAAATCAGCTACAACCCGACCCGCAACTGGACCCTGAAGTTCACCTTCGGCAAACAGGACACCAAATACGCCAGCGTCCTCAAGGAGTTCACGCCGTGGGCCGACGAGCGCATGGCCGTGTGGAAGGCCGCCAAGGCGAGCGACTACTTGCTCCCGCAATACCAGAGCATGGCGACCTATCAGACCAAGAGCGACGGCACCGGCCGCCAGGTGAACCTGACGAACTTCTGGAGTTCCTTCGGCTACAACAGCGCGCTGTTCCCCGAGCAAGCCAACGCGTTCGCCAATCCCGAAGCCAACTGGAACGGCGTCGTCGTCCCGCAACTCACGCTCGACCGCGACCTCCAAGGCCAGTCCGTCCAAGGCCAGCGCAAATACCGCTGGTCGATGGTCAGCAACTACTCGTTCAGCTCCGGCAAGCTCAAGGGCCTCGGCGTCGGCGGCAGCCTCCGCTGGGAAGACAAGGCCGTCATCGGCTACGCCGGCAAGGCCAGCGGCGTGAACCTCTACAACGGCGTGCCCGTCCTCGACTACGCCGACATCACGAAGCCCTACTACGACAAGGAGCACTACTACACCGACCTCTGGGTCAGCTATCGCTTCACGACCTGGAACAACAAGGTCCGCGCCAAGGTGCAGCTCAACGTCGCCAACGTCTTCGAGAACGGCGGCCTCCGCCCGGTCGCAGTCAACTACGACGGTTCGCCGTATTCGTTCCGCATCATCGACCCGCGCCAGTTCACCCTGACGACCACGTTCGACTTCTGAGCGAAGCCGAAAAACAACGTCGAAGCTTTCAGCCCTCCGGTGACCCCGGAGGGCTTTTCATGTTGTTCCCTCATCCCGCTCGGCGGATGCTGGCGCGCCACCGATTCCCATTCGTGCGCCCATGAAGAAACCCGACGCCCCGGTCCTGCGCCCCGAATGGCACTCGCGCCCTGCGCTCGTCTTCACGCTGCTCCTCGCCGCGACCGCGCTCGCCTGGGCCAACTCTTGGAGCGCTCCCTTCGTCTTCGACGACATCCCGTCCATCGTCGAAAACCGCAGCATCCGCGAACTCGCCTCGCTCTCGTGGCTCAACCCGCCGCACACCGCCGGCGAAACCGTGAGCGGGCGCCCGTTGCTCAACTTCACCTTCGCGCTCAACCACGCCGTCAGCGGGCCGGATGTCTGGAGCTACCACGTCCTCAACTGGCTGATTCACGCCTTCGCGGCGCTCACGCTCTGGGCCGTGCTCCGTCGCCTGCCGCCGGTCACGAGCGGCGTCGCGCTCGCGACTGCGCTGCTGTGGACGCTTCATCCGCTGCAAACCGCCGCGGTCACCTACGTCGTGCAACGCGCCGAGTCGCTCGCCGCGCTGTTCACACTGCTGACGGTCTACGGCTTTCTGCGCTCCGTGCGCGGCGATGCGCGCGCGAAGCGATGGCAGGTCGCGGCCGCCATCGCGTGCTTGGCCGGCGTCGCGACCAAGGAAACCGCCGCCGTCGCACCGCTGCTCGTGCTGTTGCTCGACCGCAGTTTCTTTGCCGGCAGTTTCCGCGCCGCGAGGCGGCTCCGGGCGCGATTCTACGCGAGCCTCGCCGCCTCGTGGCTCGTGCTCGCCGTTCTCGTGTGGGCCAATCGTGGTCGCGGCGGATCGGTCGGCAGCGGCGCGGGCGTCGACGTCATCACGTATGGGCTCA
Organism: Opitutia bacterium; assembly: GCA_016217545.1. Classification (NCBI taxonomy): domain Bacteria; kingdom Pseudomonadati; phylum Verrucomicrobiota; class Opitutia; species Opitutia bacterium. Next base: position 540,583 of record JACRHT010000016.1, on the reverse strand, counting down.
CGCAAACGTGGGCCGTGGTGCATTACCTTCGTCTTGCGCTTTGGCCCGTGGGACAGGCGTTCGACTACGGAATGTTCACGATCGCCGATGCGGCGACGCTCGCCACGACAAGCGCGATTGTGCTGACGCTGCTCGCAGTGAGCGCGTGGAGCTTTGCCCGCCGCTCCGCCGCCGGGGTGGCCGGCCTCTGCTTCTTCCTGCTGCTCGCACCGACTTCCAGCGTCATCCCGATCGCGACGCAGACCGTGGCCGAGCATCGCATGTATCTCGCGCTCGCCGCGCCGCTGCTGCTGCTCTCCGCTGGCGTCGCCCGTGTGTTCGCGCGGTGGCGGGTGCCCGCCGGAGTCGCGGTCTCCGGCACCGCCGCGCTCGCGACCGTGCTCGGCCTCGCCACGCACGCGCGCAACGAAACCTACCGCACCGCGCGCTCGCTCTGGTCCGACACGACGGCGGTTTGCCCGACGAATCCGCGCGCCCACTACAATCTCGGTTTGGCGCTGCTGGTCGACGGCATGCGTCCCGCGGCCGAGAAGGAATTCCTCGCGGCTGTCGCGTTGCAGCCGGCGCACGCCTACGCGCAGTTTCAGCTCGGCCTGATGGCGATGTCGACCGGCGCGCTCGCCGATGCGCAGACGCGTTTTGCGGCCGCCGTGTCGGCCGATCCCAGTTACGTCGACGCGCGCGTGAACCTGGCGCAGGTGCTCGAGCGGCAGGGCAGGGTGGAGGACGCGGTGGCGCAACTGCGCGCCGCTCTCGCCCCGCAGCCCGCGAACGACATTCGCGTCAGCCTCGCGGGTCTGTTGATCCAGCTCGGTCGTGCGGCCGAGGCCGCTCCGCTCATCGAGCAGGCGCTCGTCGAGCCGCCCGACTTGCCTGAAACACATTTCTACTATGCGCGCATTCGCGAGCGCTCCGGCGACGCCGCGACCGCCGAACGGGAGTTGCGCGTCGCGCTGCGCACCCGGCCGGCCTACGCGGCGGCATCGGTCGCGCTCGGCAATCTCATCGCGCGGCAAGGCCGCTTTGCCGAAGCCATCGACGCGTTTCGCGCCGCGCTCGCGGCGGAGCCCGGGCACTATCAGGCGCGCAACAACCTCGCCAATTGCTACCTCGCGCTGCGCCGTTTTCCCGAGGCGATCGCCGAATACGAACTCATCCTGAAATCCCGGCCGACCGACGCAGCTGTGCGCGCCAATCTCGGCATCGCCCGCTCGATGCTCGCGTCGCCTTGATCGCGTTGAACTGTCCGCCCTCGCGGCGATTGTCGCGCCGCCAGCCAGCCGCTCCCCTTAACCGCCTTCGCCGATGATATCGCGCCGTTTCGCCTTGGTTTGCTGTTTCGCGTTTTCCGCGCTCGTCGCGGCGCGCGGCGAGGAGTCCGACGTGCTGCTCTTTGCCTACTTCACGCAGAACGGAGCCGACGGCTTGCACCTCGCCTGGAGCAACGACGGATTCCGGTGGGAGAAACTCGCGGACGGAGCCAGCGTGCTGCGGCCCACGATCGGCGCGAAGGAGAAGCTCATGCGCGATCCCTCGGTCGCCCGCGGCCCGGATGGCACGTTTCACGTCGTGTGGGCTTCCGGCTGGTGGGAACGCGGCATCGGCTACGCATCCACGAAGGACTTCATCCACTGGAGCACGCCGCGGGAAATTCCCGTGATGGCGCGGGAATCCGCCGCCCGAAATTGCTGGGCTCCTGAGATCGTCTGGGACCCGGACGCCGCCGAGTTTCTGATCCTGTGGGCGACGACGATTCCGGGATGCTTCTCGGCGGGAGCCGAGAGTTCCGAGGACGGCCTCAACCACCGCATCTACTACACCGCGACGAAGGACTTCGCGACCTTCACGCCGGCGCGCGTCCTGTTCGATTTTGGTTTCAGTGCAATCGACGCGACGCTGCTGAAGTCCGGGCGCGACTGGCATCTGTTTTTCAAGGACGAGACGCGCTACCCGCACCCGGCGAAAAATCTCTTGCACGCGACCGGCCCGAGCGCGCGCGGGCCCTTCACGCGCGTTTCGAAACCGTTCTCGCCGGCGAAGCTCTGGACCGAAGGGCCGTCGGTGGTGCGCGTCGGCGGCGAGTATCTGCTCTATTTCGAAGCCTACATCGAAAAACACTACGGCGTCCTGCGCTCGCATGATCTCGAGCATTGGGAGGACGCGACTCGCCAGCTGCGCCTGCCCGATGAAGGCACCCCGCAACGTCCGCGTCATGGCACGGTGATCGCGGTGCCGCGCGAGATCGTCAGGGCGCTGCAACCGTTGAAACTGGCGCCGTAACTTGGAAGCCCGCGATCTCGATCCGGCTATGCACCGTTCGCAGCCCAAACCAGCCTTCGCGCAGCGGTTGCGGATCGGTGAAGTCGAACACCACCACGCCGTCGCGGCTCCAGCGCACGCGCCCCTCGGCCGTGACGTTGATCTCTATCGAGTAGGTGCGATCGGCTTCCAGCAGCGAGCCGCGATCGCGCCGGTCGTGCTCGGGCAACAACGGTTTCGCGCCTTTGCCATCGTAGCGGCGGAACCGCGTGGTCGTGTTCTCATTGCCGCCGCACCCGACGTAGTAGGTCGCGAGACGATCGTAGTCCTCGAATTTGCCGGTGCGCCGCGCGGCGTTCTCCCACAACGGCTCCGGATGCCCCGGATCGCTGGCCATCCAAAAACAGTTCAAGTCCGACACGCGGCTGCGCGCGCTGACCGTCGCGCGATAGCGGATCGTCACCGGTGCCCGGAGCTTCTCGCGAAACCACACGGTGCAGCCGGCGGCATCGTCGATCACGAGTCGCCCGTCCTCGGTGAAGACGCGCCCGCCGGGCATCTGCTCGACGCTCCAGAGCGAAAGTCCGTGCGCGAAGTCGTCCGCGAGCACCACGCGCTCGGCGCCGCGAGCGAGCGTCGCGAGCAACAGCAGCAACGAAACCAGCCGGCGAATTCTCACCCCTGCAGCGAAAGCGCGCATCGGCGCCGACGCGAACCGTTTTTCCCATGAAACTTGCCCGCTGTCTCCTCCTTGCCGCCACGCTGTCGACGGGAGCGTTCACCGCCGCCGCCGAGTCGCCTCGCGAGCGTCTGCCGTTCAACGACGGATGGAAATTCACGCGCGGCGATCAACCCGACATCGGAGCGTCGCTCGACTACGAGCGCGTGCGCCCGTGGGTGCTGCCGACGGGCGACGAGTTGCTCAACTACCTGCCGACACCGCGCGTGCGCGGCGACGGCGCGCCGGGCGGCCGCCCCATTTCATACACGCGGCCGGAGTTCGACGACCACGCGTGGCGCACCGTGACGTTGCCGCACGACTGGGCAATCGAGGGACCATTCCAACAGGAGCTTTCGGGCGACACCGGAAAACTCCCCTACGCGGGCGTCGGCTGGTATCGGAAGAAATTCAACCTGCCAGCGAGCGACGCGGGCCGGCGCATCCACTTCGACCTCGATGGCGCGATGTCCTACGCGCTCGTGTGGTGCAACGGGGAGTTCGTCGGCGGCTGGCCCTACGGTTACACGTCGTGGCGCGTCGACCTCACGCGCTTCGTCAAACCCGGCGCCGAGAACACGCTCGCTGTGCGCCTCGACAACCCGCGCGAGTCGTCGCGCTGGTATCCGGGCGCGGGGATCTACCGCAATGTCTGGCTGACGAAGACCGGCAACGTGTCCGTGGCGCGTTGGGGCGTCGTCGTGACTACGCCGGAAGTGCGCGCGCAATCGGCGTTGGTGCATGTCGCGGTTACGCTGGACAATTTCACCGCGGAGCCGGCCGAGGTGCAGGCCAGCGTGCGGATCTTCGCGGCGGACGCCGAGGGGCGTGCCGTGGGCGAACCGGTGGCCGAGAGCGCTGTGCAGGCGGCGCGCATTCCCGCCGGGCGGCAGGCCAACGTCGCTCATTCGCTCACGGTGGCCGGGCCGAAACTCTGGAGTCTCCACGAGCGCAACCGTTACGTCGCCGAGATCCGCGTGTCGCGCGACGGCAAAGCGATCGACGTGGTGCGCACGACGTTTGGCATTCGCTCGATCGCCGTTTCGCCGGAGAAGGGCTTTCTCCTGAACGGCGAGCCCGTGGTCCTCCGCGGCGTCTGCAACCACCACGACCTCGGAGCGCTCGGCACCGCGATCAACGTGCGCGCCTTGGAGCGGCAGCTCGAGATTCTTCAAGCGATGGGGTGCAACGCGATCCGCACGAGCCACAACCCGCCGGCGCCCGAGTTGCTCGAGTTGTGCGACCGGATGGGTTTCGTCGTGATGGTCGAGGCGTTCGATGCCTGGCGCCTCGGCAAGAAGCGCGACGACTACAGTCGCGTCTTCGACGACTGGCACGAGAAGGACCTGCGCGCCATGGTGCGTCGCGACCGCAACCACCCGTGCGTCGTGCAATGGAGCATCGGCAACGAGGTGCGGGAAATCTTCGAGGCCGACGGTTGGAAGCTGGCCGCGCATCTCGCCGCGATCGTGCGCGAGGAAGACCGCACGCGCCCCGTCGTGATGGGCCTGCACAACGTGAACGCGCCCTACATGGGCTTTCAGGACGTGCTCGACGTGGTCGGCTACAACTACAAGCCGGACGATTACGCGAAGGTCCGGGCCCGCTACCCGAACGTCGTGCTCATGGGCTCCGAGACCGCGTCGACTGTCAGCTCGCGAGGCGAGTATTTCTTCCCGGTGTCGGACGACAAGGCCGAGGGGCGCTCGGACTTCCAAGTGAGCAGCTACGACCTCTCCGCGCCGCGCTGGGCGTTCCCGCCCGATGTCGAGTGGAAGGGTCTCGACGAGAATCCGGGCGTGTTGGGCGAGTTCGTGTGGACTGGCTTCGACTATCTCGGAGAGCCGACGCCGTTCAACGCCGACGCCACGAGCCTGCTCAACTTCGCCGATCCGGCCGCGCGCGAGCGCGCCGCGAAGGAGTTGGCAGAACTCGGCAAAATCCACGTGCCGTCGCGCAGCAGCTACTTCGGCATCGTGGACCTCGCGGGTTTTCCGAAGGACCGCTACTATCTCTATCAATCTCGCTGGCGGCCCGACCTTCGCATGGCGCACATCCTGCCGCACTGGAACTGGCCGGAGCGCGTGGGGCAGGTGACGCCGGTGCACGTCTACAGTTCCGGCGACGAAGCCGAACTCTTTCTCAACGGTCAGTCGCTCGGACGGAAGAAGCGCGGCGCGTTCGAATACCGGTTCCGCTGGGACGACGTGAAGTATCAGCCCGGCGAGTTGAAAGTCGTCACCTACAAGAACGGACAGCCCTGGGCCGATGCCGTGGTGCGCACGACCGGACCGGCCGCAGCCGTGCGCCTGAAGGCGGATCGCACGTCGCTCCGCGCCGATGGTCAGGACTTGGTTTTCGTGACCGCCGAAATTATCGACGCGCGCGGCGACATCGTGCCGCGTGCGAAACCGCTTTTGAGATTCTCCGTCGAAGGACCGGCCGATCTGGTCGCGACCGACAACGGCGACGCGACCAGCCACGTCTCGTTTCAAAGCCCCGAGCGCGCGGCCTTCAACGGACTTGCGCTCATTGTTGTCCGGCCTCGCTCCGGCACCGGCGGTGCCATCAAGATCGTCGCCACTTCCGAAGGTCTCGCCAGCGGACAAATCGAAGTCGTCGCCCAATGAAACTCGCCGCATTCGTTCTTCTCGCCATGAGTTCAATCGTCCTCGCGTCGGCGCAGACGCTTCCTCCGGCCGGCCTGTCGGACGCCCCGCCGGAAAATCCCGGCAAGCTCGATCCGGCTCTGCCGACGATCTTCGTCGCCGGCGATTCCACCGCCGCGCGCGCCAAGGCACCGCAACAGGGATGGGCCGTGGAGTTCGCGAAATACCTCGACCTTTCGAAGGTGAACCTGTCGAACCGTGCGCTCGGCGGCCGCAGTTCGCGGACGTTCATCACGCAAGGGTGGTGGGCCAAGCTCCTCGCGGATGTGAAGCCCGGCGACTGGGTGCTCATCCAATTCGGGCACAACGACAGCAGCCCGGTGAACGAGGACCCGTCGATGCCCCGCGAAAAAATGCGCTCGCGCGGCTCGTTGCCCGGCCTCGGTTCGGAGACGCAGGACATCGTGAACGTTCTCACCCAGCAGCCCGAGACCGTGCGAACCTTCGGCAGCTACCTGCGCGAAATGATTAGCGACGTCCGCGCCAAGGGCGCCACGCCGGTTCTCCTTTCGCGCACCGTGCGCAGTCAGTGGGCGGACGGAAAAATCGAGCGCGGTGGCCCGCATCGCGACTGGACGCGCGAGCTCGCGCAGGCGAAAGGCGTGTGGTTTGTGGACGTCAGCCGGCTTGTCGCCGACGCGTTTCAGAAGCTCGGCGAAGAACGTGTGAAGGCGTTTTTCCCGACGGATCACACGCACACCAACGCCGCTGGCGCCGATGCCGTGGCCCAGCAGGTCGTGGCTGGCCTCGCCGGATTGAAGGCGAAGGAAGCGAACTTCGCTCGCTGGCTTTCGCCCGCAGGCGCCGCGATCAAGCCCGACCCGATCGGTTGGCTGAATCTTCCCGAGCCGCGCGATGCGAAACTCCCGACGCTGCTCCTCATCGGCGATTCGACCGTCCGCAACGGACGCGGCGACGGTGCCGGCGGGCAATGGGGCTGGGGCGAGCCGCTCGCGGAGCATTTCGATTCCGGCAAGATCAACGTCGTCAACCGCGCCATCGGCGGACTCAGCAGCCGCACGTTCCTGACGCAGGGGCATTGGGAGCGCGCGCTGACATTGCTGAAGCGCGGCGACGTCGTGCTGATGCAGTTTGGCCATAACGACAACGGCCCGCTTAACGACACGACGCGCGCTCGCGGCACGATCAAGGGAATCGGCGAGGAGACGGAGACGATCGACAACCAGCTCACGCATGAGCGCGAGACCGTCGGCACCTACGGTTCCTACCTGCGACGCTACATCCGCGACGCGAAGGCCGTCGGCGCGACACCGATCGTCTGCACGCTCGTTCCGCGCAAGACGTGGAAAGACGGAAAGATTGTCCGCAGTAACGACAGCTACGCGAAGTGGGCGCGCGACGTCGCGCAGCAGGAGAACGTCCGCTGCATTGATCTCAACGAGCTCGTCGCCGTCCGTTACGACGAGCTGCGCGAAATTGGCGCCAACGCGTTATTCGCCGACGAGCACACGCACACCAGCCGCGCCGGCGCCGAGTTGAACGCCACTATTGTCGCCGGAGAAATTGCGCGCTGGGCCGACGCTGATGCGGCCCTAAGGAAATACCATCCCGAGCGAGACTGAGGGTTTTCCTGCCGCAGTAGTTTCCTGCGAAATATCTCTCAAAATTCGGAATAAGGAGTCACCCTTAGCGAGCGTGGCTTGACCTCGCGGCGTCAGGCTGTTCGCTTCCGCGACAGTTTGTGCGGTCATTGTGTTCGTCGCCAAGCGACGGACGATTCTTAGATGCGCTCAGGCGGTATTTTGGGCCAAAAATACCTCCTCGCATGGGAGATCTATAACAGTGGCGTGCAGACGCATCTCGACGGCCAAAAACAAGCGTATCGTTAGTTGTCTTTCCTCATGAGCAAACGTCTCGCTCTCATCCTCCTTGCGATTGTATCCTGCGTGAAAGCGCTTGGACTTTCGTGGACGGTCAACGGTGTATCTGCCACCTACAACGGTGGGCGTAGTTACTCGATTACGCTGCCTGCCGGCACCACGACGGCGAACGTCGTTTGCGATCCGACCGGAATATCCGGCGACCACACCTATATGCGCTATACTTTCAATGGCGCGTTGGCATTGGCTGATGTGCCCGGTTGGTGGGCGGTGCCGCAGGACCAACCGCAGTCCTATTGGACCGGCGATGGCACCTGGGAGTGGCGGCCCCCTCAGACAATGTCGAAGACGATCAGCGGATTCAGCGGTCCGTTTCGCGTGATCGTCGAAGGTGAGAACTACGACTGGACCCAATCGTATGTTTTGAACGTCAATGTCCCAGTTGTTCCGAACCGCGCGTTGACGATCAGCGCACCATCGACTGTAAATGCGGGCCAGACTTTCTCCGTGCCCGTAACGGCCTCAACAACGGCGAGCGACGGAGAGCAGATCGGCTTCTTCCATGCGGAATACTCCACAAACGGAGGCGCAAGCTGGACTGGGTTTTGTTATGACGCAAACGTCGGCACATCTGCGACCCGGACAGCGACGATAACCGCAGGTGGAGTGGGCAGCACGATTTTGGTGCGCACGAGAATTGCCTTCCGCGGCGGCGCTTCCGGCGACGTGGACTACGCGAACAATGCCATCGACTGGGGCGGTTCTTGGGGAGCGTGGCAGTCTCCGCCCGCCAAGATAGCGACAATTTCGGTGGCCAACCGAGCGCCCAGCGTGCCGGTGCTCACGCCTTCCTCCACGTCCGTCCAATTCGGGCAGACCATCACCTTTACCTATTCGGGATCGGATCCGGACAACAATTTAGCCTACGCGAATCTCTGGATCACAAGCGCCGGCCTGTCCCAGTGGAATTGGGTGCTGGCGAACGGGACCATCGTCGCCGGGAACGGACAATATAGCTCGGGCAATGCCATCGCTACGTCCTCCGGGGGGGGGGCGGTGAGCGGGAGTGTCGTGTATCGCCATGCCGTGGCTACGGGTAGTCTTTCGGTGAGTCTTGGCGTGATCGATGCGGCGGGCGCGGCCGTAAATACCCCCGCCGCCACGGTGACAATCGCCAAGGCGACGCCGACGGGCACGTTTGGTGGACGCTCATTCAGTCCCGGCGGCGCCACCTATTCGGTGCAGGCCTCGGACTTGAACGCGGTATTTTCGAACCCGTATTCGGGCGCCGTCGCCGCTCCGACAGGCACGCCGACTTATTCGATCGTCGCGGGTGGGTCCGGCACAGTTGCGGCTGGGACGGCGTTGGCGGCAGGTGGGAGCTACACCGTGCGCGCGAGCTACGCGGGCGACGGCAACTACAATGCCGCGACGGTGGACGCGGTATGGACTGTCGGGAAGGCGAATCAGAGCACCGTCACGATTTCGCCCGCGTCGCAGACTGTCGCGACCGGCGCCACCGTGAACTTCACGGCCAGCGGCGGCGGGGTCGGGGGCTACTCGTGGGGGGGCTCGTCCGGTGCGACCGGCAGCGGTGCGAGCAAGTCCGTGACTTTCCCGACCGCCGGCACCTACACGGTGACCGTGAGCAGTCCGGGGGATGCAAATTACAACCCGTCGAACACCGCCACCGCCACAATTACGGTCGCGACGCCGATCGCCACGACGTTCTCCGTCACCCCGACCGCCTTCACCTACACGGGGGCCGCGCAGGGCCCGACGATCACACCGACGCCCGCAGCGGCGACTTTCACTACGACGGGCACCGCAACGGCGACCAACGCCGGCACCTACTCGGTCACCGCGAACGCGAGCGGCTTGTATACGGGCACATCAGGCGCGATCTCGTGGACCATCAACAAGGCGGCCGCGACAATCTCGCTGGGCGGCTTGAATCAGGGCTACACGGGTTCGCCGATTTCGGTCGTCGCCAGCACTTCACCGGCAGGCTTGCCCGTTTCGGTCACCTACAACGGAAGCTCAACTCCTCCGACGGCGCGTGGCTCCTATTCAGTTTCCGCAACAATCAACGATGCCAACTATCAGGGATCGGCTACGGGAACATTGGTGATTGGGCAAGGCGCTGCCACAGTGTCTTTGAGCAACCTCAACCAAACTGCGAACGGCTCGCCGCGAAGCGTCACGGTCACGACCAACCCGAGCGGGCTTCCTGTCGTGGTGACCTACGATGGAGGATCCACGGTTCCGAGTGCGGCGGGTTTCTATGCGGTCGTGGCGACGGTGAATGACTCCAACTTCCAGGGCTCCGCCACCGGAACCCTGACGATTGCCAATCCGAATGCCGCAAGCGGCGGAACGGTCACAACCAGCGGTGGCTACACCATCCACACGTTCACGGGGAACGGAACATTCACCGTCAACTCACCGATCGTTGTCGATGCGGTGGTGGTCGCCGGTGGTGGCGGCGGCGCGACCCAGCACGCCGGCGGTGGTGGCGCGGGTGGCGTCGTAGTTGCGAACACGGTGAGCGTTTCTCCCGGATCCTACACCGTGTTGGTTGGATTCGGTGGCTCCGGTAATACGGGCTATAACGCCTTCAGCACCGGTTACAATGGTTTGGCCGGCGGAAATTCGAATGTCTTCAATCTGTGGGCTATCGGCGGCGGAGCTGGCGGCAATCCGGCCGGCAGCGGCGGCTCTGGCGGTGGCTCGAGCTATCCCACCCCGGACCAAGGTGGCGATGGCACCAGTGGTCAGGGCTATTCCGGCAATCGTTCCAGCACGGGAGACACCGTCAATGGCGGAGGCGGTGGCGGTGCCGGCGGGCCGGGCAATGGCGTCACCGGTGGTGCCGCGCTGGCTACGTGGGCCGGCACGTTTGGTGGCGGTGGCGGTGGCGGGTTCGCGGGCGGTGCGGGCGGCGGCGCGGGTGCCGGCGCCGGCGGCTCAGGTGGCAGCAATGGCGGCAACGCCGCGGCGAATACCGGCTCTGGCGGAGGTGGCGGCGGAAATTTTGAAGGAAAGGGCGGCAACGGTGGTTCGGGTATTGTTGTGATCCGTTATCACACTCCCAACTCGACGCCCTCGCGGTTGGTTCTCTCTCTGAGCGGGCCGACGCTATCCTACAATTCGACCTACCAGCACTACGTGCTGTGGTCGGAAAACCCGATCACCTTCACGTCCACGCTGCAGGACACTGAAGGAGGCCTCGTCGATCACACCCTTCGCTATCAGCAAGTGACCGGAGCCAATCCGATCGACGCCCAATGGGTGGTCATGGGCAACCATACGCCCAGCAATCCGTTCAACAGCACCAAGCAGGCGACGATAACCATACAGACTCCGGGACGTTGGGACTTCAATTCCTTCGGACACGACGGCGTCAACTCACATCCGGGCGACTCGCTCACGGTATGGGTCTACGGTAATACCAATGCGGCTAATTTTGTCAGCCAGACGATCAACGGCCAAGAGATCACGGGCTCGACGTTAACGCTCGGTTCCGGCGACGCGGGCGGCGTGGGCACTGCCGTGATCAAGATGCGCAATACGGGAAGCAAGCCGTGGCAGAAGGTCGATGCTCAATTCAACACGCCCCATCGCCTGCGCGCCATCGGGCCGCAGCCCACTGTTTGGGGTGGCACGGCCGGTCTCACTCGCGAAATGACCGAAGCGCAAGTCGATCCACAGTCGTTCCCCGGCGACAACGATACCGCGACTTTCAATTTCACTTTCCCGATCCCGCAGACCCCCGGGCAGTATGTTTACCAGTGGAAGATGGTCGAAGATGGCGTCCCGGGCGACCCGTTCTTCGAGTCTGCGACACCGCTGTTGACGATTACGGTGGTCGACACCACCGCCCCGACGCTTCCGGCATACACCGCCTCGCCTGTCAGCGGGCGAACTGATACCGGATTCACGCTGTCATGGAATGCGTCGACCGACAACGTAGGCGTCACCGGTTACGAAGCGAGTATTGCGCGGGCAGACCAGCCGAATCAACCGCTGCAGACTTTGTCAATTGGCGCGCCTGGCACGACCGCGGCCTTCACGGGACTGCTGCAGGACACGGAATATGTTGCGCGAGTGCGCGCGCGCGACGCGGCGGGTAACTGGTCCGCGTGGACAAACACACAGTCGGTCCGCACCCGCCTCAACCCCCTCGGGGATTTCGATGGCGATGGCATGTTGAACGGGTGGGAGGAGGATAACGGGCTGAATCCGAAGAGCGCGTCCGATGCGTTCGTGGACGGGGACGGTGATGGCTTCACCAATGTCGCCGAGTCCAATCTAGGCAAAAATCCCAATGTTTACGACGCCGGCACCAGCACGCTTGGTAACACTATTCCTGGCGGATGGGATATCGCCGACGCGCGCCCCTCGGTTGCCGTTGGAGCCACCAAGGGCGATCTCAACGTCGATAAATCCGGGGCGCTGACGTATTCAGTGCCGATCTGGGTTACACCGGGCACGGCAGGCATGCAGCCGCAGGTGAGCCTGAACTATTCCAGCCAGGCGGGCGTGGGCATCGCCGGCTTTGGCTGGTCGCTGGGCGGCGTTTCGGCGATCACGCGGGGGCCGCAGACCAAGATGATCGATGGGCGCAACAAGGGCGTCACCTTGACCGCCGATGATCGTTTCTATTTGGACGGCCAGCGACTGCTCGCGATTAGCGGAACCTACGGTTACGCCAATACGGAGTATCGGACCGAACTCGACTCCATATCCAAGATCGTCTCTTACGGCAGTCGCGGCACCGGTCCGGCCTACTTCAAGGTGTGGACCAAAGCGGGACTGATCATCGAATTCGGCAACTCGGACGACTCCGCCTTCGACGCTTGGGGCAAGTCCGAGGTGATGTCGTGGAATGTGAGCCGGATCAGCGACACGAAGGGCAATTACATGACCTTCGTGTATACCGAAGACGCGGCGAATGGCGTGCATCGACTCGCACAAATCAACTACACGGGCAACGGCTCGGTGACACCCTACGCCTCCGTGCGCTTCGAATATGAGAACCGGTCCGATTGGTCGTCAGGCTACATCGCCGGTTCGCCGGTCTCGAACCTCGTGCGTTTGAAGCGCATCAAGTCCTGCTTCGGCGAATCTGTCGCGCGCACCTACACGCTCGACTATCTCGAGCGCCAATTCACCGGCCGTTCACTGCTCGCGTCGATTACCGAGGCGGGCGCGGATGGGAAAGCTTACCCTCCGCTCAATTTCAGCTACAACGAAAACGATTCGGGATGGCAGGAGGTTAATAACTTCCTGCCCCCCTATTTCCTGGCGGACAACGCCAATGGCGGGAAGCCGGCGGGTTCCGGCTTTGTCGATCTCGACGGCGACGGGCGCGTCGACTTTGTGGCCAAGCGCGAGAACAGCAGCGGCACCGTTTGGGCGAACTACGCCAAGCGCAATACCGGTTCCGGCTGGGTCGATGCCTCCGGTTTCCTGCTTCCGTTCCGTCTCGCCAACCAAGACGAAGCGGACGATCAAGGCAGCCGTTTCGTCGATCTCAACGGCGATGGGCTGATCGATTTCGTCTGGAGCAAACAAGCTTCCGGCGGCAGGAACCAGGGCAGCGGCGCTGTCCTCAACACCGGCGTGGATTGGCAAGCGGCGCCGCAATGGGCGCTGCCCGCGCCGATCGCGCGCGACACCTTCGGACATCGCAGCGGCCGATTCCTGGACGTCAACGGCGACGGTCGCGTTGACTTCGTCGCGTTCTTTGGGACTGCGGGCTACAAGGTCTGGGTTTACCTCAATAATGGCAACGGCTGGACGTTCGATGCGGGTTACAGCTCGATCGCGATTCCCACCAGCGACGACAACCTCGGCAACTATCGCCCGCGCTTCATCGATCTCAACGGCGACGGTCTCGTCGATATCGCGGCGCATTTCCTCGCGGCCGACGGCATCCACCTCACGCAGGCATGGCTCAACACCGGTAGCGGATGGACTTCCGCCCCTTCGTTCCAGCCCCCCGAGATTTTGGATAGCTCAGAGCAAAAGGCCGCTGGTTCCGAGTTCGCCGACGTCAATGGCGACGGATTGCCCGACGTCGTGTGGTATCGAGAGATATCTGGCGGCATGCGGCGCGGCGTGGCCATCAACACCGGCACGCAGTTCGTGCAAAGCACGGGGTATTTTGACGCCTTCGCTCCTCCATCGCCCCTGTCGCGCGACGGTGCTTTCAATGCCGGCTCTGCTTTCATCGACGTCAACGCCGACGGCATCGCGGACTTGCTGACCTGCCGGCAGTTCACCGGCACCGAGCCCGTCCAGCGCGAGGTGCAGTTTGGCAATGGCCATGGCTGGGCGTGGGCCGGCACCGGCCATCCTGCGGGCCTCCCGTATCTGCTGCTGCAAGGCACGACCAATGCCGGTGTCGCTCAAGTCGGCGCGGACTTCGTCGACCTCAATGGCGACGGCGTGGTCGACGTGCTTTGGTATCGCCGTCACTCCGACAATTCCACCTTCGGGAGCGCGCAGATCAACAAAGCGCGCCCCACCGCGGATCGGATGAGCAGCGTCAGCAACGGCCTCGGTGTAGTGGCCAACATCACCTACGACTCCCTGATGAACCCCGCCGTCTATACCAAGGCGGCGAACAACGACGACTTGGCCGATACCTACCCCGACACCACGGAACGCGCGAAGGTTCTCAACGTGATCGGGCCCATGTATGTGGTGAGCGTGGTCAGCCACGAGGCCGGCGGCGGTGTCTGGCACAACTTCGAATACAGCTACGCCAACCTGCGCACGCACCGCGACCGCGGCAGCCTCGGCTTCGGCCGGATGAAAATTAAGAACAACACCACTGACGTCCGCACGATCACGACGTTCCGTCAGGACTACCCGTTCGTCGGCCAAGCGAGCTACGCCAAGGTCACCCGTGTCAACGACGCCGGCCCGCTGCTCAGCGAGTCGACAACGACCTGGGCCGAGAAGCAGCTTAACACCGGTGCGGCGTATCCGACCCGGCTCCTCTACGCTACGACCGTGGTGCAGAAGACCTACGACGTCGGCACCCAAAGCAACTACCTTACCACGACGACCACCAGCGGAGTGCCCGATGACTACGGCAACGTTGGCACTATCACCGTCGGCACGTCAGATGGCTTCACCAAGACGACGACCAGCACCTACCTCACTGCGGATACCACCCGCTGGATCCTCGGCCGGCTCGACACTGCGACGGTGACGTCCACTGGACCTTCGGGCTACACGGCGGTCACCCGCGCGTCCTCGTTCACCTACGATGCCGATGGATTGCTCAAGACCGAGTCCGTGCAGCCCGGCGACTTCACCTACGGCGTCACCACCCAATACGACTACGATTCCTTCGGCAACAAGACGAAGGTCTGGGTGATCAACACCGACCGCTCGGTCGACTCCAGCGGCAACTACGTGCTCGGCGGGCCCACGTGGCGCACGACCGAGACCGCTTACGACTCCAACGGGCGCTTCCCGGTTTGGACCAAGAACGCCCTTGGCCACCAGGAGAACTACACGAATTACGACCAGTCGCTCGGTGTCCTGAAATCGATGACCGGCGCGAACGATCTCCCTACCGACTGGTCCTACGACGGCTTCGGCCGCAAGCTGCTCGAGGTTCGCGCCGACGGCACTCAGACGATCACCACCTACAAATGGGTCAGCGGCTACCTCGCCGACGCGACCTATTGCGCCGAGACCGAATCCACCGGCACCGCGCCCGCTCGCGTGATCTACGACAAATACGGCCGCGCGCGCTGGTCCCAGGCCATCAACGGCGATGGCAAGATCGTCTACCAGCAGACGACCTATGACTCGCTGGGCCACGTGAGCGGATCCTCTGTGCCGTATTTCAACAACGGTTCGACGATCCACTGGACGTCCACGACCTACGACCTGCTCGATCGCCCGCTCACCGTCACCACCCCGGACGATGAGAACGGCACGCAGACCACCACCTACGCCTACAGCAACTTCACCACGACCGCGACCGACCCGAAAGGCCGCGTCAGCGAGACGGTGAAAAATTCGCAGGGATGGACCCTCTCGAACACCCGCAACAAGAACGCGGCCGGCAGCGCCCCTGCCACCACCGTCACCTATAGTTACGACGCCATCGGCAATCTCCTCTCCACGAACGCCGCCGGCGCCATCACCACGCTCACCTACGACATTCGCGGGCGGAAGACCTCCATGGTCGATCCGGACATGGGCACGTGGCATTACCGCTATAACGGCTTCGGCGAACTCATTTGGCAGAAAGACGCCAAGGGTCAGATCGTCACGCTCAGCTACGACGCCCTCGGGCGCATGAACAGCCGCGTCGAGCCGGAAGGCACCACCACGTGGAACTACGATTCCGCCACCCGCCCCGGCACGTCGGCTTGGCGCGGCAAGCTCGCCAGCGTCACCGCCCCCGGCGGCTACACCGAGACCTACGACTACGACAGCCTCGGCCGCCCCTCCACCACGTGGCGCACCGTCCCCGGCTCGCCGTTCTCCGGCACCGAGTCGCGCTACTTCGTCACCCAGACCTACGACAGCGCCGGCCGCCCCGCGACGACGATCTACCCGACGCAGTTCCGCACGCGCAACGTCTACAACCAGTTCGGCTACCTCAAGGAGGTCCGCCAATACCTCGCCTCCGACAACGGCAAAGCCAACAGCCAGCTCCAAGGCTTCATCTACTGGATGGCCGACAGCTACGACTCCGCCGGGCGCGTCAACGGTGAGCTCTACGGCAACGGCCTCGCCAACGACCGTTTCTACTCCGCCGCCACCGGTCGCCTGCGCACCGCCGCGATCGGCCGCGGCACCGAGACCGCCGCGCCCTACAGCATCCAGTATCTCCAGTATACCTACGACCAGGTCGGCAACGTCCTCACACGCTCCGACGGCCCCACCGCGCGCAGCGAGACGTTCGCATACGACGGTCTCGACCGCCTGCTCACGCACACCCTGAGCATCAGCGGCACCGCGCAGGCCACCGTCAGCGTCACCTACGACGCGCAAGGCAACATCACGTCGAAGTCCGACGCCGCCACGACCTACACCTACGGCTCATCCCGCCCGCACGCCGTCACCGCCGTCTCCGGCGGCGCCCTCGGCTCCCAGAGCTACGGCTACGATGACAACGGCAACATGACCTCCGGCGGCGGACGCACGATCACGTGGACGTCCTTCAACCAACTGCTCCGCGCCGACATGACCGGCGGCAAGTTCAGCGAGTTCGCCTTCGGCGCCGGCCACGAACGCGTGAAACAGACCTCCAATCTCGGCACGACGACCTACATCGGCGCGCTCTTCGAGCGCTTCACGCCCACCGGCTCCGGCGCGATCACCGAGGACAAGCACTACATCTTCACGCCCACCGGCCGCGTCGCCGTCGTCACGCAACGCTCGAACATGACCAGCGACACCCGCTGGTTCCACACCGACGGCCTCGGCTCGATCACCGCCGTCACTAACGAGGCCGGCGCCATCGTGAAACGCTTCGCCTTCGACGCGTGGGGCAAGCGCGTGGCGCCCTCGACCAACGGCGTCATCACGACCAACGCCAGCACCGGCACGACCGCCAGCGGCGGCTTCACCCGCGGCTACACCGACCACGAGCAACTCGACGACCTCGGTCTCATCCACATGAACGGGCGGGTCTACGACCCGGTGCTGGGAAGGTTCCTCAGCGCGGATCCCTACATCGATGGGGCTTACGATTCGCAGAGCTACAACAGGTATAGCTACGTTAACAACAACCCGCTCAGTCACACCGATCCCAGCGGTTACTTTAAGCTCAAGGATGCGCTCAAGATCGTCGCCATCGTCGTTGTAGGCGTCGTGACTGCCGGTGCCGGGTTAGTCGCCATCGGCGCAGCAAGTAGTCTGTGGGCGGGGATGGGCATGGTAGCCACGATGAGTTTCGGCACCGGCTGGGCCGGATTTGCTGCCGCCGTGACAGCGGGAGCAGGGTTCGGCTTCGGATCAGGATTTGCAGGCTCGTTACTCAATGGAGGGAGTATCGGCGATGCCTTCAAGGCCGGCTTGATCGGTGGTGCAATAGGCGCAGTCACGGGCGGGATAACTTTCGGAATCAACGCTAGCGGCATCGGCGGGCTCGGAAAAATGCTCGCCCACGGCGCAGCGCAAGGAGCTGTCTCTGAAGCTACTGGTGGCGAGTTCCGGCACGGGTTCATTGCCGGTCTAGCGACTGGCGCGATGGGGCCGTCGATAAGCGCCGCAGCAAAACAAAATTGGTTCGCTGGGATGATTATCCAGGCGCTCGTTGGCGGCACTGCGTCCGAACTCGGCGGCGGAAAGTTTGCCAACGGAGCGGTTGCGGCGGCGACTTTCTACGCGCTCGGCTCGCCGCCGTCGCGCTCGCAGTTGAGTCCTTCAGCTATGGCGAAGGGCGTGGGTGTCGCCGGAAAGGTCGTCATCGATCGCGTGATCGGCGAGAATTACGGCAAAGCTTGGCGTGATATGCTCAACTTCGGTGCATGGGGGAAGGGAAAGACCGGTGGAGTTCTGTCAGGCGAACTCAATAAGGGCGTGGCCGAGTCGCAGCAAAAAGCATGGGCTCAAACCCCAAGCCCTGCTGATAACGGCATGCATGCGTGGCATGCTGGATCAAATGCCTACGCCGCCCAAAAGTTGGGGTTGATCGGTGCCCCCATCATTGCGCTCGGGGGCATCTACCACGAAACACCCTTTGATTGGGGTTCTTTCTCCGCAGAGCAAAGTGCCCAAGGCACTGTGAACCATGCCATCGATTCGGTGATGGATATCGTGGCTAACATGTTCGGCATGACCGTCGGCTATGTTTATCCCGGAGTGGAAGGTTGGGATAATGCGGTCAAATGGGGAAATCGCATTCCCGGCCCTGGTGATCCCGATCCACACGGGAAAGGAGGCGGTGGATACGCTGGCAACCCAAGTGATGCGTGGTAACCTCCTCACCCATGAAATCCCTAGTCCTCCTTTGCTTGGGCTTCTGTCTTCTGACCAGTGCCTGCGTGAGCCGTGATCTTCCACCGGTCGGCACGTATCTGGACTCAGGAGGCGAGCAGTCCATCCTTGTTGCGCGTGACACCTTGGAAATGAAAGTGCTCTCTCGCGTCTTCGGAGAAAAGGAGCCGCGAATGCTTAATCTGCGGCTCACCTACTCAGTGAGCAAGAACGGTGAGATTCGGTTGATAGGGTCTTCCAACAGTAAGGCGTATCTCTCCGTTACAACGTTGTATAAATGGCGCTTTGAGCAGGGTCAGATTTTTCGTGAGGACGCCGATTCTGGTTCAACGACCGTCTTCCGAAAACGCGATTAACAAAGCCGAGCCAAGGTTCGATCCGGCGAGATAGGTGACAGATAGACCGGGGTGATGGGTTACACTTTGCGGCACTATGCCGTGGAGAACCGTGACCCCGATGGAAGAGATCATCCGCTTCGTGAGCCTGGCGCAGACGGATCGTTTCACGATCACGGAGCTGTGCGCGCAGTTCCACATCAGCCGCAAAACGGCCTACAAGCATCTGGAGCGTTATGCGCTCGGCGGCTGGAAGGCGCTGGCTGTGCGCAGCCACCGGCCGCACCGTTGCCCGCAGCGCACCGCTGCCGCGATCGAGCGGCTGATCTTGGCGGAGCGTCGGCTCCATCGCACGTGGGGACCGAAGAAGCTCCAGGATTTGCTGGGGAAGAAGCACGGGGTGGAGGCCCGCCGGCGTGCAGCACGATCGGCGAGATCTTGCGCCGCCACGGCCTGAGCGTGAAGCGCCGCCGCCGCCCCGGCGTCTACCCCGCGTGACCGGCCCCGACTTTTCGAGCCACCCCGGGTGTTGGTCCGGGATGTTGTTATGGGTTGATCTATCGGTTGTCGGTAAGCGTCGCTCCGAGTGCCTCGTTGACGAGGTAAATACGGTATTTGTGCAGGACGGATTGGAAGTGCCGTAACTACGGCACTTCCGATGCGACTATGATGCCGCGCTCCAGTGCGCGGGCAGCAGCGGCCGCAAGTCGTCGGCCGTGGTCATCGACGGTAGCCGGGCCAGCACGTCGCGCAGGTAAGCATGAGGATCATGGCCGTGGCGCTGGCAGCTGATGACCAGTGAGTAAATCACGGCCGCGCGATCGCCGGCGTCGGGATGTCCGATGAAGAGCCAGTTTTTCGCGCCAAGCTTTGAGGGGCGGATCGCGTTCTCGACGGCGTTGGTATCGAGCTTGGTTTGGCTGTGATTCAGGTGAGCGGTGAGCGGCGTCCATTGGCCGAGCAGATACGTGCAAGCCTGGCCGAGGCCGGAGCGAGGAAGCACACGCTTCTGCAGCGCGAGCACCAATCGACGCAGTCGCGCGAGCGGGCGGGCAAAGTGTTCCTGTCGGAGCGCCGCGCGGCGATCACCGACCTGCTGCTCGTCCCATTGCGTCTCGAGCGCGTAAAGTTCACTGATCAGGCGCAGCACGCGTTCCGCGGTGCGCGGCCGCTCCGCCGCCGCTTCGATAAACTGCCGGCGAGCATGCGCCCAGCATCCGGCCCACTCGACGTGCGGATGGCTGCGAACAAACACGCCGTAGGCGGCGTATCCGTCCGTGTGCAAAACACCTCGGTAGTCGCCGAGCAGCCGCTCGGCCTCTTCGTGCCGACGAGACAATCGCCACTCGAAGACGACATCGCCTCCGGGGCGCGACAACGCCCACAGCCATCCCGTGGTAGTTTTCCCATCCCGCAGGTCCGGGTCGTTGCAGCGGATGGGAGTTTCATCGGCCTGGACGTAACCACTGGCCAGCAAGTCTTGCTTCATCACTTTGACCAGCGGCTCGAGCTGAGCGCTCGCCATCCCGACCCACTCGCTCAAGTTCTGCCGCGAGATCGGAGCGCCCCACCGCGCCAGCATCTTCTCTTGCCTGAACAGAGGCAGGTGGTCGCAAAATTTCGCGGTCAGCGCCCACGCGATCAATCCCGCCGACGCGAAGCCGCCACTGACCACGCGCTTCGGCGCCGGCGCCAACAACGGCGCCCGGCTCCGGTCCAGAAGATGCCGATACTTCGGGCGCACGATCTCGCGCTTGAACAGCTGCGGCGGCACCACATCCACCTCGAACGTGCGCTCCTCGCCGATCTGCTCGTAGAGCGCAGGGTCCGCTTTCACAGCCTCCGGCTCGATCACCACCGTCTCCTTCACCGGCAAGTGCGCGAAGGATTCCGCCGGCAGCGTGCGCTTCGGCGCTGGGCCGGCGGCGCGCTCGTAGGTGATCGTCTCGACCGGACGCTCGGCGGCCGCCGCAGCTTTTTCCAGCGCGTCGATCTGCAAGAGCAGTTGCGCGCGATCCAGCTTCTCGCTCTTGCCCGCACCGAAGAGTTGCTTTTTGAACCACTCGATCTGCGCGCGTAGCAACGCCACCTCCTGTTTCAGGAGCGCGACTTCGTCGAGCGGCGCGGCGGTGGTGGACATGCGCGCGTTGAGTGCAACTCGCGCGCCAAAAGTTCCGCGCGCGTTATATTATTTTTCGTCCCTCTCATACCACGGCTTCAACGTGGCGGTTTTCAAATCCACTCCGCCGACGATCAGCGCCAGCGCCTCCGGCGTCAGCGAGAGTTTGCGCTTCGCCTCGCTCGGCTCCGGCCAGGAGAACCGGCCGGTCTCGAGTCGCTTGGCGACGATCACCACTCCCGTGCCGTCCCAATACAGCAACTTCAGGCGCGTGCGCTCGCGATTCGTGAAGCAAAATACCGCGCCCTGCTTCGGATCTTCGCCCAACTGCGACTGCGCGGCGAGCCACAGCCCGTCGTATTGTTTTCTCATGTCCACCGGCTCCACCGCCACGAAGATCCGGACCGAGTGCGGGAACGACAGCATCGCCGCTCAGCTCCGCAGCGCCCGCACCAGCGCGGCCAGTTCCTCGACCCCGCCTCCACGCACCACCGTGCCATCCGCCAATCGCACTTCGAGACCACTCGCACTGACGCTCGGCAACGGCAACGCCACCTCTGCAAACCTCACCGTCGAGGCACCGCTCACGCGCGGCGCGTGCTTCGCCCGCTGCAGCCAGTGGCAAAACGTCGTGTAACAGACACCCTCCCGCTCCGCGAACGCCACGGCCGTCAGGCCGCTCTCGCGAAACGCTGCCAACAGCTGCTCCCGCCGCTCCCGCGGCACGCGCCGGCGTCCGGCACGATCGCGCCTCTCACCATGGTGCACCAATTCCGTAGATACCGTATTTGCCACCCACCGACCTTATCACCTCGGAACTACCGTATCTACGAGGCACCCGAAGCGACGCTTACGGTTGTCGTTGCAGCTGTCCCGACGGAGGGAGGCCGGGAGGCCGACCGGAGTCGGGACAGCGGTAAGTTGGGCGGCGTAACGCGCGGGGCTGCGATAGCCGAGCCGACTGTGCGGCCGGCGGGTGTTGTAGTCGATGCGGAAGTCCTCGATGACGATGCGAGCCTCAGTCAGCGTCCAGAGCTGCTCGCGGTTGAGGCACTCGTCGCGGAAGCGTCCGTGGAAGGATTCCACCAACCCGTTCTGCCAAGGACTGGCCGGTTCGATGTAGATGGTCCGGATCTTCTGATCGGCCAGCCACTGCTGGAGTTCCTTGGCGATGAACTCCGAACCGTTGTCCGAGCGGATATACTCCGGGGCGCCGTGCTGCTCGATGGCGTCCCTCACCAGCCGGATCACGTCTCCGGACTTCAGGGCCCGGTCGGCCCGCAGGACGTGGCACTCGCGGGTATACTCGTCGAGCACCGTGAGCATCCGTAGGGCGCCGCCGCGCACGGTGGCGTCGGCGATGAAGTCCCACGTCCAGACGTGCCCGCGGTGCGTCGCCTGGGTCGGCAGCCCGGTCGAGTGGCCGCGCCGCGCCAACTTGCGTTTGGTCGGTGGCACGCGCAGTCCTTCCGCTCGCCGCAGTCGCTGCACCTGGCGCTTGCCCACCAACCAACCCTCGTCGCGTAACATCGCCGCGATGCGTCGGTAGCCGTAGCGCGGATGTCGCTCGGACAGCGCGTGGCCGCGGGCGACCAGCTGCTGCTGGCGCTCGCTGCGCTCCCCGGCGCGATACCACCAGGTGGCCCGCGCCAGCCGCAGGAACCGGCACGCCTGGCGCCCGGAGCACAGGCGCTCGGCGATCACCGCCTGCACCATCTGCTTCTTGTGCCCCGGGCTCATAATTTTTTTCGTTCACGAAGCGCAGCACCCGATTCTCCAGCAGCGAGTCCGCCAGCATCTTCTTCAGTTCGGTGTTCTCCCGCTCCGACTCCTTCATTCGCTTCGCGTCGTTCACTTCCATCATCCCGAACTCGCGCTTCCAGCGGTGGAACGTCACCTCCGGGATGTTCTTCTCCTTGCACGGCTCCGCGATCGTGTGCCCGCCGGCATCGGCTTCGCGCAGAATCCGGATCCTCTCTTCTGTCGTGTATCTCTTGCTCTTCATGTCTGGGGCCTTTCTTGGCCCAGACTAACCCTCTCGGCGGCGCAAAAATTCGAGGCCACTTCAGACCTTTCACGGCTGCCGAAGCGATCCTTATTTTGAGTGATCTGTCCCGAATGTCCTTGAGCGAACGACTCAAGATTCGTGATTGTGAGTTCTATCGCAGCAGGGGGCCACCGGCGGCGTGATTCATTCCCTATGAGGACTCCCCTTGTTTGCGTGTCAGCGACTCTGTTCGCTCTATCCGGTATTGCTCAATCCGTCTCGGTTCCGCCGGCGGATGTGCCATTACGCGCAGTGGTTTCTCCGCTGGTCAATGGCCAGCCGCTACCGCCCGTTTATGAAATCTCGCTGAAGTGGAACCAGCGTGACACCACTGTGCTTCTGATGCCGTTTAAGAACGGTGGAGAGAAGGTGATGAAGGTCCTCGGCGTGCAAGCGACGCGCGGCGTCTTCATCGCGGATTTCCCTAGCACGATTCCCGCCGGCAAGGAGGAGGCGATTTCCATCGTCTACAGCGCGGCCGACAACACGGACGGAGATATCGATGCGGTTCGCGTCTTAACCGACCAAGGCATCAAGGAAGTTCATCTGAGAATCGCGCGCGAGACCGTCGTGCAGTTGTCCACGCGAGAACTGCACTGGGCGGCGGGGGAGACACTTGCCGCCAAGACGGTTAAGCTCACGGTCGTGGCGAACACGGTAACACCAAAGAACGCTAGAGCGCTCGGTAACAGCTCGGCGGTTTTGGAAAAGCTCTCGCCGACGGAATGGAATGTGAAGGTGGCGCCCGGTTCGACGACTAAGTCCGGCAGGTTTGTCGTCCTCCTTGAATTTGACGGAGCGTTGCCCGGCAAGGCGACGACCATTCTCGGCATCATCGACCCCAAGGAGTGAAAGCCATGCAAGGCGCACGACTTTGGACGGTCCTAGGCGGACTGGTCATTGCATTCCTCTGCGCGCGGGCCGACTTGGTCACGCCGCCGACGGTGGATTGGATCAGTGTGCCGCCTACGGCCACGGTGGGACAGTCGGTGAGCATTGGTGTCGGGACACACGGAAACTACTCCGACAACTCGGATGGCAACGACTGGAACGCGGGATACATGCCGCTGATTCTGGCGATCAATGTCTACATCCAGCGTCCCGGCGAGTCGGGTTGGACTCAGATTCACGGCTGGCTCGATCCATGGCGTTCGCCTGCCGAGGGCTGGGCGAGTTTCACGGTGACTTCAGCCGGAACGCATTACGTGCGCGTGCAAGTGATGGACGGCCGCCCTTGGTATAGCGGCGATTACGTTTACGCGATCGGAGTTCCAAGTCCCGTGCCGGTCATCACCTCCCAGCTGAGCATGAACGTGAATCAGGGCTTCAATACAAGCTACCAGATTACCGCGACCAACAGCCCAACGAGTTTCGGCCTGAGCGGATTGCCGCCGGGATCGGCGGGATTCAACACCTCCACCGGCTTCGTCACGTTTTTCCCGACCACCGGCGGCACTTATTCTTCCACCATTAGCGCCGCCAACGCGGCGGGCACCGACACCAAAACACTGACGTGGAACGTGACTGCGGCCGTGATTTCACCGAGTTCGTCGGTCGCACCCACCACAACTACAGTCGGCGTTCCAGTGACGCTCACGCGCGCCGGCTTCGCGAACTTCGGCATTGGCTGGATCGGCGGCACGATCTGGCGGCCGGACGGCACCTTGGAGTCGCTTGGCAACCAGCAACCGGGTTCGCAAAGCTACACCCCGACGCAAACCGGCCCATACACGTGGCAGGTGCGCGTGGTCGACACTTCCGGCTACAACTACGTCGATCAGTGGATCGTCTTCACCGTTAGCGGTCTGTCCGCTCCCGCCAACCTACAAGCGGTCAACCGTCTCTCCTATGAGGTTGCGCTTAGTTGGACATCTGTTTCCGGGGCCACCGGCTACAACGTCTATCGGAACGGCGCTAAGCTCAACAGTTCTCCTTGGAACAGCACGGCGTTCAGCGATTTCAACGCCCAGCCGAGCACACCGTATGCTTACAGTGTGCGTGCCATTGCCACCGATGGAAGTGAGTCCCCTGCGGCCACGCTCAACGTCACCACCGCCGCGTCATTCGTCGTCTTTACGCCGCTCTGAGCTGCGGCGCGGTCCGTCTTCTTCCCATTCACCTTTTCTCTGCGATGAAAACATGGCTCCGCCTCCTCGTGTTAGGATGCACTGCAGTGGCCGCATTGGCCCAATCCAAATCTCCGGTCGCTTCCTCTGCCGAGCGCCCCCAGCCGGTGCCGGCCGGCTTCGTCCGCCTCGCTCCAGCAGAAATGAGGAAACTCCAGGCCCAGAAAAACGACCTCATGCTGGAACTGATTACCGCCCGCAATGACGCGCGGCGCGCCGCGAAGGAGACGAAGTCCGCACGCAAGCGCGATCGCGTGCAAGCGCTGGAGCAGCAGAAGCTCGGCGAACTGCGCGCCATCGAGGAACAGCTCACCACCGGCCTGCGGCTTGACACCAAATGAGCCGCTCGATTTTCCTCCTTCTCGCGCGGTGCGCGCTGCTCGCGTTGCTGCCCGGCGCCACCCTTTTCGCGCAGATCAAGCCCTACCAGCCAAACGAAGTTCTGCTCGGCGTTCGCGGCAAGCTCCGCGTCAACGGCCTCTACTACATGAACGCGGCCGCAGCCTCGTCACCTGGCACTCGCGTTCTCGACGTGGCGCCCGACAACGGCCCCAACAAGGCGACGACGACCGACGGCGCGAACTTCGCTTTCTCGGTGAAGCCAGGTCAGCTCTACAGTTTTCAATTTTCCGCCGGCGATTACGACTGGGCCGACATCCAATTCGACGTGCCGGCGGGTTATGTCCTAAAGATCGGTCGGCCGTATTGTCCGCTCTCGCCGCGCACCACCTTCCGCGCGCAGGGTTCAATCAGCTACAGCGTGAACCTCACGCTCACCCCCGCCGACGGACTCTTCTCGCTCGCCGCCGGCTACGGCACCAATCCTTCTCTGCAACCGAAGGTCAACTGGGGCATCAGCCTCGGCGCAATGCCCGACGGCAATTGGGCAGGCGCAGTCCGCTGGTGGCAGCGCGAGTTCGACGACGCGCTCCTCTCGAACTCTTCGCTGAGCTACGACGGCTCAGTGGCCCAAGGCATCTACACTGCCGCCTACGCCGACGGGTCGCTCAAATACATCGACGCGGACAACGTCGTCGTCATCATCGAGCGCGGTGCCAATCGCGGTTATTCGATCAAGTTCTACACGGGAGACACGTGGATAACTGGCATCACCGCCGACACCGACCACGTGCCGAACGTCAACGGCGCGACGCCCTTCGTGACCTACGAAGTTAGCAATCCGAATCCCAACGGTAGCACGCTAGATCCCGCCTACGGCATCGATCTCAAACGCACCCAGCCCTATCTCGACGACGCCGGCAATCCCGCCACCAAAACCGACCATTGGATCATCAAGCGCGAGCTCCGCGCCGGCCAATACGCGCTCGTCATGTCCCAGGCCGACGGCGCGCGCGATGTCGTGGTCGTCGCCACCACGCCTTCCAGTGGCCAGTGGACCGAAACCACTACTGTCGGGACCGTCAGCAAAGTGCAGCGGACCTTTCAGACGTTTCCGTGGGGCACGGAAATCACCAGCGAAGTCAATGACCCGCAGGGCGCGGCGCTCACCACCACCTACGACTACCATGCGGGTAGCTACTCCTACTACAACGTCGGCGCGGTCTACTGGTCACCCGGCAGCGCCAGCGTCGGCAAGCTCAAGAAAATCACCCGTCCCGACGGTTCGTGGGAAACCTACTCCTACTACGAGGACTCCGCGCGCTACGGCCAACTGAAGCAAATTCTCCGTCCGTGGGACGATGCGCCGAGCGAAACTTCCGGCACCGCGCAAGTGATGTCCTATGCCTACGCCGCCGAGAGCATCGCCACGAATGCGAATGTGCAAATCGTTCCCGGCCTCAGCTTCCTGTCCCAGCTTGCCGGAGTTGAAACCCAGGTTGGCGCAACCTCCGTTGGCCGCGTCTACTACGCGACGCCTACGGCCACAGTCGACCCCTCTAACGGGTTCCCCGTTTTCGATCCGCTGCCCATAAGCCTTTCCACCGCCTACTCGGTTTGGCCCAGTGGCGACGCGCCCATTGTCACCCGCACCCAGCGCGCCTACTCCGGCGCCTCCGCCTACGAAACCACCGTCACGCGCACCTTCGCATCGTGGGCCAACCCCGACTACGCCGGCAAACTCTACTCGCAGACCAATCCCGACGGCACCCGCACCTCCGCCAGTTACCACACCGGCACCTACGCAGACTACACCGAAAGCACCACGCAGTGGTCGCAAACGGGTTTCGCTCCCGGAGCCGGCAGCGCGCGTTGCGACACTTTTCTCACGGGTGCCTCGACCAATCCTGGCATGGGAGCGGTGCAGTTTACGACCGATACGATTTCCACCACCGCGATCGATCCCGTGTGGATGGTGCCGTTCAAATCGCTCCGCACGCAGACCATCTACGACGTGTTCGCCCGCCCGGTGCTGAACCTCACCTACGTCTTCGTCGGCGGCACCAGTTTCCAACTCATCGGCTGGGAAAAGCGCGCTTACAACATCGACGGCACACTTGCCTCGAAGCAGACCCACACCGGCGAACTCTGGAGCGGCACCTATGTCGCCGGCCGGCTCCGCGCGGAAACGCGACCCGACGGCACTATCACCAAATACACCTACAACGCGCTCAACCAAGTCACCGAGCGCGAAGAGTTGGGTCAGCCCGGCGAGACGCCGATTTGGCCCGGGCAACCCGCGCTCCGCACGGTTTATACCGTGGACCTTCTTGGTCGCGTCACCCAGACCGCCGTTCTCGCGTCGAACAACCAGCCCGGCCGTGTGTCCAGCGCCTCCTACAATCTCGCTGGTCAGCTCGTTTCCGAAACCGCTGAGGACGGCCTTTCCACCACCTACGCCTACACCAACGCCGGTCGCACCGTCACCGCCACGTTGCCCGGCGGCGCGACGAAAGTCGTCAGCCGCCTGCGCGACGGCTCGACTGCCTCCGTCACCGGCACCGCCATCGTCGCCGAGCATTGTAGCAAGTCGATCGGCACCGGCGGCTCCGTTATCCAGCAAACCAACCTCGCCACCGCCAGCTCTCCTCGCTGGGTGAAATCCTATCGCGATTGGCTCGGTCGCAGCACCCGCGAAGAGCGCCCAACCACGCTGGCCGGCATCACCTTCAACAAAATCTCCGTCTACAACACTTTCGGCCAGCTCGTCCGGCTCGAGCAAACCAACCTCGCCAACACCCTCTACACCTACAACGCCCTCGGCGAACTCGAATTCTCCGGTTTGGACGTGAATGCCAACGGCCAGCTTGACCTCGCTTCGATGGACCGGATCCAGAAGTCCGAAACCACTATCGTTAGCGCCGGTGGCGCATGGTGGACGCAGACCCTCAACTACGTCTACAACCAAGACAACAGCGCCACGCCGCTTCAGCAATCCAAGCAGCTCACCCGCCTGCTGCCCTACGCCGGCGGCAACTACGCTGGCGGAATCGCGTTTCTACAGGCGCACAACTACGACCTCTTCGGCAACGCCACCGTTGCCACGACCACGCTCAATCGCCCGGCCCGCCTCGTCACCGTCACGACCGACGTGCCCGGCTCCTCAGTCGACGACATCACTTGGACCCGCAACGGCCTGCTCCTCAAAAAGCAGACCGCGCAAAATCTCACCTACAGCTACACCTACGACCACTTCCGCCGCCTCATCGGCGAAGTCGATCCCCGCACCGGCAACGCCGAGACCGCCTACTATCCCAACGGCAACATCGGCGCCGCCGGAAAGGTGCAGTTCAAGAAGGATACCGCCGGCAACCAGACCAGCTACACCTACAGCGCCGCCACCGGCCGCCTCACCGCCGAGACCAATGCGCAGGGCAAGACCCGTTACTTCAGTTACACCGCACGCGGCGAAATCGGCACCCAATGGGGCGCGACCACCTACCCGGTCGCTTACGACTACAGCGCCTATGGCGAACGCACCGCGATGGCCACCTTCCGTGGCGGCAGCGACTGGGGCCAGCCCACCTGGCCCGCCACCGCCGGCCCCGCCGACCTCACCACTTGGGCCTACGACCCCGCCACTGGCACCCTTACCAGCAAGACGGACGCCGCCAACAAAACCGTCAGCTACACCTACGACGCCCGTCTCCAGCTCAAGACCCGCACGTGGGCGCGCAACGTCACGACCACGTATTCTTATTCGGCCGTGACCGGCGAGCAAACCGGCCTCGATTACTCCGACTCCACGCCCGACCTCAGCTACACCCACAACCGCCTCGGCCAAACCGCCACCGTCACCGACGCCACCGGCACGCGATCATTCGCCTATGGTGCCACGACCATGTTGCCGACGTCGGAGACGCTTCCGAGCACCTTCGCCAGTCGTGTCCTCTCCCGAAGCTACCAGACTTCTGGCGTCGTCGGCCGCTACCAAGGCTACTCTCTCAGCGGTGCGAGCGGCACCGGCACCGACATCACTTCCAGCTACGGCTACGACTCTTACGGCCGTCTTAACGCGGTCAGCGCCGACGGGACGACCTTCAACTACGCCTATACCCCCAACTCCACGCTGCTGGCCTCCATTGCCGACACCGCCTCCGGCTGGACGCAGACTCGCACCTATCTCACCAACGCTGACAACCTCGATGTGCTGGAGACGAAGTTCTCTACCGCCACCCTCGCCAAGTTCGACTACGCCTACGACAGCCTGCTCCGCCGCACCGAGCTCATTCAATCCGGCAACATGTTCAATCGCTACATCGGCGGCGGCCTCGTCACCAAATGGACCTACGACGACCGCTCCGAAGTCACCTCCGCCAAGAGCTACCACGGCACCAATCCGACCGACCTCTCGCAGCCCGTCGGCCAACGCGACTACGGCTTCAGCTTCGACAATATCGGCAACCGCATCAGTTCGTCCGTGGACAGCCACGCTACCGGCTACACCAGCAGTCCCCTCAACCAGATCGCCACTCGCAGTCCGCACGGCTCGGTCGCTGTCACCGGACTCGCCCCCGCTGCCGCCACCGTATCGGTCAACGGATCCGCCACCGGCGTCGCCCGCCAAGGCGAATACTTTTCCACCGCCTTCTGCGCCAACAACGCCACCGCCGCGCTCTGGCTCAGCCTGACCACCGCCAGCTCCTACGGTGGTAGCAACACGCGCGGCGTCTACCTAGCCCGCACCGGACAAACCTACCAATACGACTTCGACGGCAACCTCACCTCTGACGAGCAATGGGACTACACTTGGGACGCCGAGAATCGACTCGTCTCCATCCAGACCACCGCCGTTGCCGCCTCGCTCGGCGCGCCCAACCAGCGTTTCGTCTTTACCTACGACCACCAAGGCCGCCGAGTTTCCAAACAAGCCTTCACGTGGAGCTCCGGCTGGGTGCTCCAAGGCGAGCGCCGCTTCATCTACGACGGCTGGAATCTCATCGCCGAATACACCGTCTCCGGCAGCACGCTGACGCTTGCCGGTGCCTACCATTGGGGTCTCGATGTTGTCGGGGACCTCGTGCGTTCGGGCGGCGTGGGAGCTCTCTTGCAGGTTTGGCTTTTCGGGCAGGGCGCGCATGCCGTCGTCTACGACGCCAACGGCAATCTCGGCGGACTGGTCAACCCGGCGACGGGGGCCTTTTCCGCCCTCTACGAATACGGCCCATTCGGCGAGACGCTCCGTGCCGAAGGCCCGGTCGCACAGTCCAACCCGTTCCGTTTCTCCACCAAATACACCGACAACGAGACGGGTCTGGTCTACTACGGCCTAAGATATTACAGCCCGAGCTTAGGTCGGTTCGTGAACCGCGACCCGAGCGAGGAGCAGGGCGGACTGAATCTCTACGCGTTCTGTCGAAATAATGGCGTGAACTCTTGGGACAGGTTGGGCCTGGATACCAAAGACGTCGATGGCGGCACCGGAGTTGGTTGGGGGATTGATCAGTTCACTGGCTCTACGGCCCTCACCGGTTCAGGCGATCGAAACGATATGGGGTTCATGGATGTTATCATCGGATCCGATGGGAGCTTTCACACGCCTACGTCAAGTGAGCGGGCCGCTATGAACGCGGCGTTCGCCGCTGCGGTAATCTCGAACTCCCTCGCGGCAATGCAGGGAGCGATGCAGTCAGTCACTGCAGCCAATCTGTCGACGATAAGTAGTCAGCTTGCGAGTAGCATGAGGAACCTGGCGATGACTCCGTCCACGACGCCCGGTTCGCTGAGGTTCGTTGACTACACTTTCAGCGACGGGCAAAATTACGGCTCCGGACGGGACTCGCTTTACGGGGCTGGTGTTGCACTTGCCTTTGCTGTCAGCCCAGAGCTGGGCGGACGTGCGATCGGCGCAGCCGTTCAGTCCAACGTCGATGTATCGTCCTATTCCTTCCAACTTGGCGCAGAAGGAATGATGAATCTGGGCTCGGCGGCAGTGATTGAGGCGGCACCCATACTCAGCTCATTGGGTTCGGCCTCGCGCACGTTGACGATTTCTTCGGAAGCGGCAAGTAGCACAACTCCGCTTTACCGTGCGGTCTCTCCGGCTGAGGCGGCGGACTTAGCGGCCACCCAAACGTTCCGAAATCCGATGGGAACCGAGGTAAAGTATTTTTCGACCTCAGCTGAGGGCGCCGCCTCGTATGCCCGACAGACTTACGGCACGGGTCTATATGAGGGGCCTTACACGATCATCCGCACTGATGCACCAACAACGTTAGTCGAAAATCCCTTGCTTCGGGCTTCCGTTGACCGTGGAATTCCGGCGGTCGTGGTCCCCACGGAGCAGCTGCCGAAGTTAGCTCCGCCCACGGCGTTGCCGGCAACACCGCTGCCTCCTAAACTTCCTACAATTCGAGCAGGGGGCGCGGGCGTAGGGAAAAGAGGTTAAAATGAAGCATACCCGCACAGATATCCTAGCCGAGCTGCAGTTTCTTAAAACTGAGGACGGCGGTCGAAAATCCCCCATCGTAAGGCCGGTATTTGGCTGCATATTCGAGCATTCAGGGGAGGCCCACGATTGCGGGATTGTTCTTGAAAACCATGGGGATGTTTGGCCCGGGCAGAAAATTACTGTGCCAATCTTTTTCCTGCGGCCGGACACCGTGATGGACCGGCTGAGGGTTGGAGATTCTTTTAGTCTTCGAGAAGACAGGGTGATTGCTACCGGCTCCATCCTTCAAATCGCGGATTCGGACTAACGCGGCACCCAATTGCGGGCGACGAGGCACGCGAATCGAAGAATAAGTGAACCCCACGAGCCAACCAAAGCACGGTGAGGGAATGCGGCAACCAATCGCGGGCAGCGTGCCAGGCGATTTGGAAAATGACGCACGGTGAAGCTTCTCGCGGCAGAGGTGACGCATTGCACGTGCTGCTTACCATCCGAACGCGGCAACAAGAACTCCCGCCCCTGAACCTGCTGTCCTCGGCAACCTGAATTCCTCCGCACCAGCCAAGGCAGCAGAGTTCATCTCGAAGCAAGTAAAGCCACGCGACTCAAACCGGCTATGTTCGGAGAATTTCGATTGGGAGGCCTAGCCGGTTCAACTTGAATTTCCGCCGATGCCGGTGAACACCCAACCCGGAGTGCCGCACAAGGGATGGGGTCTTGCGGCGGTCGCCGACCTTCAGTTGGACGAAGGCCGCGCTTTCGGCGAATACGACGAGTGCGAATTCTGCGGGAAGAAGCAGATTCGCTACGTTCCTCTTTGGTCTGCAGCGCCGCTCGCAGCGCCCGCATTTCCAATTGAAGCCAAACCCGGCGCCCTAAGGTGTCGAGATGGACGTTGTCCACGCTCGAAAGGGGCAGACCAAGTTTACCGTCTTCCCCGAAAGCGCCTGCGCAACTATATCGTTGGCCCAGACAATCCACCTCACGTGAAGTTTCAGAACGAGGTTTGGCCAAGTGTGCTTCGGCGCTTCGGGCTATGGCAGATCGATCTCGAGGCGAGGCCCCCCCGATTTGTTAAATGTTAGGGACGTGACCGCGCGCGGCTTATCAACGCGGCGCTCGCAAATACAGGTAGTCGAAGCTGGCGAGTTGGGCGGCTGCGACGCTAGGGTAGACCTTGAGGTTACCCTGATTTGACGGACGCGGGGTTGGGGACAAAACGAAAGAGTCCCTGATGAAAAACACCCATGTGGGCAGGTCCGGTGGCGGGCATGCTCGTTACGATGCCGAGTATAAGCGCGAAGCGCTGAAGCTGTGGCGGAGCAGTGGCCGCAGTGCGGCCAAGGTGGCAGCGGTGCAGCGGCTCAGCCAACCGTGGAGGCGTTGCAGGCCGAGGTGGAACGTCTGCGCGCCGAAAACGCGAAACTGCTCAAGCAGCGCGAAGTCCTAAAAAAATCGCTGGGCATCCTCTCCGAACCGCCGACAAGAGGTATGCCCGGATTGCCCAGATGAGCGGCTCCTACAACGTGGCCTGGCTGTGCGAGGCGTTGCTGGTCTCGCGCAGCGGTTATTACGATTGGCTGAGGCGCCGGCGTGAACCAAGTCGGCGTGAACGCGAGAACCGCGAACTGACGGAGCGCATCCGCCGGGTCTTCACGGCGAATCGTTGCGCCTACGGCAGCCCGCGCATCACGCGAGAGCTGGCTCACTACATCCATTTGAATCCGGTGCGCGCGAAGGCCGTGCCGGCGGACGATCTGGCCCGCCACCGCTGGAGCAGCCTGCATCATTTTCCGCAACGCGAGCGTCCGCGCTGTCTGGTGTCGGAGACGATTCTCGCGCAAAGCGGGCAGTTGCCGGACACGGCGGCAGGCTGGAAGCGTTACCACGCCTATCTCGCGCACTTGGCCGAGGAGGATCTTAAGTTGCGTGAAAAGCGATTCGGCCGGCTCAGTCGCGGCTGGGTGGTCGGCTCCGACGAGTTCCGGCGCGAGTTGAAGAAGAACCTACCCAGCGCGGACGCGAAAGGGAGCCGGTTCGAACTGCTCGGAGCCGATCGCGAGGCGTTGGCCGAGGCGCGCGCGCAGGTGTGGGAGGAGAAACTGCAGCAGGTCGCCCGGGTCCTCGGGGTGAAATTAAACAAGCTGCCGGAACAGTATTCGGCGCGCGAAAAGGTCGAAGTGGCGGCGGCGATGAAGCAAGCGACGTCGGTGAGCAACGGCTGGCTCGCGCAGCGACTACAGATGGGGCAACCGGCGAGCGTCAGCCAATTCGTCCGGCGATTTCATCTCTCGGGACACGCCGACCGGAGTGAGTTTCGCCGCGCGCTTGATCAGGTCAGGAACGAGAAAAGCCGCTAACCGCGGAGGCTTCGCCCCGCCCCGCGCCTGACTCAATCGGGACGGATGGCGTGCGCCGCGCTAACTGGATGGCGTGCAGGCCAGTCGCATCTTCCGCAGCGTGGCCATGCGCGAGGTGACGGCGCTTTGCTCCACTTGGAGCTCGGTCCGGTTAACGGAGATCAGGCGCCGGCCGTGACGCTCTTGCGTCGGCGCGGGGACGCTGCCGTCGCGGTGGTCGCTTCGCGCGTGCGCAGTGTCGGGCCTTCGGTCAGGCGGGCGGGGATCGTCGTCAGCGACGGCTGCGGCGGGATGCCGAATTCGCTGTGCATCAGGTGACCGGTGACGAGCTCCGTCGCGCGGGCGCCGAGTTGCGGCGCTTGGAAATCCAACGCGGCGCAGCTGCCGTCGGTGCGGAGTGAATTCAGGCAGACGAAACTGTGGGTGCGCGGGACCTTCGCGCCGCAGCGCTTCATCCACGCCAGCGCGTCCGGGAAGTGGCCGAGCACGACGTCGGGCTTGTAATGCTCGAACCACGGGCGGAACACCTCGAAGTTCACGCCCTCCGCGCGGAGGATCGGCACCTTGGAAATTTCCGGCAGGTAGTGTTGCAGGGCGAGGAACGCGCCTTCCCAGCGGAAGTGCAGGCGCTCGTCGAGCGACGTCTCGATGAACATGCCGGGCCGACGGAACCCGCGCGCGTGCAATTCGCGCAACAGGCCGATCATCGAGCGATAGTGGTCCGAGCACACGCAGTGCATCGGCGGGCTGTCGACGAAGTAGTCGACGTAGACCGCCGTGTAGCGCGACCAGCTGAGGCCGGTGAGGTCGGGAAAACCCGCCGCGGGCAGCACGATCAGGCCGTTGATCCCGCGGGTGAGCAGGATCGAGTCGAGCCGGTTGAGCTTCAGTCCCGCCGCGCCGATCTGGAAGCGGTCGACCTTGAAGCCCAGTTGCGCCGCCTTGTCGGACACGCCCTGGAACACGGCGTCGTTGTAGCGCTTCGCGTTTTCCGTCTGGTTGTCGGCGACGATTTCGATGACCGCCAGCACGCCGCGGAATTGCTGCCCGCAGGAGCGGCGCAGGAACGACATGACCGCGCCGGCGAGCGGATTACGGTCGTAGCCGGCGGCTTTGGCGGCGGCGCGCACGCGCTCGACGGTCTCGGGCTTCACGCGCGGCGAGCCGCGCAACGCGTCGGATACCGTGGTGCGGGAGAGGCCCAGTTCGCGG
The DNA here is from genome assembly GCA_016217545.1 of Opitutia bacterium. Lineage (NCBI taxonomy): Bacteria > Pseudomonadati > Verrucomicrobiota > Opitutia > Opitutia bacterium. The sequence continues at coordinate 505,127 of JACRHT010000016.1, read as the reverse complement.
GCCAGGGTTCGCAGGGTGGGAGTGGCCATTGGGGACGGCTGACTTCAAGGAGCCACAGCAAGCGGGCGATTCAACGAAATTCCTCGGACGGTCCGAATTTTAAGCTCCGGCAAACGGCGTGACCTCGTTCATAGTGCCGGCGTCACCCTCTCCCCGCGCCGTCCCCACGCGGAATATCCCCAACCCCATGGCACACTTCACTCGCAGGGAATTCGTGCGCAGCACCGTGCTCGGCGCCGCCGCGCTCAATCTCGTCTCGCAGCTTCAGGCCGAGTCACTGCCACCGCCCACTGGGCCGGCACCCGTTCCGCTGAAGCCCGGCACCGCTCCCGTGCGCTGGCTCGATGGTGCGCCGCCGAGGTATTTTCCCGGCGCGACGTGGGGCGTGGCGTGGCCTCGCGGCGTGCATGCGGCCGGCACGAGCTTCGCGCTGGTCGACTCAGGCGGCGCAAATCTCCCCGGCCAAACTTGGCCGCTCGCCACGTGGCCGGACGGCTCGCTGAAATGGACCGCGCACGCGCTTCCGGCGGGTATCGCACCGGACGGCCTCGAAATCACGGCGGGGCAACCAGCCGCGCCCGCAGCCCCTCTGCGCGTCAACGAAGACGCCACGAGCATCACGGTGGACACCGGCGCGGTGACTTGCCGCATCAACAAGGCCGGCGACCGACTCGTTGCTTCGCTCGTCCGCGGCGGCGCGGAGGTCGCGCGCGCGGGACGTCTGGTCTGTCTCCGTGAGGATCGCGCTGGCGCGCCCGTGAGCGAGGAGTTCAACGGGGCCATCGAGCGCGTCACGCTTGAGCAACCCGGTCCGATTCGCGCCGTCGTGAAGATCGAGGGCAAGCACGCGCGCGCTGGCCGGGCATGGTTACCGTTCGTCGTGCGGCTCTATTTCCACGCGGGCGGCGAGGCGATCCGCTTGCTGCACACGATCGTGCACGACGGCGATGAGAACCGTGATTTCATCCGCGGACTTGGTGTGCGTTTCGAGGTGCCGATGCACGGTGAGTTGCACGACCGCCATGTGCGCTTCTCCGGTCAGGGCGCGGGTCTGTTCGCCGAGGCGGTGCGCGGAATCACCGGCTTGCGGCGCGATCCCGGCCGCGAAGTGCGCGAGGCGCAGCTGGCTGGCGCGGCCACGCCGCCGTTGAGCAGTTGGCATCCTGCCATCCCGAAACTGCTGAAATACGTGCCCGCCTACGCGGACTGGACGCTCTTTCAGTCGAGCTGCGACGGCTTCGAGATTCGCAAGCGCACGCAGGAAGGTCGCACGTGGCTGACCCCGGCGCGCGGGCAACGCGCGGGCGGACTCGCTTACGTCGGCACGCCGGCGGGCGGCCTCGCGATGGGGATTCGCAATTTCTGGCAAAGCTACCCCGCGCAGCTCGACGTGCGTGGGGCGACGAGCGAGGTTGCCGAGTTGACCGCGTGGCTGTGGGCGCCGGACGCGGCCGCGATGGATTTGCGCGGCTACCACGACGGGATGGGGCAGGACACTTACGAGAAGCAACTCGAGGGACTCGAGATCACCTACGAAGACTACGAGCCGGGCTTCGACAAGCCCGAGGGCGTCGCGCGGACCAGCGAACTCTTTCTGTTCCCGGTGGCCGCGACGCCCACACGCGAACGCCTCGTCGAATTCGCCGACATCGTGCGCAATCCGCCTGTGCTCGTGACGACGCCGGAGCACCTGCACCGCTGCGCGGTGTTCGGCAATCTCTGGGCGCCGGTCGAGCGCACTCACCCGGGCAAGGCGCGGATCGAAGATCGCCTGAGCTGGCTGTTCGGCTTCTACCAGCAGGAACGCGAGAATCGCCGCTGGTATGGTTTCTGGAACTACGGCGACGTGATGCACAGTTACGATGCCGACCGCCACGAGTGGAAATACGACGTCGGCGGCTTCGCGTGGGACAACTCCGAACTCTCGACCGATCTCTGGCTGTGGTTCTATTTCCTCCGCACCGGACGCGCCGACGTGTTCCGTTTTGCCGAGGCGATGACGCGGCACACCGGCGAAGTCGACGTGCACCACCTCGGGCGTTTCGCGCCGCTCGGCTCGCGGCACAACGTCCTTCACTGGGGTTGCAGCGCGAAACAGCTGCGCATCAGCACGGCGCTGAACCGGCGATTCTATTACTATCTCACGGGCGACGAGCGCGTCGGCGATCTCATGCGTGAACAGATCGAGGCGGCGCGCGCGCTCGCGACGACACAGGCGAACCGCAAGGTCGCGAAGGACCGCGTGACTGCGCCCGATCCCAACGCGCGCGAAGTCTACGCCGGCTTCGGCACCGACTGGGGCTCGCTGGCCGGCGCGTGGCTCACGGAGTGGGAGCGCACCGCGGATCCGAAGATGCGCGAGCGGCTCCTCGCCGGCATGCGGACCATTGCGTCGCAGCCGCTCGGATTCTTCACCGGTGGCGCCCGGCTCGAGCTGGCAACGGGGGCGTTTGCGCGCTCGACCTTCGAAAAGCCGGTCGTGTCGCACCTCTCGGCGGTGTTCGGCCTCGTCGAAGTCTGCGCGGAACTCGTGCAACTCCTGCCGGAGGTGCCCGAGTTCAAGACCGCGTGGCTCGACTATTGCCGCCTCTACAATGCGCCGAAGGAGGAGCAGGCCGCGCGTTTTGGCGCGCCGCTCGCCGGCACGAACCTCGAACAAGGTCACTCGCGCCTCACGGCATTCGCCGCGGTGCAGACGGGCGACGCGGCGCTGGCCGCGCGCGCCTGGAGCGAGTTCCTCAATCCGCCCGGCCCGGGCGGACGCCCAATCCGCAACCGTCCGCGCAACGAGACGAAGCGCATCGAGGGGCCGGCCGTCCTGCGCCCAGTCGACGAAGCGCTCGGCGTGTCGACCAACGACACGGCGCAATGGGGCCTCGCCGCGATGCAGTGTCTCGCGCTTGTTGGCGACCAGTTGCCACGCGGCTGAGCCGCGGAGACCGTCGGTTCGAGGGAAAAGTGGCCGTCGGCCTCCGCGCCGGCTGGCCGCCCGCGCTATTTTTCCTCGTTGGCGGTCGTGATCAACTCGGCCGCCTGCAACTCGGCCACGGCCTCGCGATCGCCGAACGCGGGCAACGCGGCGGGCGCTGAAAAATAGATTCGAGGAGTCGGTCCGCTGACACTGGCGCGCGCGAGGGGCAGGATTGCCACGGTGATTTCGGCACCGCGCAGCGCTGCCGGGTGGCGCCAGAGTCCGATCTCAAGCGGCGCTCCGTTGTAGTAGTCGTCGTTCACCAACTCGCCGTCGACGAATACGCGCGCGACGTCGCCGGTGTAGCGAAGGCGCAGCAACGGGCGCGTCTCGGCTCGGAGACCGGCGGGAAGTTTGACGCGCCAAACCGCAGCAGCGGCGAAGTCGGCGTCGGTCGGCATCGCGGCGACCGGTTTCGGCGCGCGCCCGAGGGGCACGGCGCGTGGCGCGCCGGCGTCGCGCACGCGTTCGATCTCGAGCGGCGCTGTCGATTCGGTCGGCCGCGAGGCGAAGCGGACCGAGCCGTCGCGCGAATCGCGCTCGAAGGCGAGCGAATCGGCTTCGTCGAGCACGACGATGCGCGTGGTGGAATCGAGACTCATGGCTGGTTCGCGTCCGGGCGTCAGATCGAGGACGCGCGTGACGCCATCGCCCCGTTGCTCGATGCGCCCGCGGTGCGCGACGACGCGAGCCCCACGGAAGACGAATTCCGTCGGCACGCCCGTGGTGGCTGTGAAATACCACGTCTTCTCGGCGGCGCGAACGACGATGGCGAGAGGTTGGGCCGTGGCCCACGCGAGTGTCCCCGCTCCGTCGAGGTCGAGATTCAGCGGCCAGATGAAGTGGGCGGACTCGGGAATGGCGACGGGAGTGGTGGGCAGCGTGAGCGAGCCGCCGGTGGAGAAGTTGACCGTGAACTGCACGCCGGGCTTCGCGGGCAATGCGCGGCCGCGCTCGTGATTGTTGACGAAGAGAAAGCCGCGCGCGTCGTCGGCACGGACGGACCAACGCAGCGTGGCGAGATCGTCCTTTCCGCTTGGCCGCGCGTCGGGCAGCGAGGTGCCGAGCGACGCGAGACGCGCGCCGAAATCGTGCAGATAGAAATGCAGGCGACGGAGCGAGGCGTAGTGCGGCCGAACTTGGCCGTATTGTCCGAGCGGCGCCTGGAAGTCGTAGTTTTTCACCGGCATGTCGTTCCAGTTCGTCGTCGCGGTGTCTTGCGCTTCCATCAGCGGCGTGCGGCCCGAGGGGTTCGTGCCGCCGTGATACATGTAATAGCCGGGCGATACGGAGCCGGACCCGAGCTTCACGAGCGTCAGCGAAGTGATGTCGCGCGGGTCGACGAGGATGCGGCGGTGATAGCTGCTCATCATGCCGCCGCCGATCTCGCAGGTGAGATACGGATAACGCGCGACGTCGGGAGCGTCCTGCACGTCGCGCCGGCCGAGCGCTTCATTGGCGATGTTCGCATCGGTGCGCAGGGTGGAGAAGTGGAAGCCGGACCAATAACGGCCGGGCATGGCGGTGGTTTCGCGGTCCCAAAAGCCCTCCGCGTAGACGCCGTAGAGCGGGAGAATCTCGCCGAACGGCATCGGTGTCGCCAGTTGCGGCCAGCCGGTGCGGGTGTAGAGCGGGACATCGAATCCGGCTCCGCGGGCGATCTGCTTCAACGTGAGCAGGTGCCGCGCGGGGCCGCCGTATTCGTTCTCCAGCTGCACGCCGATGACCGGCCCGCCGTCTTTCCAGAGCAAGCCGCGGCATTGCGCGGCGGCTTGCGCGTAGAGCGCCCGCGTGGCAGCGAGGTAGGCTGGCGCGTCGGTGCGAAAACTGCCGCGGGCGACGATCCAGTCGGGCAAGCCGCCGTTGCGGACTTCGCCATGGCACCACGGGCCGAGGCGGACGATCACCTTCAAGTTCTCGGCGGCCGCGGCCTCGATGAACGCGCGGAGGTTGCGATCGCCCGACCAGTTCCAAGCGCCTTCGACTTCCTCGTGGTGGATCCAGAAGACGTAGGTCGCGACGATGTCCACGCCGCCGGCTTTCATTTTTGCCAACTCCGCGCGCCACTCGGCGGCCGGGTAGCGGCTGTAATGAAATTCGCCCATCACCGGCGTCCAGCGCCGGCCGTTGAGCAACAGGCTGTGGCTGTCGAGCGTGAGCGTGTCGCCGTTCGGCGCGGTGGCGGTGCCCATCTGGAATCCGGACGACGTCACCGCTGCGGGCGGTGCGACCGTGAGCGTGAGTGGTGTGGCCGAGGCGAGGCCAACGGCGAGAAGCGAAAACGAAAGAGAGAGGAATTTCACCGGTCGATGGGATGAAGAGGAGGGAGACTCAGCGGATTTCCGGCGCGGGCGTGCCGAAGTCGGGTGTGCCGTCCGCGCGCCATGCGATGCGCTGAACGCGCGTGTGGCGATTCGGGTCTTTGAGCGGGTCGCCGACGATGTCGCGGTAGTTGCGCGCATGGAAGACAAGCAAGTCGCTGCCGTCAGTGTCGGTGGTGAACGAGTTGTGTCCGGGGCCGAAGATGCGATTCGCCTCGCTCGTGGTGAAGACCGGCGTGGGCGACTTCGTCCACGATTTCGGGTCGAGCAGGTCGGCGTTCTCGTCCGCGCTGAGCAAACCGAGGCAATACTCGGCGCCGGTGCCGGCGGCGGAGTAGGTGATGAAGATGCGGCCCTGGCGCACGAGGACGGCGGGACCTTCGTTCACCGCGTAGCGGACGCGCTCCCAAGGGAATTCCGGTCGCGAGAGCAACACCGGCGGACCGCCGAGCTGCGTCGGCGAGGCGAGTGGCGCGAGGTAGAGGTTGGAGTTTTCCTTCTCGCCGATGCCCTTTTGCGCCCAGACGAGGTAGCGGTGGCCACGATGCGCGAACGTGGTCGCGTCGAGCGCGAAGGACTGCCAGCCGGTGTCGAGCTGGCCACGCTCGGCCCATTCGCCCTCGAGCGGATTGGCGGCGGAATTTTCGAGGACGTAGACGCGGATGTTCCAGACCTTCTCCGCCGCGCCGGCGGCGAAGTAGATGAACCATTTGCCGTCGATGAAATGAAGCTCCGGCGCCCAAATGTGCGCGCCCATCGGGCCGGCCGCGTGTTTGCGCCAAATCGTTTTCGGCTCGGCAGTCGCGAGGTCCTCGATGGTGCGCGCGCGGCGCAGCTCCAACCGGTCATACTCGGGCACCGTGCCCATGAAGTAATACCAGCCGTCCGTGTGGCGGAAGATGTGCGGGTCGGCGCGTTGCGTGATGAGCGGGTTCGGCCACGCGACGGAATCGGTGGGTGGGGCGAGATCAATGTAGGTCGGCGCGTCGCGATCGCAGGAGAGCACGCCGTCTTTCTCGCGCAGTTCGACGACCTGGATCGAACTGCGGCGAAGCTCGAGCGAGTCCTTGTCCTCGGGTTTGATCGTGCCGGCTCGGCCCGGATGCGTGAAATAGAACAGGAACGCCCGGTCGCCGCTCACGACGACGCAGGGATGTCCGCCGTTCACGCCGTCGTCGACGCCGCGGCCGGGTTGCGCGAGCAAGTTGTCCGCTTGCGCCGTCCAATGCTCGAAGTCATCCGAGCGATACACGCCGAGCCCGCGCCAGAGATCGACGAGCATCCAATGCCGGCCGCGCCACGTGAACACGAAGGGACCTTCACCCGGCCGCTCGCCGACGCCGGTGCATTTGCCGCGATCAGTCCACGTCGCGAGGTCGGGGCTGTCGGCGTAGTAGATGGATTTGCCGTCGCGCTCGTTGTTATACCAGAGCCGCCAGGTGCCGTTCGGCAGACGGTGCACGCCGGCATCGATCACGCGGTCTGAGCTGAGAGCGAGCGTGGAGCGATAGGTCCAGTGGCGCAGATCGGCGCTGGTCAGGTGCACGATGCGGCGCGGGTGCTTCCAGTCTTCGAACACGCCCGGCACCACGGTGAGAAACATGTGGTGCGTCCCGGCAGCCGAGTCACCTATTGGGTTACTCGGCCCGTGAGCTTCCGTCCCGTGGTTAGTCGAGGGTGCCGGATGCGGGTAACCTATTGGGTTACCGGGCGTGGCGGCGGGCACGACCTCCGGTGCCCAAAGTGTGGCGCTTTCAGAGGGGCCGGCCACTTCGGGGGGCAGGGCGATGTCAGCGGTGCCGACGTAGGTCCAAGTCTCGCCGCCGTCGCGCGATTCGGCGATGCCGATGGCGGTGCCGTGGACCCACGCGACGCCGGAGAGGCCGGGGACGTTGGCGCGGCGGTTGGTGTAGAACATCCACCACGCGCGGGCGTGCGGGTTCCAGACGACGACCGGATCGGCGGCGCCGTCGAAAACCGGGTCGCGGAAGAGCGGCTTGGGCGCGGCTTCCTTTTCGGCGCGGGCGAGGAGGGTCGACGTGAACGCCAACAACCCCAGCGCGAGCAGGACGAATCGTTTCATGGCTGAACGGGAGTCAGGGTGATGCGGTCGAGGACGACGCCGTCGTCGACGCCGCGGAGGGCGAGTTTGTGCGCGCCCGGTTGCGAAAGGCGGATGCGCGTGGTGAGTGGGCGGAAGCCGGCGAGGACGCCTTGCGCCCACTCGGGTCCACCGTCGCGGACCGGAAGCGCGAGGGCGTGGAAGGGACCGCCGTCGATCGCGAACGCCACGCGCAGCGCGCCGCCGCGAAGCGGGTGGGTGGGGAGGAGCTCGAACGTAAGGTCGAAGGCGCCGGGGCCGGTCTCGATTTCGTAGGTGTAGTCTGCGCCTGCGGCGAGACGCAGCGCACTGCCGGACCGTCCGAGCCCCGGGACGATGCCAGCTCCGTCCCGGGCTTCCGGGGCGGAAAACACCGGCAGGGCAATGCGTCCCTCGACCTCGCCGGGCGTCGAGCCCGACAGATTCAACGGACGCCACGGCGCGAGGCGCATGCTTTTCCAGTCATCGTCGGCCGGCTCCAGTCGCATGAGGCCCTTCCATTTCCCGCGAGCAATCTCCTCGTTGAAGCGCCGCGTCAGCTCGCGCAGTTCGGCGTCGGCGGCGTGCGCCGCGTCGAGGTGAGAACCATGTTCGCCGAGAATGTAGCGGCGATTGGCGAGCGCCGCGCCTTTCACGGGATAGGTGACCAACTCGAAAAACGCGTCGCGCTTGGCGACGGGAATCCTTCCTGCGAGTGCGTCCACGTCGGCGCTCAAGTCGTCAAAGGCCGACCGGCGCGCCTCGAGGTCGCCGCGCGTCCAATCGCTCGCGCGCGGCGGCTGGCCGGGCAACCACCATTGCAGGTGCTCGGGTTTGCGGGCGAAATTCAGCGTGTAGTAACGGTCGAGAACCGCGGCGATCCGGTCGGCGTGCGCCGCGCCGAACTCGCGCGTGGCGAACTCGCGCAGGAACTTCGGCTGCGCGTCGGGGCCCCATTGCTTCACGTCCCACGCGAGACGCAGAAAGAACTCGGTGCCGATTTCGGCGGGCTTGAGATCGCCGACGTTCGCGATCCACACGCGGTCCGCGCCGTGCGCGTAGGACTTGGTCATCTCCTCCCACACCAGCGCGGGCGGCGTCGTGCAGAGCCAGAGATAGGAGAGCGGTCGGCCGAGGTAGGAGAGGTGGTAGTAGACGCCGAAGCCGCCGCGGCGCTTCCGTTCCTCGGGCGAGGCGAAGTTGCGCACGTAACCGAAGTTGTCGTCGGGCCAGACAATCGTGACGTCATCCGGCACGCGCAGCCCGCGGCGGTAAAGGTCGAGGACTTCCTTGTAGGCGCAGAACATCTGGGGAATGCCGGCGGAGGAAGACTGCTGTAGGAGCCTGCTTGCAGGCGATCTAGACGAATCATCGCCTGCAAGCAGGCTCCTGCGGTCGACGTGCTCCGCGAGCATGGCGCGTTGGTCGGCGAAGACCCGTTCGAGCACGGCGATGCGCTCGGCGTCGGTCTTCGCACCTTGGATCGCGCTGTCGTGGATGCCGCGCATGCCGAGCGTCCAGAGGCTTTCGAAACGGCTGTTGGCGCGCACGCGCTCCTCCCAATACGCGCGCACGCCGTCGCGGTTGGTGACGTAGTTGTAGTCGGCGGCGCGCTCGTGCGGCCATTCCCCGACGTTGTTGCGGAGCATCGGCTCGGCGTGCGACGAGCCCATGACGATGGCGTAGTCGTCGGCGAGCGCGGCGTTGCGCGGGTCGGCGTTGAACGGACGGGTGCACGCGTGCATCGCGGGCCAGAGCGTGTTGGCTTTCAGGCGGAGGAGGAGTTCGAACACGCGGGCGTAGGTCTTCGGGCCGATGCCGCCGCTCTCGGGCTCGAAGGTTTTCGCCGCCCACGGCTGCAGGCCCCAGTCCTCGTCGTTGAGAAAAATGCCGCGATAACGCACCGACGGCGGGCCAAAGCGCCGCGTGCCTTCGGCGATGAGCAGCTCGCTCTTTTTTTCCGGTGTCGCGTCCGCCCACCAGTGCCACGGCGAGACGCCGATCTGCTGCGAGAGCTCATAGACGCCGAACGCGGTGCCGCGGCGGTCGCTGCCGACGATCACGAGCGTCGGTGCGGGCACGGCCGGCGGTGCGAGCGTGGCGATGAGGAACGATTCCCACGCGCCGCGCAACTGCGCGACCTCGAGCGCGCCGGCGGCGACGAGGGCGTCGATAGCGGGCGCTTGGCCCAGCGTGCCGATGAGCACGCGCGGCCCGGCGTCGGTCGCGCTGGACTCGATCATCGGTTCGATGCCGGTGATCGTCGCAACGTCGCGGACCAAATCGCCGGTCGCGAGCTGAACGACCTTGGCGTCGGTCGGGGAAACCACGAACGGTGCCGCGCGCCCGTGTTCAACGAGCGGAAAATTCGCCGCCGAACCGAGCGCGGTCCAGCCGAGCGCGCACAGCAGGGCGACGGCTGAACGTGTTCGGCGCATCGACTCAGAGTTCGAGCACGACGACGGATTTCGCCGGGAGCGCGACGACGAGCTTGCCGCCTTCGAGCTTCGCGCCGGTGAAGGCGGCGGGCTTCACGGCAGCGGGGGCGTCGAACGTGTTGTGCGTGTCCATCGCGTCGGCGGTGAGCACGCGGCCGGTGACGCTCTGTGCAGTGACGCCGGCGAGGGCGCACGTGACGGTGATGGCGTTCTTCGGGTCGCAGTTCACGAGCGAGAGATGGACCTTGCCGGCGGCGTCGCGCGAAGCGGAGGCGCTGACGGCGGGAATTTTCTCGGTGCCGAAGACATAGTCGGGCGACACGAGATCGACGCGCAGTGACGTGGCGTCCTGATGCACTTTGAACATCTCGAACGCGTGATAGGTCGGCGTGAGGATCATCTTCGAGCCGTCGGTGAGAATGACGGCTTGGAGCACGTTCACCATCTGCGCGATGTTGGCCATCGTGACGCGGTCGGCGTGACGGTGGAAGACGTGGAAATTCAGCGCGGCGACGAGCGCGTCGCGCAGGGAGTTCTGCTGGACGAGGAAGCCGTCCTTGGTGCCCGGCGTCTTGTCATACCAGGTGCCCCATTCGTCGACGACGAGCGCGACCTTCTTCTCCGGATCGTATCTATCCATGATCGCGGTGTGCTTCGTCACGAGTTCCTCCATGCGGAGCGTGTTGCGCAGGGTGGAGAACCACTCGGCTTCGGGGAAATCGGTGGCGGCGCCCTTCTTTTTCCAATCGCCCGTTGGCAGCGTGTAGTGGTGCAGCGCGAGGCCGTTCATGTTCTTCGCGGCCTTCTGCATGAGCACCTCGGTCCAGTTGTAGTTGGAGCCGTCGGGGCCGCACGCGACGCGATAGAGGCGGGTGTCGGTGTAGTTTTTGACGAAGGTGTTATAGCGGCGGTAATTGTCGGCGTAGAACTCCGGCGTCATGCTGCCGCCGCAGCCCCAGCTCTCGTTGCCGATGGCGAGATACTTGACCTTCCACGGTTCCTGCCGGCCGTGCGCGCGACGGAGATTGGCCATGGGCGAGCTGGCGGGCGAAGTCATGTATTCGACCCATTCCATCGCCTCCTGCACGGTGCCGCTGCCGACGTTGAGGCACACGTAGGGCTCGATGCCGAGCATCTCGCAGAGGTCGAGAAACTCGTGCGTGCCGAAATGGTTGTTCTCCACGACGCCGCCCCAATGGGAGTTAAACATCGACGGACGCGACTCGCGCGGCCCGATGCCGTCCTTCCAGTGATACTCGTCGGCGAAACAGCCGCCCGGCCAGCGCAACAAGGGGACTTTCAGCTCGCGCAGCGCGGCGAGCACGTCGTTGCGATAACCCTTCGTGTTCGGGATGGGCGAGTCCGGTCCGACCCAGATGCCTTCGTAGATGCAATGGCCGAGATGCTCCGCGAAGTGGCCGTAGATGTTCCGGTTGATCACGGGGCCGGGCTCGTCGCCGCGGAGGACGAGCGTGGCATCGGACGCGTGCACAGACGTAACCGCGGTCGCCAACGCAAGCGCCGCGCACGCAAACAGGGGTCGGGGTGTCATGCGGCGAATCGTTCGCGCAAACCGCCGCCGGCACAATCGCGCCGCAGCTTGACCGTTCGACACGCGACGCGCCAAACCGCGACGGCCGAACTCACCATTCGGCGAGCGGGCGAGGCGAGGGGGGATTTCCCGCGTGCTCGCCCGGGCAGAACTGCACGGTGACTGATGCGTCGGGCGAATCGAGCGGCGTGAACGTGACGCTGACGAGCGTCACGCCGGGGTTGCGGGCATTGAAGCCGTCGTCCGGCGGCTGGGCGGGCGCTGCGGCGAACGTCAGGCGGTCGCTGCCCAGCAGATGCAGCGTGAGCGAGTGGCCGTTTTGCCGGAGCACCGCGGTGGCGCCACGCAACTCGACCTGGGCGCGCGTGGCGAGCTGCCAGCGGACGGAGGTGGCTGGTGCGAGGCCGGCGATCTCGTCGCGCACGACGAAGCCGCGGTCGGGCTGCAGTGCGAAGCCGCGCCGCACGCGTTGCGCCTGTCCGGCGAAGACCGGACTGAGATCGAGCACGGCGACGCGACGCGCGCCGTCCGAGGTGAAGCGCTCGACAGTGGCGCGGCCGTCGACGCGATGCCGCGCGCCGCCAAGCGTGAGCGTGTTGTGGCTGACGTTGGCGAGGCGGTAGACGCTCCAGCGCGGCGAGTTTTGGGCGCGGTTCCAGAGGTCGATCTTCTTCGACTCGAGCGACTCGTAATCCTGCATGCCGAGGTCGATGGCCCAACGCACGCCGTCGACTTCGTAGACGAAGGTGCCGGCGTCCATGTGCGCATGATTGAGGCCGGCCGCGCCGCCCTTGGCGGCGAGATAGGCCGAGCCGGGCGCGGTCCACGACTCGCGGAAGACGACCACCGGGTTAGCACCATCGCCGCGCCAGTCGAGGGGCAGGCGCGGTGCCGCCGCGGCGCTCGTCGGCCACCACAGCGCCGCGAGCGGAGCGAAACGATTGCTGCGCGCGGCGGCAGCGAGGCCGTTCTTCCCGGCCAGACGCTGCATTTCGAAGCGCAGCAGTCCCGCGTCGCCCGTGCGGCGCGCGAACCAGAACACCGCGGGCTCGAAGTCCAGTCGCTCGCCGCCGTCGGAGAAGTTGAACGAGTGTCCGCTCGGGCCGGTCAGCTGCAAGTAACCGCCCGCGCTCGCCAGGAAACCGGGACTCGCGCTCAGGCCCCAATCGGTGCCGAGCGCGGATTCGAGCGCCGCGAGCATCAGCACCTGGTAGCTCGTGCCGTAAGCCCAATAGGACGGGCCTTCGGGATAGACGCCGTCCGGCGCGTAAGGCTTGAGGCCGTGCGCAATCCCGACGCGCGCAAGATCGAGCACGCGCTGCGCTTCGGCCGGTGCTTCGTCGGCAACGGCGAACGCGCCGAGCGTGAGGCCGCCGAAACAAACCTGGTTCCAGTTGTTCTCGGCGCGCTGCCACGAGTTGCGGCGATCCTTGGGATCGAGGCCGGGCCGAAGCCCTTTCTCCACGATGGCGCGGCGGATCTCGTCCCGCGCGGCGGGCGCGAGGCGCGCATGCAGCCAATCGTAACCGAGGGCGAGCGCGGCCGTCGCCTCGCCGACGTCGAGGAAATGCTCGGGGTTCCAGTCGCTGAAACGCGCGGCCGCCAGCATCTCGCTCTCAGCGCGGCGAACGAAAGACTCCTCGCCCGTCACGCGCGCGGCGTAGCTGAAGAGCAGCACGCGGTGCAACAGCTCGCGCGAGACGTGCAACAGGCGGCGGCCGGTCATCACGCGCTGCACGGGCGGCAACGCGGCGCGGGCGCGCGCCTCCGCCACCAGCGCGTCGCTGAACGCCGCGAGCGCCGGCTCGGCGGCGAGGCGCACGCGGAGCGTTTGCCAGGCTTCCTCGCGCGCGAGCAGGCGCGGATGCGCGGGCCATTCCGCGGGCGCCGCCGTGTCGTTCGTGGCGGAGCCCGTCGCCCGCGCGGCGAGCAGGCCGGCGAGGCACGCGAGACCGAGCAGCAGGCGGCGCGGGAGGCTCATGGTTGCACGGGCAGCGCAGGATCCTTCAGCGGCACTTCCTCCGGCGCGGAGCCGTCGGGCGCGGTGACGGTGAACTGGCCGCGCAGGCGAATGTCTTGCGACGAGGAACCGACCATCACGGTGAAGCGGCCGGGCTCGACGACCCATTCGTAGCGCGCGTTGAGCAACTGCAGGTGGCGGCGCTCGAGCGTGAAGCTCACGGACTTCGTCTCGCCGGGCGCGAGCGACACGCGCGCGAAGCCGCGCAGCGCCTTGTCCCACGTCGTCACGGAGCTGTAGTCGTCGCGCAGGTAGAGCTGCACGATCTCGTCGCCGGCCCGCGCGCCGGAATTGGTGATGTCGCACGCGACGGTGACCGTGCCGTCGGTGCCGACACGCTCGGGCGTCACGCGGAGATTGCCGTAGCGGAACGTCGTGTAACTCAGGCCGTGACCGAAGGGAAACAGTGCGCCGGTGACCTGTCCCTCGTCGCGCGCCTGCGCGCTCGGGCGCGTCGGAAAATTGAACGGCACCTGACCGGCGCTACGCGGGAACGTGATGGGAAGGTGTCCGCTGGGGCTCACGTCGCCGAACAGCACATCGGCGAGCGCGGCACCGGCTTCCTCGCCGGGGAACCAAAGCTCGACGATCGCGGGCACGTGCTTCGCGGCCCAATTGATGCTGAGCGGCCGGCCGTTGCTGAGGACGAGCACGACCGGCTTGCCGGTGGCGTGGAGCGCGCGGAGGAGTTCTTCCTGATAACCGGGCAGGTCGAGACTCACGCGACTCGCCGACTCGCGGCTGATGTCGTCGGTCTCTCCGAGCACGGCGACGATCACGTCGACGTCCGCGGCGGCGGCGACTGCCTCCGCGATGCCCGCGCGCACGTCGGCCGGTGCGGGCTCCTTGAACAAATCGCTCTCGGGAAACGCGGCGTCCTTGGCCGCGACGCCCTTCACGTAGCGCACCTCGACGCCCGCGCCGAGCTTGGCGCGCAGGCCGGCGAGCGGTGTCACGAAGTCGAGTTGCTGCGGCGCGTAGCGCGACCACCAGCCGTGCGGATCGTCGGCGAGCGGGCCGGCGACGAGCACCTTCTTCAGTTTCTTCGCATCGAGCGGCAGCGCGGCGCCGTCGTTCTTGAGCAACACGATCGACTGGCGCGCGGCGAGGTGCGCGGCGGCGAGGTGCGCGGGCGCGCGCACGGTCTGCGGCGCGGCGGCCGGATCGCGGTAAGGCGCGTCGAAGAGCCCGAGGCGGAACTTCACGCGCAGGATTTCGCGCACGCGCTCGTCGACGACGGTCATCGAGAGTTTGCCGGCGCGGATTTGCTCGCGGAGCGGCGTCACGAACACCTGCGGTGGCGTGAAGGTCGTGCGGACGTTCATGCCCGCCTCGACGGCCTGCCGCACGGCGTCGCCGTAGGTCGCGGCGGTGCGGTGCTTGGTGTGGATGAACTCGACGGCGTCGCTGTCGGAGACGACGTAGCCCTTGAACCCCCACTCGGTGCGCAGGATGTCGGTGAGGAATTTTTTCGAAGCCTCGACCGGCACGCCCTCGTAGTCGTTGTAGGAAGCCATCACGCCCATCGCCCCCGCCTCGCGCACGGCCCGGCGGAACGGCTCCAGGTAGATTTCCTGCACGTCGCGCCACGTCGCGGCCGGGTCGGTGCGCACGTGGCCGTCGCGCCCGCCCTTCGGGATGGAGTAGACGGCGAAGTGCTTCACGGTCGACGCCACGCGCGCCTCCTGGATGCCGCGGACCTGTTCGACGCCGAGCGTCGAGACGAGGAACGGATCCTCGCCGTAGGTCTCAGTCGTGCGGCCCCAGCGCGGGTCGCGCGCGAGATCGAGGATGGGCGAGTAGACGTTGCTGTAGCCGAGCGCGCGCGCCTCGCGGCCGGTGATGCGGCCGATCTCGCGGACGAGTTCCGGGTTGAACGCCGCGGCGACGCCGAGTTGCGAGGGGAAACTGGTGGTCTTCGCGTGGAGCAGGCCGCGGATGCCTTCGTTGGTGAAGTCGGCCGGGACGCCGAGGCGGGTCTGCTCGACGAACCAGCGTTGAATTTCGTTCAGCTGCCGCGTGTGATTGTCCCAGGGCAGATCGTATTTCGGGTTCGCGAGATCGCTTTTCCAGCCGAGGTTGCCGTTGGACTGCTCGTCGATGTTGCCAATGCCGTCCTTCCACAGCTCCTGCGCCCAGCCCGGCGTCGGCAACTCGTCCTTCAGCACGCGCGGGTAGCCGTAGAGCGTGACCATTTGCGCGGTCTTCTCCTCGAGCGTCATGCGCGCGACGAGATCGCTCACGCGTGTCTCGAGCGGCGCCGCGGCGTCCTCGTAGGAGTCTTTCACGCCGTTTTTGTTCAGGTCGATCCAACCGTCGTGATAAATCGCCGCCGGCGGGCGCGGGTCGAGGAATTGATCAGGCGTCGGTGCGGCGACCGCGGCGGCGGCCAACGCGAGAGCGAAGGGGTGGAGCAGGCGACGGGGAATCATGGGGAGTAGCGGAGCAAGGGAAGGGCGCGGCGCCCGCGGTGGCAACGGCGGTGGAATCCCTCTCATGAGGGGGGCGCGGCTGCGAGGTCTTGCGCGAGCGCATGATTGGGATCGCGGCGCAGCACTTCGCGCAGCCGGCGCCGCGCGAGGGCGATGCGGCCGAGGCCGAACAGCGCCTGCGCCTCGAGGAAGAGCGCAGTCGTGCGCTGGCGCGCGGCGAGGTCGTCGTCGAAGAGCAGCATCGTCGGCAGCGACGTCGCGAAATAGTCGATCGTCGCCGGCGCCTGCGCGAGCCGGTGCGCGTGCGCGAGCAAGGCGCGGAGCAGTTGTGTCGCCTTCGCGCGCTGCCCGAGCCGCCGCCACGCGAGCGCGGAGAAGAAGGTCATCTCGGAAAACGCCCGGACGCTCATCGCCTGAAAATCGCCGCGAAACGTCGCGGCCGCGCGCCAATGGCGTCGCGCTTCGGCGCGCCGGCCGGCCGCGGCGAGCGCTTCGCCGAGCCAGAAGTGGACGTCGCTCGCGTTGGCGAGCAGGTGGCGCGCCTCGCCGAGATTCTCCGGCGCGCCGAGTGCGGCCGTGCCGAGCGCGACGGCGGCGTCGGCGTCCCCGCGAGCCAGCGCGGCGCGCGCGAGCAGGAGGTGCGTGCGCACGTGCTGGCCGAGCGCGAGGCCCTCGCCGCCCTCCCACGGCTGGAACTTTCGCTCGCGCAGCATCGTTTGCGCGAGTTCGGGCCGACCGGTCTGGTTGTAGAGCGCACAGAGTTCGACGCTGAGGTCGTCGCGACGGCGGACGAGGTCGATGCGGCGCTCGAGCGCCCGTCGGCGGCGGGCGGGCGAGTCACCGAGGCGTTTCGCGAGCTGATCGCTTTCGTAGAGCAGACGCGCGTCGTCCGCCGCGGCGCGGAGGGCCCGGGCGTAGGCGCGGCGGGCGCGCCCGGGCGAGTGGAGGATGTTGAAACAGCCGATGCCGAGGTTGCGCCACGCCACGGCGTTGCCGGGTTCGTGGCGAACCGCGCGTTGCCAGAGCGCGATCGCCTCGCGGTGACGGCGGCGATCGTAGAGGAGATTACCGAGATAAAACGCGGCGCGCGCCTCGCCGGGGCTGATGGCGAGCGCGGATTGAAGAATCGCAATCTCCTCGCCGCGGGCCGGGAAGCAGTAGTCAGGCGAAGCCTTTCGCGCCGCCGCGAGCTGCGTTGCCGCGTCCGCCGGGCGGTCGAGCAGCTGGTAAAGCCACGCGCGGTAGTAGCCGAGCAGCGGCGCGGTGCCGTCGGTCGCCTCGGACGGAGCGTCGGCGAGGACGGCGAGCGCGGCGTCGGCGAGACCCGCGCGCGCGCAGTCGAGCGCGACGTCGAAACGCGTTTGCGTGCCGCCGGGCATGGGGCGACCGGATTGGTGCAACGCCCACGCGTCGAGTGGATCGAGACGGAGGATTTCCCCAAGCGCGGCAGCGGCCTCGGCATCGCGGCCGAGGCGACGGAGCAGCAGCGCCTCGAGATTACGCGCGCGGAGATTGTCGGTGCCGTTGCGGAGGCTGCGCGCGACGAAGCCGAGCGCGGCTTCCCAGTCGCGGCGCTGGCCGGCGATCTCCGCGAGCGCGTGGAAGCCTGCGGATTGCCACGCGTGATTCCACGTCGCCTTGTGCAACGCGGCGGCGGCTTCCTCGAGCGAGGCGTGTGCCTGCGTGCGGGCGCGCCGGTCGGCGAGCGCCGCGAGCGCGCGCTGTGCGAGGCAGCGGCCGAGCTGGTAATGCGCTTCGCCGTCGGCGGGGTTCGGATTGCGCTCGGTGAGGCGCGCGATGCTGGCGCGCAGGTGGCGTTCGGCGGAATCGAGTTCGCCGCGGCGCAGGTGCCACCGGCCGAGCGCGAGGTGGCAGTGCGAGTCGTTGGCGTCGCGTCGGCAGCCTTCGCGCCAGTAGTCGTCCGGCGCGCGGGTGGCGTGGCGATATTGCTCGAGGTGGAGGCCGATGAGGTAGAGCTGGTCGTTGCTCGCGACGTCGGCGGGTGCGGGCGGCTCGGTGGCGGCTTGCGCAGCGAGTTCGGCGGCACGCGGGCGGCGCGGCGGCACCGGCGTGTAGCGGATGAGCTCCCGGCCCTCGGCGCTGAGCGCGATGAGCGTCAGTTCCTCGGCGCGCGTGCGCGGCGGCAGCGCGACGGTCTCGACGAGCGGAGCGGCGGGCGACAGATCGCGGGAAAACTCGGCGAGCGTGCGCGCGCCGTGCCGGAGCTGCACGCGGGCGGCGCGATGCGCGGCGGTGACGGCGATACCGAGCCGCACGGTGCGGCGGTCGGCGGCGACTTGCAGGCTGAGCGCGGCGTCGATGTTGGCGGCGTGCGCGACGCCGATGGCGCGGATGGGATACCAGGATTGCGACCAGGTTTTCGTTTCGCCGGGTTGCAGGAAGGAGAAATCCGGCTGGTTGTCGGTGAATACGCCCGCCATCAGCTCGATGTAGGGGCGGTATTCGCCGTGCTCGTCGGGCTCGGTGAGATTGCGGTCCCATGCGTAGCCGAACTCGTGGTTGCCCCACGTCCACTGCTTCTTGCCTGGCGCGACGTGGTGATCGGCGACGTGCACGAGGCCGGCCTCGGCGCGGTGATCGTAGCCGCCGAAGAAATCCCCGCGCGTGCCCATGCACATGTAGGACGTGGGCACGGGGATGTTGGCATACCAGGATAAATCATCCGGGCGGTAGTCCGGCTGACTTGGAGTTGAGAGTTGAGGGTTGAGAGTTGAGGGGGCCGACCCGCAGTGGGGCGGAACGTAGCGCGCGGGCCGCTCCGCCGCGGGGACGCCGCGGCGCGCGCGGGCGGCGTAGTCGACGCCGTAGTAATGTCCGGAGCAGTGCGGGAACGTGCTCATCGCCCGCTTGGCGTGATCGGCGACGAAGGTGGCGTCGGGCGGGAAGAACGACTGGTAGCGCTCGTGCACGCGCGTGGCGACGTTGGCCCACCAGAGGAACGTCTGCGTGTCGCCGGTGCGATTGTAGACCCGGGCGCGCAACTCGAGCGCGGACGAACCGGGCCGCAGGCGGACGCCATGCATGCCCTTCATGCGCGCCATCGGATCGTGTTCGCTGAGCCACGCAGTGACGGCGCCGTCGGGCTCGTGCTCCACGTGCACGTCGGCTGGCATGAACGTCGACGGCCGGTGATGCTGCGGCCAGTTGAACTCGATGCCGCCGCTGATCCACGGACCGGCGAGGCCGACGAGCGCGGGTTTGATCACCGGCTGGTAGTAGATCGCGTCGGCGCCGTTGGTCTTGTCGATCATCCGGTGGATGCGGCCGCCGAGCTGCGGCAGGATCATCACCTCGAGGAATTCATTTTCGACGAACACCGCCTGCCAGTCGTGCGGCACGGGGCGCTCGGCGATGCGGTCGCAAAACGGCAGCGGATACACGCGCCCGCTCGAGCCTTGATAGACGCGTTTCTCGAGAAACATCGGGTTGCGGTCCGGCGCGTGCGGCAAGTAGGTGGGCAGCACGACAGTCTCGTGACGGACGGAAACGGAAAGCATGGCAGCGGAGAGACGCGGGAGAAACCTCACTCAAGCGGCGTGTCCAGGCAAGGCGACGCACCACCTGCCGGACAGTCCTGCAAAACTCCCGGCGGTTTCGCCTTCCGCGCCGCGGCGGCTCCCGGCATCGTGCGGCCGACTCTCTCGCATGTCCTCGCTCCCGCTGCACGGTGAATGGTTCCTCGCGCTCGATCGCTCCGACGCGGGCGTGGCCGGCCGCTGGTTCGCGGACCGCCTAGCGGACCCCTCCACCGTGCAACTCCCCGGCGCGCTCGCCGCGCAAGGCCACGGCGATGCGCCGACGCCCGACTCGCCGTGGACGGGCACGATTTTCGACCGCGGCTATTTCACCGCGCCCGAGTATGCGGCGTTCCGCCCGCCCGCGCCGGTGCGGTTGCCGTTCTGGCTGACACCCGAGCGCATCTACGTCGGCGTGGCATGGTATCAGCGCGAGATCGAGGTCCCGGCCGAATGGGTCGGAAGGCGCGTCGTGCTCTCGCTGGAGCGGGCGCATTGGCAGACGCGCGCGTGGCTCGACGAATGCGAACTCGGCACGCGCGACAGCCTAGCCACGCCGCACGACTACGAACTCGGCGTGTTCACCGCACCCGGCCGCCACCGTCTCACGCTGCGCATCGACAACCGGCTGCTCGTCGATGTCGGCGAGAATGCGCACAGCGTCAGCGATCACACGCAAGGCAACTGGAACGGCGTGGTCGGCGCGCTCCAACTCCGGGCGACGGCGCTGGCGTGGATCGATGACCTGCAGGTTTATCCGGACGTCGCGGCGCGCGCCGTGCGGGTGCGCGGCCGAGTCGGCGTTGCGGAAGGGAAGGAGCGAGCGGCCAGCGTGGAACTGACGATCGCGCGCGCCACGGTCAGCAGCGAAGCGTCCGGTAGGAGCCTGCTTGCAGGCGATGATCCGGCTTCGATCACAAATGAGATGTCCGGGTCGCCTGCAAGCAGGCTCCTACAGGACGGATCGGTTTCGGTCGCGGGGGTGGTTGTGCCGGTCGCTGCCGATGGGAGTTTCGCGACGACGCTTGCGCTCGGCGCCGACGCGCCGCTCTGGGACGAGTTCACGCCCGCGTTGCACACGTTCACGGCGCGGCTGCCGAATGGCGAAGCGCGCGCGGTGCGCTTCGGCTTGCGCGAAATCCGGCGCGACGGGCGGCGGCTCTTGCTCAACGGCCGCCCGCTCTTCCTGCGCGGCGCGCTCGATTGTGCGCAGTTTCCGCGCACGGGGCATCCGCCGACCGACGTCGCCGAGTGGCGGCGCATCCTCGGCGCGATCCGCGAGCACGGGCTGAATCATGTGCGGTTCCACTCGTGGTGTCCGCCCGAAGCCGCGTTCGTGGCTGGCGACGAGCTCGGGATGTATTTCCAAATCGAGGCCGGCACCTGGCCGAACGCGGTCGCTGTGCTCGCCTTCAACTCGCCGCGTGGCATCGGTGATGGTGCGAGCGTCGATGCGTGGACGCTCGCGGAGGGCGAGCGCATCCTGCGCGCCTACGGCAACCATCCGTGCTTCGTGCTGTTCGCCGCGGGCAACGAGCCCGGCGGGCCGCAGCATCGCGCCTATCTCGCGCGCTGGGTCGAGGCGATGCGCGCGCTCGACTCGCGGCGGCTCTACACCGGGACGGCGGGCTGGCCGGAGCTGGCGGAGAACGATTTTCACGTGCTGCCCGAGCCGCGCGCGCACCAGTGGGGCGACGGACTCGCGAGCCGCTTGAACGCCACGCCGCCCGCGACGGTCGCGGATTATCGCGCGAGCGTGGAGCGCCGTGTCGCACCGGTCATCAGTCACGAAATCGGACAATGGTGTGCGTTCCCCGATCCGGCGGCGGCGGCGGAATACACGGGGCCGCTGCGTCCGAGCAGCCTGGAGATCCTCGCGGCGCGCTTGCGCGAGCGCGGACTGGAGGCGCGGGCCGCGGAGTTCGCGCGCGCTTCGGGGCGACTGCAGTTCGCGTGCTACAAGGAGGAGATCGAGGCGCAGCTGCGCACGCCCGGGCTCGGCGGGTTTCAATTGCTAGGCCTGCAGGATTTCACGGGGCAGGGCCACGCGCCCGTCGGCGTGCTCGATCCGTTTTGGCGGACGAAGGGCTACGCGAGCGCGGCGGAGTTCCGGCGCTGCTGTGCGCCGACGGTGCTGCTGGCGCGGCTGCTGCATCGCGTGTTCACGGCGGGCGATACGCTCGAAGCCGACCTCGAAGTTGCACACTTCGGCGCGCGTCCCCTGACCGGTGCCGTCGCGCGCTGGCGCGTGGAAGACGCGACGGGCGGCGTGCTCGCGCAGGGTGAATTTGCACCGCGCGACGTCCCGCTGGGCGCGCCTTTCGCGCTCGGAAAAATCCGCGCGTCGCTCGGCGTGGCGAGGCGCGCGCAGCGGCTGCGGCTCGTGGCCGGCCTCGCGGGAACGGCGATTGAGAACGACTGGACCGTGTGGGTTTATCCGGCGGCGGAACCCGCGCCGGTGCCACCCGGCGTCCTCGTGACGCGCACGCTCGACGCGCGCGCGGAGGACGCGTTGCGCGCCGGTGGACGCGTCGTGCTTTCCGGAGGCCGTGGTCGCGCGCGCGGCGACGCGCTCGGGCGCGTTGAGTTGGGATTCACGCCGATCTTTTGGAACACGTGGTGCACGCAGCGGCAGGCGCCGCACACGCTCGGGCTCGTGTGCGACCCACGGCACGCGGCGCTGGCGGAGTTCCCGACCGAGGCGCACAGCGATTGGCAATGGTGGCATCTGTTGCGGCGGGCCGACGCGTTGATCGTGGACGCGCTGCCGCGCGAGTTGCGGCCGCTGGTCGAGGTGATCGACGACTGGTATACTTGCCGGCGGCTCGCGCTGGCATTCGAGGCGCGCGTGGGCGCGGGGCGGTTGCTGGTGAGCAGCGTCGATTTGACGGAGGACTTGGCCAACGAACCGGTGGCGCGACAGTGGCGCGCGAGCTTGCTGGCGTATGCGGCGAGCGAGGCGTTCGCGCCGGCGGTCGAAGTAACGGTGGAGGTGGTGCGGGGGCTCTTCCGTCCCGAGGGGGAGTAGGGCGCCGGACTATCCGAATGCGACTGGCTTTGCCGACGGGCGGTGGTGCTATTGGCTCAGTCGCTCACCCCTCCCCATGAAAATCCGCCTTCGTCTCCTCGTTGCCGTTGTCGTGACTGGTTTGCTCTCGCTGGGTCTGCGCGCGGCGGTCGGGCAGGGGACCAAGCTCTACCACGGCGCCGCGTATTATCCGGAGCTGTGGCCCGAGGCGGAAGTGCCGCGCGACATCGCCGAGATGAAGAAACTCGGCATCAACGTCGTGCGCGTGGGCGAGTTTGCGTGGGCGCGCATGGAGCCGCACGAGGGGAATGTCGACTTCAGTTTTTTCCAGCGCGTGTTCGATCAACTGCATGCGGCGGGCATCGACGTCGTGCTCTGCACGCCCACGGCCACGCCGCCGGTGTGGCTGAGCCACGGGCACCCGGCGCGCGCGTTCGTCGACGGCGAGGGCCGCGCCATGATCCACGGCGCGCGGCAGCACATGTCTTATGAAAACCCCGACGTCCGCGCGGCGTGCCTGCGGATCGTCGCGGCCGAGGCGGCGGCGCTCGGGCGGCACCCGGCCGTCATCGCATGGCAAATCGACAACGAGCTGAAATGCCACGTCGGCGAGGATTTCAATCCGTCCGCCATCGCGAATTGGCAGCGCTGGCTCGAGCAACGCCACGGCACGATCGGCGCGCTCAACGCCGCGTGGGGCACGGAGATTTGGAGCCAGCGTTACCAGCGCTTCGATCAGGTGCCGGCGCCGCTGCGCACGCCGTTCCTCCACAACGCCTCGCTCAGCACGGCCTACCGGATGTTCAACCGCGAGCGCACGGCGGATTTCGTCGCCGAGCAATGCGCGGCGATCCGCCAGCACTCCGCCGCGCCGATCACGCACAACACGATGCGCTGGTTCGGCGTCGGGCTCGAGAGCCTGCACGCGCCGCTGGATTTCGCGGCGTTCGACGATTACCCCTCGAGCAAGGACTGGCGGAATCTCATCGTGCACTACGACCTCTTCCGCGCGGCGAAGCCCGGCAAGGCGTTTTGGGTCATGGAAACGAGCGCTGCGCACAACGGCTGGCTCAGCAACCACGAGCCGGCGCATCCGCCGGGCTTCCTCGTGGCCGAGGCGGTCGCCGACTACGCGCTCGGTGGCGAGGCGTTTTGCTATTGGCTCTGGCGGCAGCAACGCACCGGCTGCGAACTCCCGCACAGCGCGCTGCTCAGCGCCTGGGGCAAGCCCACGCTCGGCTACGTGCAGGTGGAGCGCGTCGAGGCCGCGCGCCGGCAACTCGAGCCGCTCATCGCGGCGAGCCAGCCGCTGCCGGTGGAGGCCGCGGTGACGTGGTCCGATCTCGCTCGCGCCATGTGGCAGACGGAGCCGCTGGGCTCGAATCGCGCGCACACGGTCGATTACCAGAAGGCGATCGGCGAATGGCACTCGCTGCTGCTCGACGCCGGCGTGCCGCGCGACATCCGGTTCGAAGGCGCCTCGCTCGACGGGTTGAAACTGCTCGTCACCCCGATGGTGCCGCACCTCAGCGCCGAAGTGCTGGCCAGGGCGGAGAAATTCGTGCGCAACGGCGGCGTGTGGATCTGCGGCCCGCTCTCCGGCGGACGCACCGCCGAGCACACCGTGCCGACCGACGCCGCGCTCGGCGCGCTCGAAAAGCTCGCGGGCGTGGAGGTCGTCTATTCGTTTCCCGTGAACGGCATCGACGCCAAGGCCGAGAGCGACGGCGTGACGGCGCCGCTCGCCGGCTGGTGCAACGCGCTGCGTCCCGCCGCGCCCGAGACCAAGATCCTCGGCACGCTGCTGACCGATCGCATGGAGGCCGGACTCGCGTTCGCGACGGAGCGTCCGCTCGGCCGGGGCGCGATCATCGTGCTCGCCGCGCAACCGCAGGGCGACGCCGGCCAGGCGCTGCTCGCCCGCCTCGTCGCGCACGCCGCGACGCGCGCGGATGTTCGCCATCGCTACACTGCCACGCCCGGCACGATCGTGTGTCCGCGCCGCACGACCGACGGCCGCACGCTGTGGATCGCCGTGAACATGGATGGCGCGGGTGGCGAAGTGCAGTTGCCCGCCGCCGCGACCGACGCTGTCAGCGGCGCCGCGCTCGCCGCCGGCGCGTTGAAGCTCGGCCGCTACGAGTGGCGCGCGGTGCGATTCTGAGCCGAGCACTCGATCCTTATTAACCACGAATGAACACGAATGGACACGAATGCCGCCGTGAGCGTTGTCCACATTGGTGTCCATTCGTGTGTATTCGTGGTTTCTCCTACTGAAATCTCTCCTCGATGACCAATCCTCCCAATCTCTCCCACGGTGATTTCACGCTGCCCGGCGAAGCCGGTTACGAGCAGCTCACGCTGCGCCTCGCGAAGAAATGGGGCGCCGACACCATCCGCGACTCCGACGGCACGCAGCTCTCGCCCGAGATCGTGCAGTCGGGCTACGCGATCTACTCGACGATCTGCCTCGTGCGCTCCGTGCAGCCGTGGGCGCGCGTGCACCGCGACAAGCTCCAGCAGAATTTCCTCATGAGCTTCCCGGTCGTCGCCGCGAAGGCGCGCACGACGATCACGCTGCTGGCCGGTTACTACACCGAGCAATTCGTGGTGAACTTCGGCGACAGCCCCAAGCGCTGGTGGCAGGTTTTCGACCGCACGACCGGCAAGGAAGTCGCGAAGACCAAGTGGTCGTTCACCGCGAAGAAAGGCACCGTCACCATCGAGGGCACCGTGCCCGGCCACCAATACACGGTGAACTTCCTCGCCTTCCGCATCTGGGAGGAGATCTCGATGTATAACCACCTCACGAACAACTGGGGTGACCGCGAGCATCTCGCCGCCGTCGATCCGATGCAGCCGGAGACGCAGCGGGTGCTGCTGGAGTTCCTGGAGCAGTGGCTGCGCGAACACCCCGACACGAAAGTCGTCCGCTTCACCTCGATGTTCTACAACTTCTCGTGGTTCTGGGGCGCCGACCACGCGAAGCTGCGCGACATTTATTCCGACTGGGGCGATTACGAGATGACCGTCAGCCCGCGCGCGCTCACGCTGTTCGAGAAGAAATACGGCTACCGGCTCACGTCGGAGGACTTCGTCAACGGCGGCCTCTACAACTCCACGCACAACGCCCCGTCGCGCCGCTACCGCGACTACATGGATTTCATCCACGGCTTCGTGATCGAGTTCGGGCGCAAGTGCATCGACCTCGTCCACCGCCACCGCAAGCTCGCCTACGTGTTCTACGACGATCACTGGGTCGGCGTGGAGCCGAGCAGCCCGCGCTTCAAGGAGTTCGGCTTCGACGGCCTGATCAAGTGCGTGTTCAACGCCTTCGAGGTGCGCCTCTGCGCGCACTCCACCGGCGCGAAGACGCGCGAACTCCGCCTGCACCCGTATTTGTTCCCGACGGGCTTGAAGGGCGAGCCGACCTTCAAGGCCGGCGGCAATCCCACGCTCGACGCGAAGAACTTCTGGATCGATGCGCGCCGCGGCCTCGTGCGCGCGCCCATCGATCGCATCGGTCTCGGCGGCTACCTGTCGCTCGTCGAGCCGTTCCCCGATTTCCAG
The DNA here is from genome assembly GCA_016217545.1 of Opitutia bacterium. Classification (NCBI taxonomy): domain Bacteria; kingdom Pseudomonadati; phylum Verrucomicrobiota; class Opitutia; species Opitutia bacterium. The sequence continues at coordinate 479,179 of JACRHT010000016.1, read as the reverse complement.
GACTACATCGAGGGACTCGCGCGCGAGTTCCGCCTCCTGAAATCCTTCCACGCCGGCGGCCGTCCGTGGGTCGCGCCCTTCAAGGTCGCCGTGCTCACCGCGTGGGGCGACCTGCGCGCGTGGACGTGCTCGGGCCACCTCACGCCGGGCGTGGCGCTCTACGACGTGCTCGAGTCCCTCGCCGGCCTCGCGCTCGACGTGCAGTTCATCAGCTTCGACGACTTGGTGAAGCACGGCGTGCCGCGCGGCGTGAAAGCCGTGATCAACTGCGGTCGCGCCGGCTCCGCGTGGAGCGGCGGACACTATTGGGACGACCCGCGCGTCGAGACAATCCTCACGGAGTTCGCGCAAAAGGGCGGCGGCGTGATCGGCGTTGGCGAGCCCTCGGCGCGCCCGCGTCCCGGCCAGTGCTTCAAACTCGCGCGTGTCTTCGGCCTCGACCGCGACACCGGCGACCGCGTTGCCAACGGCAAGTTCAAGTTCGCTCCGCCCGCCGCGCCGGTGGCGGCGCACTTCATCACCGCGGACGTCACCGCGCCGCTCGACCTCGGCAAGGATGTCGACGGCATCTATGTCTTCGATGGCGACACGACCGTGCTCGCCGAGCGCGACGGCACGCCGCGTCTCGCCACGCACGCCTTCGGCCGCGGCCGGGCGGTTTATCTGAGCGGGTTCAAGTTCAACTTCGAGAACACGCGCCTGCTGCACCGCGCGCTCTACTGGGCCGCGTCGCAGGACGCCGCTTGGGGCGCCTGGCAGGCGGGCAACGTGAAGACCGAGGCCAGCTACTTCCCGGCGGTGAAGAAACTCGTCGTGATCAACAACGCCGGCGAGCCGCAGCCCACGACCGTGACCCTCGGCGGCGCCCGCGCCACGCGCCCGCTGCAACTCGAAGCCCACGGCATCGCGATCGTGGATGTCTGAGTGAGGGGAGATCGACCGGCGGCCACAGAAGGCGGTCGGTTGGGTTCTTCATTTTTCCACGCTGACGCAACGGCCGAAGATGCCATTCAGGCCGACCCAGCCGTTGATGCGCCCTCGATTGTTTCCGATCTGATAGCGATCTCCCTGCTTCGCCCTGATCAGGTGCAGATAGCCGCGAGACCCACGGACTGTGCGTGCCCGTCTCCATGATGATCATCGCACCCGGATAACGCGCGGCGTAGGCGCTGAGGCACTCGCGGGTGTTGGGCAAAATTTCCTCGGCGATGATCTCACCCAAGGCACTGAGGACGCACACGTGATGCCGGCGGTCCCCGAGATCCAATCCAATCGTCAGTTCGTTTGTGTTCATAGGGCGGAGAGTAGAACCGCGCGCGCTTCTACGGCGACGCGGACCTCTCACGCCTTCTCATTCCTACTGGTTCGGCTCCATTTTATCTGCCGTAGTTTGCCACGGCGTCATCGAATAGAACTTCCAGGGACTTCCTTGATCTCGTCTTGATCCCAGGAAGTGACGAACTGCCGTCGGAGCAGACAAAGAATGCAGCTTCTTCTTTGATCTGAAAATGGCGCGCGAACGCCGAGCCATCGCCGAGATTGGTCTTCTTCACCGCGGCAATGAACTGCTTCCGGAGCGCACTTACTTCCTTCTTCTCTTCGGGTGACAACGAAGCGAGAGCCTCTGGATTCATGGTGCGCGCGTCTCTTTTGCCGAACGTTTGAGGTCAGACACGGAGGGCAGCGCAGCTGCCCGGAGTTGTCTGTGCCGACTGGTTGGGCTCTTTCTTCATGGCCTAGTTGATGATGCCGAGAGCGCGATCTTGGAAATAGAACCCGACAGCCACGAGCGTGACCACCAGATACCAGCAAAAGCATAGCGCCGCGCTCGTCCAAAATGCATTTGGCTTTCCGTCTATCGAGTAATGCCCGCCTCGTCCCAGAACAAATCCCTTCTTGATGATAAAATAGAGAAAGGTGAGGCCTCCGGCTGCCATCAACGCGCTGATAAAAATGCCAGTGCCCCGCGCGCCACGCAGCAGGAGGAAAAGGTAGAGCCCGACGTTTGCGATGTAGGGCAGGAAGACCAAGGATGGCTTCGCTCTTAACGTTTTTGTCATGGTAAATTTCTTTATTCTGCCCAGCGACTGCGGTCAGACACGACGGGGCGCAGTCCCGTCGTTGTCTGTAGTGCTCTGGATCGGCCTCTTCATTTCTTTTCACTCTGTAGCCGCTTCCAGACGGCAAAGATAATGACCATCGATGCATCGTCGGGGTGATCCGACTTGCAGTCTTCCATGAGGGCCTTGTTTCCACGCCATAAGCCAAAGCTATTCCGAATACCCGTGCCCCAGCCGTGGTGAAACTGGATGAGGTCATCTTCCGCCGTGTCCCTGACGATCTTCCGGTCTTTTTCTGGCATCGTCGATAGGATGCGCGTGACTGCTTCGTCCACAGTCTTGGGCCACGTCTTCTTTTCTTCTTCTAGCTTCGCGGCGTCTTCTTTTGACACCTTTGGTGGTGCTGGCGTCGGCTCGGCAGCGAACGCCACGACAGCGATAAATCCGAGAGACAAAAGGATGTGGTGGATTTTCATATTCTTCCGCCGATCGATTGAGGTCAGACACGACCGGGCGCAGCCCGGTCGTTGTCTGTGCCGGCTGGATCGGCCTTCTGAGCGGGGAAAAGGGCTTCTTCGAACGCGCCATCGGATCGACGGATAATCCTGAAGTGCGCTGGACCCTCACGAAATGCGACTAAGAACTCTTCGGCTTCGTCGGCGGAATTGGTGGCCCAATCCAATGCGATCTCTCGAATATTGCTCTCTTCTTCTTTGGGGATGCCCTGAAGCGCCTTAATCTTGTTTTTGCCGGGTAGGCACAAGCTCGGGATGTAGTCCTCGAAGTCGGTTCCCTCGATGACGCCGTAGGTTATGTCTGCGAAGTCGGTAATCTTCATTTTTCTTCCGCCGATCGTTCAGTGATGAGCCATGGCGGGGCGCAGCCCCGCCATTGGCTCTGGACGCTTGTTAGCCCTTCTTTTCATTTTCGCACATGGCCCATGCTTCGAAATAGAATTTCTTTGGATCGATCTTTTCTTCGTCGAACAGGCGTTCGTCGCCAGCGATCAGCACAAACACCGATGTGGGCACTGAGCCACCGACGGAATAGCCACTCCAGCGAGAGCGAATCAAGAGCCTCTTCACTTCAAATCCGCGGAAAGCCTTCGTCTGCGCATCTTGCACTTGGTAGTCGAAGGAGCGATCGAGAGCGAGAAGCGACCATCGACTCCCGTCGATGGAGACAATCTCCCGCTCGACAGTGCCCGAAAGCGGTAGCTGCTCTTTGAACAGCCTGCGCCCCTCGTCTTCGGTGAGAACTACGCGTGTTCCTACGGTGGTCATCTTCTTGGCTAACGTTAAAGGTGAGACACGCGCGGGCGAGCGTGCAGTGAGCCCCTTTGAAAAACTGATGATGCTGAGCGGAGCTGGGCCATGCGAATTACGGTCACTTCCCGCGCGTTGTCTCTAGTGGCTGGATCGGCTCTTTCTCCGACCTCTGGTCGCCTTGCTTCCACAACCATCGATAGAGGCCGTAAGCAACTGCTCCGACAATGACGGCGTTGCGTAACTGCTGAGCTGGTGTTTCGGCAAATACCGCGGCCAACACGAACACACCAATGACGGCTTCCATCCACAAAAACACACGCAGCCATCTCGGCCATCTTTTCTTAATGTCGGGATTGTCGGTCGCTGCGCTCATTCTTTCCGCCGATCGTTAAAGGTGAGACACGCGCGGGCGAGCGTGCAGTGAGTCCTTTTGAGAAACGGAAAATGCTGAGCGGAGCTGGGCCACGCGATTTACGGTCACTTTCCGCGCGTTGTCTCTGACGGCTGGATGGGCTCTTCTTCTGCTGCTATGCGCAGCGTGATCTTCTCTTCAAGTCGCTCAAGCCGCCAATGGCTTGGTCCATTCGCGATAGCCGTGACGCACACACGGGTCTGATGATCGTCAGCCCAACCGACTTCGACTTCGACACTAACTTCTTCTTCTCCGATGCGAACTGCCCGAGGTGATGGCTTTTGGCCGACATACCCAAGTAACTCTTTCTTCGGCAGTATGCGCCAACGCTTGAGCTCTTGGACCAAGATCGGATATGCGTCGGCTCTCTTCATGGATGACTCTCTTCGCCCATCGTTAAAGGTGAGACACGCGCGGGCGAGCGTGGAGTGAGCCCTTTTGAAGAACGGGAAATGCAGAGCGGAGCTGGGCCATGCGAATCACGGTCAAACTCCGCGCGTTGTCTCCAGTGGCTGGATCGCCTCTTTCTTCGCCAAGACCAGCGGTGCAAGCTGCCAGCTCCAGAAAACGATCACCGTAGCGAGCCACAGAAACGAAATCGCAAAACAGCGCGTGCCGAAGCCAACAAAGGGAAAGCTGTTGGCCGGATGTCCGCCTCGCAGCAGCGGCCACACTTCTGCGTCCAGAATAGTCATGATGCTGCTCACTCCGAGCCACGCTGGAACGAGCCAGCCGGTGGAAAACAGTGCAATGGCAAGGCGCTTCATCTTTCTTCCGCCGATCGTTAAAGGTGAGACACGCGCGGGCGAGCGTGGAGTGAGCTCTTTTGAGCAACGGCAAATGCTGAGCGGAGCTGGGCCATGCGAGTGACGGTCAAACTCCGCGCGTTGTCTCTAGTGGCTGGATCGGCTCTTTGGTCCGAAAGCGATTTAGGCTCCGAATGAACTCTCCGATACGCTCCCGCCAATTCTTCCCAAGAGTCAGAGATACCTCACCCGTGCTGCCTTGCCATTGGGCGGGCGCAGTCGCCGACGCCTTCACCGCCCACAGCGCCTCGCCTTTCTTCCGTCGATGCACGTCTGCCTGTGGGTCCACGAGAAAAGTCAGAACAGCCGAAGCGTCGCCAGACTCGATGACCCAGGCCCCATCCGTCCACCAAACATCTGGTTCTTCTTTCCGAGACACGTGCCAGCCAGCCTTCGCGATCTCGACCTCAAGGATGCCTGCAACGGGATGCATCTTTTCGCCGATCGATTGAGCTCAGACACGGAGGGGAGCGCAGCTCCCCGGAGTTGTCTGTGGCGCCTGGTTGGCCTCTTTCTTCATGGAGCGTTGGGGCTGATATAGGCGTAGCCACCAGCGGCCCGCAATAGCCGAACTGCTTCTTCTGCTTTTCGATTTTCGGCTTCCCAAAGCGGTGTGACCTCAAACTTTGTCTTTAGGTTTGGGTCGGCTCCGACGGCGAGCAGTAGCCTAAGAATGGCGACCCGATCCAGAGCGGCTGCCGCATGTATCGCAGGTGTGCTGCCGTGAACTGAGCGATTCGGGCTCGCGCCAGCGACGAGAAGAGCAGCGACAGCGGTCGGGCTGTCCCGATACACGGCACGCGACATCAGCCGGCAGAGCGAGTCTTGGATCGAGGGAACCAGCGCAACGGCTCGAACTGCAAGAAACAGGGCTCCGCACACTCCGAAACCGACTAGAAGCTTTCGCCTACGGGAGTTCATCTTCCGGCCAACGTTCAGTGATGAGCCATGGCGGTGCGCAGCACCGACATTGGCTCTGGCCGCTTGTTGGGCTTCTTCTTCATTTCTTCTGAAACTCGATGAAGTGCAGCGCCTGCTCCTTCACGAGCGGGGTCGCCGAGGGATGCTCAGCTGCGGTAGAAAGCTGATCCATCCAGAAAGCCGAATCAGCGGGTTCTCCATTCAGGATGCGATTCACCATCCAGACTGTGAGATCCGTGGGCTTCCTCTTCAGGGATTCTGCGAGAAACTGCTCATAGTGGCCGCTGTGCTTCTCCATGGTGTGCACAAGCGGACCCGGGGTGCCCAACTCGGAATCTGAAAGGCGCTCGATGAGCGCAAAGAACTCCGGAAAAATGGACATCGGCTCGAGCAGAGCCTCCACTTCTTCACAAAGCGCATAAAGGCGTTCTGGGCCTTTGGCACCCTTCATGTAATCGAAGTCGTCCGCGGTGAACTTACGAAGTTCGCTGACTAAGGTGGCGGCGTCGCGTGGCATATTTTTGCCCAACGTTAAAGGTGAGATACGCGCGGGCGAGCGTGGAGTGAGCCCTTTGGGGCAACTGGAGATGCGGAGCGGAGCTGGGCCATGCGAATCACGGTCACTTCCCGCGCGTTGTCTCTGGCGGCTGGATCGGCTCTTCTTCTGGGTGCGCCTCGGAGGAGCATGGCGCCCATCGTTACAATAAGGGCGCACCAGAATGCCGCGATAAGCCAATAGGCTACCGGATTCTCCTTCCGTCGATATAATCTCTTCGCACTACGCATCCCGTAGGTAAGGGCACCGTCGATGAGACCATCTGCCAATACGCACACGAAAAACACCAGAAGAGCGACTTCGACTAGACGCTCCCGAAAAACGGCAGCCAGCAGAGCGAATCCGCTAACAGCACAAGCGAGATAGATTACGAGTTTTCTCTGGGATGGCATCTTTCTTCCACCGATCGATCAAGATGAGCCACGGCCGCTTGGGGCCGTTGGCTCTGGCGGCTGTATCGGTGTTCCAGTGCGGCGTGGTTCCGGTCCGCGGAAGCCCCAAGCTGGAGTGGACCGGGGGCACGCCGCACGGCTTTCGTTCGCTAGACTCATCTTGGGTTGAGGGGCGGAAGCGGTTAATTGCTGACCGGTCGCGACACGAACATCTGGCGAGTTTCTTTTCGCAGGAATCCGAACCAAATCTCGATCGCGGCCGGTCAGTTCATGAGTCCGGTCATGCATCCTCAGGTGCCGACGTTTCTCACGTCCCGCACGATACAGTCTGCAGCCCGGCTCTCCATCCCAAAAACGAACACCATGAAGACGACCGACTATGCGGCCCTCGTCGCGTTGGACTGGGGCGATGAAGAACATGCCTTCGCACTCGGCGTGGGCGCAGAGACGGAGACCGGCCACATCGTGGGCAGCGCGGAAGCGCTCCACGACTGGCTGCACCAGTTGGGCGAACGCTTTGCGGCGCAGCCCGTCGCGTTGGCGATCGAGGCGGGCCGCAGCGCGGTCATGCACGCCTTGGTCGATTATCCGTGGCTGACGATCTATCCGGTTCATCCGGCCACCAGCGAACGCTTCCGCAAAGCCTTCGTTCCTTCGGGCGCGAAGGACGATCTGCCGGACGCCGTGGTGTTGCTCCGGATCCTGGCGCAAAACCGCGAGCAGTTGCGCGCGCTGCGCCTGGACACCGCCGCGACGCGGGAGCTGGCCGCGCTCAACGAAGTGCGTCGCGGTGCGGTCGATCGTCGCACGCAGCTGTCGTGCGAGCTGCGCTCTACGCTCAAGACGATGTTCCCGCAGGCGCTGGAGCTGTGCGGCGATGACCTGTGGACGCCGCTCGCGCTCGACTTCCTCGAGCGTTGGCCGGAGCTCGCGTTGCTCCAGCGGGCGAAGCCGGCGAGCTTGCGCGCCTTCTACACCGAACACCGCAGCCGCCGACCGGGAGTCATCGCGCAGCGCCTGGACCGCATTGCCGTGGCGTGCGCGTTGACCACGGATCGAGCCGTCCTCGATCCCGCGGTGATGCAGATCCGATTGCTCGTGGCCGTGCTGCGTCCGTTGCAGTCGCACATCGAACAGGTCGAGCAACGCATCACCGCGTGCTTCGCCGCGCATCCGGAGGCGGAGTTGTTCGTGCGTTTGCCGGGCGCAGGGCCGGTGCTCGCGCCGAGATTGCTTGTCGCCTTCGGCACCGACCGGGAGCGCTATCCCAGCGCCGCGAGCCTGCAAAAATACGGCGGCGTTGCGCCGGTGCGCGAGAAGAGCGGCCGGCAGATCTGGACGCACTGGCGGTGGAACGCACCCAAGTTCCTCCGCCAAACCTTCGTCGAGTGGGCTGGCCAAACGATCCCAAAGTGCGCCTGGGCGAAGGCGTATTACCTCCAACAAAAGCGCGCCGGCAAACATCACCAGACGATCCTGCGTGGCTTGGCGTTCAAATGGATCCGTGTGCTCTGGCGCTGCTGGCATGACCGCGTGCCCTACGACGAGGCGCGCTACGTCGCCGCCCTCGCCCAACGAAACTCACCGCTCGCCACTCTCCTTCGTTCCGCCGCCTGATATATCACTTTGGCCTTGCTCAGTTGCCCTCAGGTGTTGGTTGGGCTCTTCTTTCATCAGTGCGTCGAGGCCAGGAGGCAGACGAGAATTCGAAACAAGCTTCCACTGTCCTCTGGCAAACGAAAGCTCGTAGGTCGCAACGCCAACTCTCACGAAAACCAAATCATACTCGTGATCATCGGCCGGAACGTAAAACGCGGCCCGCTGACTGATCATCTTCTTTTCGGGAGGCTCGAAAACGGAACTCAGCGTGGTCCTTCCAAGCACAAGGATCGAACGCGTGCTTAGGTCGAAGTCTTTTGGGTAGCGGATGTAATTCACCAGCCACGCGAAAAATGGGGGCGGAAGGTCTGCCGGGAATGTGAGGCGAATAGCACCTTCGGGCAATGGGTGCACTACCACGCCGTAATCGGGAGACAGACGGTCTCGATACATGGCTTTGAAGTCATCGAGGATTCGACGCAGCTCTTCATTCTTCCAACCGCGGACGAGCACTTCTTTGTCGTTCGGTGTGGGCGCGGCCAGCGCACTACTAGCGACAAACAAAGAAGCGAAAACGCGGAGGAGCTTCATGGTTTTGCCCAACGATTACGATGTGCCATGGCGGTGCGCAGCACCGACATTGGCACTGGCAGCTGGTTGGGCTTCTTTCTTCATCGGCTACGAGTCATTTGCCAGACTTCCGACCCGATGGGAATCTCTTCTTCGGCGACGTTTGCCGGAAGAATAATCGAACATGACTTCTTCTTCGGGTTACCGCCCATCTCTAGGCCGCTGACTTTCGTGGAGATAGCCGAGCCATCGGGTCGTCGGATCTCTAACTCGTCGCCAATATAGACTCTGTGCGTAGCGGGCTCGTAGGGAACACCGGGATCGATGGCGACGCCACGGCCTTTGATGCCGAAACGAAACTCAACCCGTGATGGAAAGACTGGCTCCATGTTTCGCCCAACGTTAAAGGTGAGACACGCGCGGGCGGGCGTGGAGTGAGCCCTTTGGGCAAGCGGGAGATGCTGAGCGGAGCTGGGCCACGCGAATTACGGTCACTTCTCGCGCGTTGTCTCTGCCGACTGGATCGGCTCTTTCTTATCTTCGGGTCTGTTTCAGCATCTCGATGTCTTTGAGGACCGCAGCGTCGGTGAGAGAGCAGAGCCAAATGGCGAACATCATGTTCACCAGCGGGACGAAGGCCAGTAGAGCTAGCAGCGGAGACCGGCCCTTTCTTCTGGCGATAGGAGCTAGCACAAACGCTAGGCCGGCGCAGACTATGATAAGGGGAGCCAACTGCGCTAGCAGCGGAGCAGGGGAAGGTTCTTGCATAGTGGTCTTTTCTTCTGCCGAACGTTAAAGGTGAGACACGCGCGGGCGAGCGTGGAGTGAGCCCTTTTGAACGACGGAAAATATTGAGCGGAGCTGGGCCATGCGAATTACGGTCACTTCCCGCGCGTTGCCTCTGGCGGCTGGATTGGCTCTTTCTTGGCTTTCTCTTTTCGCTCCAGCTTGAACTCGCGCTGGAAGCCGGCTGCGAAAAGAAGAGCGAAGGCCAGAAACCCGCCGGAAGCCCTGAGGCGCTCGGCCCACGTAGCTTCTTCCGGCCGACCGCCAACTACGCAGTAAATGGCCGCGCAAGACAGAACAGTGGCGAGTGTGCCCCAAAGCGCTTTGTGGAAACGAAACATCTTCCGCCGATCGTTTAAGGTGAGCCATGCTGCTTTATCATGGGCGATTTCGGTGAGAGCAAGGGCGTTGGGCTGTGGCGGCTGGATCGGCGTCTTCAAACGACATCAAAACCCGAGACATTTCCATCAACGGATACGATCCGTATCATGCGGGGACCCATGTCGAACTCCGCACTCATTGCTCGACTAGAAAGCTGTCGGTAGCGGGTCAGGCCTTCAGCGCTCAGGCGATCCCGAGCTGACTGAACAGCGTCTTTGAGGGGCGTGCCAACCAGAACGATCTCTGCCACCACTGCAGACAATCGCTTCCTCTCAGAAGATTCGGCCTCTTTCTTGATCTTCCATGTCTTGAACGAGCTCCACGCTCCCCATGACCAAAGGGCGATGAAGGGAAACGCCGCCCAAGCTTCTTTTCCTTCGAGCCACTGCATGACGACAACCCACGTGCCCATCGAAACACCGAAGACCGAAACCGCGAAAAAGAATGCCAAGACTGGAGTCGAGTCCATCCATGATGTGGCTCGTTCTAATGATTTCATCTTTCGCCAACGTCCAAGGTCAGACACGGAGGGGAGCGCAGCTCCCCCGAGTTGTCTGTGCCGCCTGGTTGGCCCCTTCAGAGCTTTCCGAGGTCGGGGTGAAACTGTGCGCGTGAAATCTCATCGATAAGAAAGGCCATCTCCTGCTGAAACTTCCGATCACTGCTTTGGGAAGCAAGTATCGTCCAAGTGAAGGACGCGATATAGAACTTCTCCGGGGGCGCACTGTGTGCGAGCTGCCAAGAATACAAATCAATCTTGGTCCCTCTTTCTTCCGCTGACTTCTTGGACAACTTCAGGCCGTCGCCATTCGGCGTCCGGATGAGCCGTTCGCCCTCCTTCAGCGGTGTCGCAGCGAAATGAGCATAGCCGTCTACCGCTGGCTTTCCCTCGGGTGCTTTGAAAGTCAGGACATTGAGGCGCAGCGTGCCGCTGTCGGGCCGGTCGTCATAGAATGTGCCGCCGCCTTCGGCCTCATACTCTTCCTTCCATGTGGCTGGCACACGAAACGTGATGATGCCGCCACGATAAACGATGGGCTTCATCTTCGGTGGCTCGGCAGCGCCAACCAACGCGACGGGAAGGAGGACGGATAGAAGACGGCGAAACATTTTCTTCGGCCAACGTTAAAGGTGAGACACGCGCGGGCGAGCGTGGATTGAGCCTTTTCGAATTACAGGAGATGCTGAGCGGAGCTGGGCCATGCGAATTACGGTCACTTCCCGCGCGTTGTCTCTGCCGCCTGGATCGGCTCTTGCGGCTTCGGACGATACGCGCGGAGCCAGCTGAACACACAAATGAGCCCATTGATGATGCCGAAAATAAGGACTCCCCAAATCTTCTCTGCTTGTCCGCGAAGGAGCGAAGCAACGGCGACGCCAAGCAAAACAAATGACAATGCACCTGAAGCCAGCGTGAGCAGCACGCTCGAATCACGAGACCGATTCTTTTCTTCTTCGCTCATCTCTTCCGCCGATCAGTATATTCAACGTAACTGAGTTGATGATAACAACAGTGTGGCCCGTTGGGGGATGGAAGCGCTAACCCGATGAAGATCAACGTTCGAATTTGTCGAGTAGAGCTTTGGGCGCGTTGATTCTGGCCGGCGTAAGGCTCAACTTGCGGGCGCATAGGGCCGGTGCGCAACAGATGGACACCACGCCCTTGTCTTTTCCGAATTGGAAGGAGGTTTTGGCGACGGCAGGCCTAGGCTCTGCCGTCGAGGAGTCGTATCGGCAGGAGGTCATCGCCCTGCTCAAGTTCTGCAAAACGCGACACGTGCCGGTAACGGTGAGGCTGGCCAAGCAGTATGTGGAGGCGCACGAGAATTCGCGCCGCGGGCCCGTGCGCGCGGCGTTGCGATGGTTCGTGCAGGCGGCGCGAGGGAAGGCGCCGAATGCCGGAGCGAATGCCGCGAGCGGACGGTCCGGGGCCGAAGCAGCCGAGGAGGATGGAGGCAGCGAGGGCGTGCGGGCTGATCGCGGCGAGAGGCGGTGGCGTCCGATGGAGCCGAAGCCGGCGGGACAAGATTTGGGTGGGCCGGATTGGGAGCGGGCGTTGGTGAAGACGATGCGTCTGCGCGGACTGCTCTGGCGCACGGAATACAGTTACCGCGCGTGGGCCCGCCGATTTGCGGCGTATCTGGCGCCGCGTTCGCCCCATGCGGCGAGCGGGGCCGAGGTGCAGGCGTTTCTGACTGAACTGGCGGTGCAGGGGCGGGCGAGCGCTTCGGGGCAGCGGCAGGCGTTGTGCGCTTCGGTTTTGTGCCCATGCGGCCGGGGCTCGGCGTGCGGAGTCCGCTGGATCGAAAGACGGAGGACTGAGGGCGGAGGGCTCGTGGGGGGGCTCGTTCCTCCGCAATGCAGCTACGCTTCAATTTAAATCGCGGTAGAGCCGGTTTACGTCGCCGGTGGCTGCTCGCAGTCGAGGGTAGGGCGCGGATTCCGCTCCGCGTCGCGGCGGTGAACGGACTCGCCGCCCTACCAAAACGGAGGCCCGTCAACTCGAGTTGCGCTAGTTGCCGGCGATCTTCTCCTCGGTGTGGGTCGGGCTGGCGGGGAAGGGGAGCGATTCGGGCGCGGGCGGGTGGCGCGGATCGAAGCCGGCGAAGTCCGGCGCGAGGTGGGCGGCGAGCGCGGGCGCGGCGCGCTTGATGGCGTCGGCGATGCAGGCGGCGAGGAGGTAGGCGCCGTAGGAGTTGTGGTGCGTGGCGTCCTTGCCGCTGTCGTTGAAGGCGAGCGGGGCGCGTTGCGGGCCGAGGGCTTCGTAGAAAGCGGCGCTGGCGGCGCGCAGGTCGAGGCAGGGAATTTTCTCCTCGGCGGCGACTTGCTGGACGACGGCCGGATAGTCGCCATGCGTGCTGCGGATCTTGCCGTCGGGGCCGAAGGTGCGGCGCTCAGGCGAGGTCACGAGGATCGGCTGCACGTCGCGGAGTTTCGCTTCGGCGATGAAGGCTTTGAGGTAGGCGCGGAAGGTGGTGCGTGCCTCGGCGTAGGTCTGCGGCCAGTTGGCTTTCTGATCGTTGTGGCCGAACTGAATCAGCATCCAGTCGCCGCGGCGCGTGAGGCTGAGGACCTTGGCGAGGCGGCTTTCGGCGAGGAAGGATTTCATCGTCTCGCCCGACTCGGCGTGGTTGGCGACGGCTATGTTGGCGCGGAAGAAGCACGGCAGCATCTGACCCCAGCTCGCGGCGGGATCGGAGCGCTGGTCGGTGACAGTGGAGTCGCCGAGGAGGAAAACGGTCGGCACGTCGACCGGCTCGATGCGGATCGAGCGCACGCGTGGCGCGGGGCCGTTGAACTCGAGCGTGAGCTTGTCGTCCCAGGTGAACGAGCCTTGCTCGCGCGGCTTGAGCGCGACGGCGCTGGCGCCGGGCGCGTTGGCGGGCGGAGGCGGGAGCGCGGCGTGGCGGACGTTCGCGATGAACGAGCGCGTGGCGAACTCGCCGGCGGCGGTCGCGACGGTGGCGAGCATGAGGCGGCGCGACTCGGCGCGCACGAGCGTGGCAGCGGGCGCGGCGGCGTCGCCGAGGACGACGGTGACGCGGTAATTTCCCTCGGGCGCAGCGACGGAGAAATAGAACGGCGCGTTGTCTTGCGGGCGCGTGCCGAGGTCGAAGCCGGCGCCGTTGGCGGGAGTGTAGGCGCCGAGAGCGGCGGGTTGGGTGAGGTCGAACTCGCGGGGCGCGGACGGCGCGGCGCGGACGGTGCTCGCGAGGGGGAACGCGGAGAGGAGCGGGAAGAGCGCGAGGAGACAGGCGGACGCCGAGAAAGAGGAACAGATGGATCGCCACGGCGCGCTGCGCGCGCCTCGCGATGACAAACTGAAGAGGAGGAGCGCGTGGAGCGGGAAGAACGCGCGGACGAGATTGTGTCGAGGTAGGGGCGGACCGCTGGGCCGCCCGCGAGCGTCCTTGCGGCGCGCCCAGCGGTCGCGTCCTACCTTGGAAGTGTGGTGCGGCGAGTTCACACGAGTTCGCTGAGCTTTTGCGCGGATGGGGCGAGCGGGACGAGGTCGGTGATGACGACGGGCGCGCCGGTCTTGATCGAGCGGTTGGCGGCGATGCCGACGAGGATGGAGGCGGCGCCTTGCTCGTGGCCGGCGGAGCGCTGCCACGGATCGGCGGGCGGCGCGGGCGAGAAGAGTTGCTCGGTCATCACTTCGTCGGCGCCGCCGTGCGGCCCTGTGGCGGGCGGCATCGGGACGATGTAGCTCGGCTGGAAATGCGGGAAGACGCGGATCCACTCGCCCTCGGCTTCGGCGCTGCCGTGTTGCTCGAGCTTGAACTCGGAGCTGACGACGGCGCGGTTCATGTGCGAGCCGATGAACTCGTGATACTCAAGGCGGCCGCGGTCGCCGTTGAAGGTGACGCGCATGCCTTCGCGCGGGCTGTAGGCGACGAGCGAGTAGTTGAGGACCTGGCCGGTGCGGTAGCGCACGAGCGCGGACATCTGGTCGTAGATGTCGATGCCGTTGCGGAAGACGTTTTGATCGCGCAGGTAGCCGGTGTCTTTTTCGGCGTCGAGATAGAGGCGGCGGAAGCTCTCGCTCTCGGCGAGGTCGAGCTTGAAGGGGTCATCTCCGGTCGCGGCGCCGGTGTAGCGCGGGTAGCTGGTCCAGCGCTGGTCGCCGCGCGCGAGGGCGTTTTGCTTGCCGTAGTAGACGAGCGAGCCATGCGCGAAGACCTGCGCGGGGATGGCGTCGAGCCACCAGTTCACGAGGTCGAAGTGATGCGTGGACTTGTGGACGAGCAGGCCGCCGGACTGCGCCATGTGCGAGTGCCAGCGGCGGAAGTAGTCGGCGCCGTGCGAGGTATCGAGGAGATACTCGAGGTTGACCGATTGCACGCGGCCAATGGTGCCGCCGGCGAGAAGTTCGCGGACTTTGGTGCGGAACGGCCCCCAGCGGTAGTTGAAGGCGACGCGCACGCGGCGGCCGCTCTCGCGCTGCGCGGCGAGGATGGCGGCGCATTTCTCGGCGTCGATCGTTAGCGGCTTCTCCGTGATGACGTCGCAGCCGGCGCGGAGCGCGCGCACGATGTAGTCGTGGTGCGTGGCGTCGACCGAGCAGACGATCACGATCTGCGGGCGCGTGGTGCGCAGCATCTCGTCGAACTGCGCCGGGGTGAACGTCGGCACGGGCGTGGCGGACCAGCGCGAGCCGATGAGCTCGTTGTAGTAGGCCATGCGCGTGGGGCTGGGGTCGAGGAAAGCGACCAGCTCGTTGTTTGCGCGATAGCGGGCGAAAACGGGTTCGACGAACGAAAGGGCGCGACCGCCGGTGCCGACGAGCGCGATGCGTTGGGTGGCCATGGAAAGGGAGATTCGCCGAATGCGGCGCGGGCCGCAAGGCAGAGCAAGGTTGGCGGCGGTGGCTGCGAAATGGAGGCGCGGGCGCGACTGACAGTTTGACGACACGCGCGACGGCCCGCGGGGACGCGGGCCCTCCGCACGAGGCCGCGCACCGGACGCGTTTGTCCGAGGACCGTTCTGACACGTCGCGACGGGTGCCACGGCGTGAAGCGGGGATCGCGTGCGCGAGCGGACAAGCGGCCCGCGGGGACGCGGGCCCTCCACGTGACGCACGGCGATGGCTCGCGGGCCCTCCCGGTGGCAGATTGAGTTCGCGCGGGAAAACGACCGCGGACACGCTTGCGGAGTGAATCCTCGCGCTTGGGCCAAGGTCGGACTGTCAGGAATCTGCGGCGTGGTCGCTGCGGGGGCGGGCCGTAGTTTGACGGCGCGCTGTTGCCCCTGAACCCGTGCGAACGCCTGTGAGTGCGGTTCCGTCGCTCCCTCGCCACACCCCAAAACTCTGATGATCTTCGGCAGCCTGCACTGGTTGGACATCGCGGTGGTCGCCGCCTATTTCGCGGCGGTCATCATGATCGGGCAGCGAGCGTCGAAAGCGACGAAGAGCGAGGAGGGCTTCTTCCTCGCGGGCCGGAAGCTGGGCAAACTCTACCAGTTCTTCCTCTCGTTCGGCAACGCGACCGAGCCGCAGGGCGCGGTGAGCACGGCGAGCCTCGTCTACCAGCGCGGCGTGGCGGGCGTGTGGTTCTCTTTCCAGACCGTGTTCATGAATCCGTATTTTTGGTTCATGAACGTGTGGTTCCGGCGCGTGCGGCTGATGACGTCCGCCGACTTGTTCGAGGATCGCTTCGCGAGCCGCGGGCTCAGCCGCCTCTATACGCTGAGCCAGGTGGCGGTGGCGTGCGTGTTTCTCGGTTTCGCGAATTTCGTCGCCTACAAGATCGCATCGTCACTCGTGGTGAAGACCGAGGTGCAGATGACGGTCGCCGAGCAGGTGTCGGTGCAACGCTACGAGCAATACAAGAAGCTCGAGCGCGCGGCGACGGCGGGTCCGCTCGCGGCGGCGCAGCAGGCGGAGCTGACCGATCTGCGCGACCAATACGCGCGCGGCGAGCTGCGCAACTACATCACGTTGCTCAACCCGGTGCCATTCTACCTCGCGTTCACGGCGATCGTGGGCGCCTACATCGTGCTCGGCGGCATGTCGGCGGCGGCGGTGAACGAGGGACTGCAGAGCGTGCTGATCATCGTCTTTTCCGTGATCCTCATCCCGACGGGCATCGCGGCGATCGGAGGATGGAAGGAATTCGCGCAGCGCGTGCCGCAGCAGATGACGGACCTGTTCGCCGGGCCGGGCATTTCGCTGTGGTTCATCGCGGCGGTGCTGCTCGTCAGCATCGTGCAAATCCACGCCCTGAGCCACAACATGACGATCTTCGGTTCCGCGAAGAACGAGTTCGCGGCGCGCTTCGGTGTGACCGGCAATTACCTGAAGCGGTTCATGATCATCCTGTGGGCGTTCACGGGGTTGATCGCGATCGCGATGTTCGGCGTCGGCGGGTTGTCCGATCCGGACATGACGTGGGGCACGATGTCGAAGCAGCTGCTCGGGCCGGGCCTCGTCGGCCTGATGCTCGCGGGCGTGTTGGCCGGCACGATGTCGACGCTGGCGGCCAAGGCGCTGGCGATCTCGTCGCTCGCGGTGCGGAATTTCTACCGGCACTTCCGGCCGGATGCGACGTCGGAGCAGGCGCTGGTGGCGGCGCGGCTGACGGTGGTGGCGGTGCTGGCGATGGGCGTCGTCTCGGCGATCCTGATGGACAACCTGCAGGCGATCGTCGTGCTGGTGCTGACGGTGAACGTGCCGTTCGGCGCGGCGGTGTTCATGATCTTTTTCTGGCGGAGGCTCACGGCGCAGGCGGTGTGGGTTTCCGTGATCGTCAGCGTGCTGGCGATCCTCGTGGTTCCGCTGGTGAGCGACTTCGTTCCCGCGATTCGCCAGGCGCCGTCGCTTGCGATCACCGGGACGGGCACCGACGGGCGGCCGACGCCGGTCTATTGGCGGCAGCTGGTGCGCACCGATCCGACCCGCGAGGACAGCGCGCTGGAGGGCAAGGGGCGCTTCAACTTCGAGTGCTGGCTGCTCGACCGCGTGGGCGTGAACACCGCGCGGCTGACTCCGAACGGGCGCGAGACGGCGCAGTTCTTCGTCGACGGCATGTTCCCGTTCCTGCTGCTGATCCTCGTCAGCTATTTCACGCCGCGCACCGAGAAGGCGCGCACGGATTTCTTCTACGGCAAGATGAAGACGCCGGTGGCGGAGACGCCGGAGCTCGACGCGGAGGAGGTCGAGAAGACGCGCCGCGCGCCAACGCGTTTCGATCACACCAAGCTCTTCCCGCGCACGGATTGGGAGTTCGCGCGCTGGACGCGGGAGGACGCGGTGGGCTTCGCGGTCTGCTGCGCGGTCTCCGGCGGCATCATCGCGCTTTTCGTGCTGGTTCTGAAACTCGCTTCTGGACGATGAAGGCACCTGTTCGCTCTCGCGCCGCGATTATCGGCATCTCCGGTTACGGCCGGATTCATCTGGGGCTCGCCCGCGAAGCGGCGGATCGGCTGGCGCTCGCCGCCGCGGTGGTGATCAATCCGCAGGAGGAAGCCGCCAACGTGCGCGCGCTCGAGGCGGATGGGTGTCGCATTTACGGCAACTACGAGGAGATGCTGCGCGCCGAGGCGGGGCGGATCGATCTGTGCCTGATTCCGACCGGCATCGCGTGGCACACCCGGATGACCGTCGCGGCGTTGCGGGCGGGCATGAACGTGCTGGTGGAAAAGCCGCTGGCGGCGTCGGTGGCCGAGGTGCACGAGGTGCAGGCGGCAGCGGCGGCGGCGCAGCGGTTCGTGGCGGTGGGTTTTCAGGACATCTACGCGCCCGAGGCGCAGCGGGTGAAGCACAAGCTCCTCGACGGTGCGATCGGCCCCATTCGTTCGGTGCGCCTGCTCGGCCTGTGGCCGCGTCCGGCGAGCTATTTCTCGCGCAACAGCTGGGCCGGGCGCCTGCGCGCCGACGGAGCGCTCGTGCTGGATTCGCCGCTGAACAACGCCTTCGCGCACTTCGTGAACCTCGGGCTGTTCTTTGCGGGGCGGGAGTTCGCGGTGTCGGCGCAGACGCGGAATGTCGACGCGGTGCTGTGGCGGACGAACTCGATCGAGAGTTTCGACACGGGCGTGGTCCGCGCGGAGACGACGGACGGCGTGGCGCTGTGGTTCGGTGTCACGCATGCCTCGCCGGTGGTGCGCGAGCCGGAGATCGTCATCGAGGGCGAGAACGGCCAGATCGTCTGGCGGCATGAGCGCGAGTGCGTGATCGTGACGCAGGCGGGTGCGACGGAGTGCATCCCGCTGCCGGAAACCAGCGTGACGCGCACGGAGATGATGCGCGCGGTGTTGCGGCGGTTGGAAGACGCCCAGGCGTTCGTGTGCACCCCGGAGATTGCGCTGCGCCAGACGGAACTGGTGGAGCGCGTGCACGCGGTGGCCGAGATCACACCGGCACCCGGCGGGGTGGAGAGCCGACCGCGGCAGGGCGGAGGCGAACCGATGTTCTGTTCGCCGGGGTTGGAGGAGATTTTGCAGCGTGCGTTCCACGATCGGTCGTTGCCGGCGGCGGTGCGCGCGTGATTTTTCAGCCATGATCCGAAAAGCCTTCGTGATGTCCGTGAACGCCGGCCAGGAGGCCGAATACGCCCGCCGGCACCAGCCGATCTGGCCCGAACTCGAGGCGGTCCTGAAACGCCATGGCGTCCACAACTACACGATCTTCCTCGATGCGGGCACGCGCCAGCTGTTCGGCTACGTGGAAATCGAGGACGAAGCGCGCTGGGCCGCCATCGCGCAAACGCCGGAATGCGGCAAATGGTGGGCGCACATGCGCGAGATCATGCCCAGCAACCCGGACAACAGCCCGATCTCGCGGGAGCTGCGCGAGGTGTTCCACCTCGACTGAGGAGGGCGGGGGAGCGCGCGGGAGCGAGCCGGCGGCGTGGGAACCGCGAAAACCTCCCCAAATGCGTCAGGCGGAAGAAATTTTGAACGAAACAGCGAGCGCCGCATCGAACAGGCATGTCATTTGACCTAACCGTGTGGATTTTTCTCGGGTCCGCCGCTGTGCTGGCGTGGCTCGTGATCGGGGATTGCAGTAAACACGGGGAGTGAACCCTTGGCGGGGGGCGCAACCGATGCAGCGTGAAGCGCATTCCCTGCGTTTCGCACGCGGGCGTATTACGCTACGTTGAAGCCAGGCTGCGCTGCACGCTGGGATGGCAGGGGATGATAGCCCCTCGGGTTCGATCCCCGACGCGGCCTTCACTTTTTTGGTGAGGGAGGAGGCGACTCGAGCGCCTCAGGCCGGGTTGGGTGGACCGGCCGGCGGACTTACTTCTTGCCGCAGTTCTCGGCTTTGCAGGAGCCCTGCTGGGAACAGTTTCCGCTCTCTTTCGTGCACGCCTTCTTTTCCCCGGTCGGGCAAGTGCGCGGGCATGGGGCCTTGGCGGCCTCCGGGGCCTTCGTCTCGGCGTGGGCGGCCACCGCGTATTGGACGGTCAGCAGCGGAACGGCGGCCATCAGCGCAAAACTGAAGGCGGCGACGAGGGACTTGGCGAGGAGCGTGGGCTTGGTGTTCATGGCGGGAAACGCCCGCAGGATAGCCCAAAGGGACGCCGGGCGATGCGCGGCCTTTGTCGGAGGCTTGCCGCCCTTTGTCGGTGACCCCCGCGTCGCGGCGACCACTGGTTGTGCCTTCGCTGGCGGGGCGGCGGAACTTCAGCGAGTCGCGGTCGCGTCCCCGCCGAAAATCCGGTGCAGGTAAGCGACGTTGGCGGTGAAGTTGTAGCGCACGTCGGTGGGGCGCTCCGCGTCGCGCGAGCGCTCCACGACGAGCCAGCCGCGCCAACCCATCTCGTCGAGCGTGCGGCGGATGGCCGGCAAGTCGACCTGCGGGTCCTTTTCCAACCAATGCCCGTCGGTGTTGGACGCGTGGATCTGGACGATGCGGTCGCGGCCGAGCGCGCGGAGCTCCGCATGGACGTCGCGGCCGCTCTGGAGCGCGTTGGAGAAGTTGAAGTAGCTCTTGATCGCGGGACTCGCGATCTGGTCGAGCAGCGCGGCTTCGGCCGGCGCGTCGAGCGAGGTTTCAACACCGATGACCACGCCGGCGGCCTCGGCTCGGCGGCCGGCATCGCGGAGGCGTGCGACCACGGCGGGGCGCAATTCGGGGCGTTTGGCGAGGTCGCTCTGCACGCCGAGAGGAAGGAATAGCACGCGGACCTTCA
Source organism: Opitutia bacterium (assembly GCA_016217545.1). Taxonomy (NCBI): domain Bacteria; kingdom Pseudomonadati; phylum Verrucomicrobiota; class Opitutia; species Opitutia bacterium. The sequence goes on along the minus strand of JACRHT010000016.1, from coordinate 458,788 downwards.
GTGCCACCGCGGTGTCGATCGCGTCCTGCACCATGCGCTCGACGCCGTCGCGCTCGGCGAAGGATTGCGCGTAGAAGCCCGACATCGCGACGGAGCTGATGCGCAGCCCGTATTTTTTCGCCTCGGCGAGAAATTGCGCGCGCACCGCCGGATCACCGAGCTTGCTGTCGAACGTCGCGCGGTTGCCGAGCCCGCCCATGTCCACTTCGACGCCGTCCGCGCCGACTTCGCGGGCGAGCTTGAAGGCGCCCAGCTTCTGGCGCTTGAGAATCATCCAATCGCAGACGGCCACTGGGTAGCGCGCGTCAGTCGGCGGAGCGGACGCTTCGGCGGAAAAGCCACTGATGCACACTAATGAGGCACTAATGCAGAGCAGGATTAGTGAGGTCTTAGTGAGCATGAGTGGTTTCATCTTGGGAGTCAGTTCGCGCGCAGCGCCTCGACCGTAAGCGGTCCGGTGATGGGCGAGACGATGACGCTGAAGTCGCCGGCGTTCATGCCGACGCCGTCGATGCGCACCTCGCGCGGCTCGCTCGCCGGCGGCAGGCGCAGCAGGCGGTGATCGATGAGTGAGCCGTCGGCGGCGAGAATGCGGAACTCCACGTCGCGGCTCTCGCCCGCGTTCGTGTAGCGCAGCGCGAAATCGTGCGCGCCGCCGAGGCCGAGGCGCACGGTCCAGACGAGTTCGTTGCCTTTGCGCGTGGCGGCGGAGGCAGGGAGCATTTGCGCGGCTGCGGATGCATCGGCGACCGAAAGCGTGGCCGATTTTTGCGGCGGCGCGACCGAGCGTTGCTGGGGTTGAGCCAGTCGCGCGTGCGGATCGCGTGTGGCGATGGCGATGGCGGAGATGACCGCCTGGTAGGAGGCGACGCGCGGGAACGCGATCACGAGGCGCCCGTCGCGCACGGTGGCGTCGACGACTTTCTTCACTGCGTGCGCATAGCCGGCCTCGGCCCAGAGATCGACATCGCGCAGCGCCGTGACGCCGTTCACGGCGACGTCGAAGAGTCGCCAGCCGCGCGCGCCGCCGCCGCCCGCGCTATCGCATTGGGCGCCGCCGCGGCCATACCACGGTTCCACGAAGTAGAGTTCGACGCGGTAGTCGCCCGGCGGGACGGCGAACTCATAGCGGAGCTTCTCGCGTCCGTAGCGATACGTCTGGAAAAGCGTTTCGTCGCGCGTGCCCCGCACAGGCTCGAAAAACTGACGCTGGCTTCCGAAGCGCGGCGGCAGGGCGGGATAGTCGGCCGCCCACGAGCGTGCGCCCCACGAATCGCCCGGCGCGAGATCGCGATCGGCGAACCAGGTTTGGCCGTGCGAGTCGACGAGGTCCGGGCCGCCGCAGTTCACGCGATAGAGGTAGTTCCAGTCGGTCGCGCCGCGCGTCGAGACGGTCTCTTCTCCGACCAGTGCCTGGCGCTCCGCGGCGGGCGCGGCGGGCAGGTTGCGCAGGTAGATCGCGTCGCGCGCGAGCGTTTTGCCGCCGATGCGGCCCTCGGCGTAGAGGAGGTCGGTCGCGATTTCGACGTCGTCCCAACGGAAGGGCACGCCCGGTCCGCCTTGGTGGCGGATGCCGAGGGAGCGCGTGCCGGCGCCGTTGAAGAGCTCAACCTCGTCGCAATTCGAGTAAACCTCGAGGCCGCGCTTCACACCCGGCGCGTCCCAGCGGTCGGGCCAGGTGTGCGAGACGATGTAGACCATCGGATCGGTCTTCGGCGCGTAGCTGGCGCGGTAGAGGAAGAACGCGTCGGTGGGCTCGCCCCAAAGCGTGAGCAGGCCCTTGTTGTTGGCGGGGCCAAGGCGGTCGAGTTCGGGCCAGCCGTCGCTGCCTTGCTGGCCTTTCGAGCCGATCTCGCGGCCCGGATTCTCGTGCGTGACGAAGAGCCAGTGGAAGTGTCCGGGCACCTCGGCGCGCACGGATTCGGCGAGGCGAATCTTCGTGGCGAGCAGGGCATCCGCGCGCGATTCACTGCGCGGGCCGTCGGCAATGAAGCCGCCTTCGGAGTGCAGGCCGAGACTGCGCCACGCGCCGTATTCGCCGACGAGGCGCTGGCGTTTCAGGTCCTCCGCGTATTCCTCCGGCTTGCCGCCGTAGGTGCCGGACCAGTTTTGCGGCACGTTCCAGTCGGTGCCTTTGCCGGCGTTGCAGGTGGTGACGAGGCGTTGCGAAGAGGTTGTCGGGTCGAGTTCGCGGATGAGCGCGACGCACTCGGCGGCGAAGTCGGCGGGCAGCTTGCTCTCGTTGGCGAGGCCCCAGAGGACGAGCGACGGGCTGTTGCGGCGCTCGCGCACCCACTCGCGCAGCAGCTGATTGAAATTCGCGCGGAACTCCGGCGTGTCGAACCACACCTGCGCGGCGAACTGCGGCCACCACAATACGCCGTCGCGATCCCAGTAGGTTTGGTAGCGGAGATTGTGCGGCTGGTGCGCGTCGCGGAAGGCGTTGAAGCCGGCGGCGCGGATCTGCGCGACGCGCGCGGCGATCTGTTCCGCGCTGAAAGCGTGGCTCGCGCCGAGGTTGTGCTCGTATTCGCAGGTGCCGTTGAGGAAGACGGGTTTTCCGTTCAGCAAAAACGGCGCGGGCAGCGGCGCGTCCGGCGCGGGCCAGTGGATCGTGCGGATGCCGAAGGGGGTTCGGACGCGATCGAAGATGCGATTCCCGCTGTCGCGCACGGTGGTTTCGAGCGTGTAGAGGTAAGGCTGCTCCGCGGACCACAAGGTCACGTAACCGAGCGGCAGCGAATTCCGGAGCGTCGTCGATTGTCCGGGGAAGCGCACGGGAGCTTGGTGGGTCACGAGGATCTTGCCCTGCGCGTCGAGAACCCGGTTTTCGACGACGAGGGAGCGCGGGCCGTGGATGCCGTCCAGGTCGATCGTGTAGTGCAGCGTCGCCGCGCGGGCGGTCGCCTCCGTGTCGTTCCAGACATGCACGCCAAAGGGGGCGACGCGCACTTCGTCCGTCGTATAGAGGGTGACAGGGCGGAAAATTCCCATCGGCTGACTGCCCTCCGAAAAGCCGGGTGCGCTCGAGCAGCCGCCGCACACCCACGGCAGATCGGTGATGCCCGCCGGGTGATCGGCGCGGACGGCCAGAACGTTGGGCGCGTCGAAATGGACGAGGTCCGTGACTTCGAGCGTGAAGGTCGTTCGTCCGCCGACGTGCTTCCCGGCGAGTTGGCCGTTCACCCAGACGGTCGCGTAGGAGCCTACGCCTTCGAAGAACAGGAAGACGCGGCGGCCGGCGAAGTCGGGCACTTCGAACGTGCGGCGATACCACGCGTAGCCGTGGAGATTGCCGTGCACGAGGCGGCGCAGGCCGGCGTAGTCGTCCCAGTTGTGCGGCACGGCGACGGTTTGCCACGCGGAGTCGTCGAACGCCGGTTGCTCGAAGCCATCGAAGCGAGCGCGATTCGTCTCGTCCATCGCGGTGCGCCAGCCGCCGGCGAGCGGCCATTCGCGGCGCGGGCCGGCGGGAAGTTCGGTCGTGGCGTGAGCGACGAGAAGTGCGCAGAGGAAGAACGCGAAGGCGCACAGGCGGCGGTAGGGCGAGTCGTCCCCGACGAGCCGCGGCGATTCGCGGGCGTGATCCGCGGTATCGGTTGCGAGCGGCTCACCGGGACGGTTCGCCCTACCTGCTGGCGGACGGAGACTCACGGTTGATCGAGCAAGCGGATCACGAGCGAGCCCTTCACGGGGCCCGTGATGTTCTGCGGCTGGCCTTGCGGGCCGAGGTTCGAGGGCAGCGAGCCCTTCGTGCCGATGGCGGGGATGACTTGGTAGACGCCGAGGCCGAGGCGCGGGAGCGTGAGCACGGGGTTGTTCTTGCCGTCGCGCGGCGAGTAGACGCCGACGTAGGGCGAGCCGCCGTCGTTGAGCAGCGCGAAACGGCCTTCGGTCGTCGTCAGCGCCATCCATTGCCAGCGCGCGAACCAGCCCTTAAACTCGGGGAGCTGCCACGTCTGGCCGGGGACGTTGTCGTTGTATTCGGTGTCCCAACGCCAGAGCGAGCCGCCCTTGAGGCGGTTGGCCCACACGCGATACGGGCCATCGCCGAACCACTCCTTGGATTTCACCTTCTCTTCGGGGTAATCGAAATCGACGCCGAGAATGTCGACCGCGCCCGGGCCATCGAACTCGTAGTCGAGGCGCACATCGCCGCTCGGCGCGATCGTCCAGCAGGCCGTGCGCACGCCGCCGTCGGAGACCGCGGTCACGACGGCGGAAGTGCCGTCCATCTTCGCCTGCAGGCTGACAAGCTTGCCGGTGGCGGGCGCGACGGGTTGGAACGTGCGTTCTTGCCGCCGAAACGCGACGAGCCGCGGGCCGTTGCCGAGCGAGAGCGGGTGGCCGTCGCGTTCGAGCGCGGTGAGCCGGCCGGTTAACGCCGAAAAGCGGACGGTATTGCGGCCGGTGGTGGCGACGATCTCGGAGCTGTTTTGCGTGAGCGTCACGGCGCTCTGCGTTTCCTGGGCCACGCCGATCGCGGCAGCCCCGGATTTCCAGCGCCAGGACCACGTCCAGAGTTCGCGCTGCCGCGCATCGAGCGCGGTGAGGAAGAGCACGTCGGCGTCGCGCCAGTCGGCGGGGAGCGCGAGCTTGAGTTCACCGTCGGCGCGCGCGGCGACGTCCGGACCGGCGAAACGACCGAGCGCGAGCAGCGTGCGGTGGAACAGCGGCGCGCCCGGCGGCGCGAATTTCATCAAGCGCCACTCGAACGTGACGGCGGAGAGATTGAGAAAGTCGTAGCGGTTGCGGACGGGCAGCGCGCCGGAGAAATCCGCGGGCAGCTCGCGCACCGGAATCTGCACCGGCGACCAGATTTCGCGCACGGTGTAGAAGCTGCCTTCCTTCTCGTGGTGCGGGCCGACGATGCCGTCGGGAGCGAGGTCGCGCTTCGCGTCGAGGCGACCGTTTTCGTCCGTGCGGGCGACGGCCTCGTCCATCCACGACCAGAGGAAACCGCCGGCGGCGTGCGGCTTCTCGCTCATCAGCGGCCAGAAGTCGTCGAGCCCGGCGCCGTGGCCACCGTCGAAGAGGCCATGGAGAAATTCGGTCGGCAGGAAGATGTCGGGGCCACCGGTGAACGTCGCGGTCTCGTCGTATTCGCGGTAGTGGCGGGTGTTGACGCCGCGGAACGAGAATGGCGGCGACAAGGGGCCGGGGTGGAGGACGGGCCGCTGCTGCGGATCGTGCTTCGCGAACTCGTCGTCGACCTCCGTGTTCCAGCCGCCTTCGTTGCCGTTGTCCCAAAAGAGAATGCTCGGGTGATTCACGTCGCGCGCGACCATCTGCGCGATCAGACGGCGTCCCGTCTCCGTGTCGTAGCTGCCCTGCCAGCCGCCGAGTTCGTCGAGCACGTAGAGCCCGGCCTCGTCGCAGAGGTCGAGGAACTCCGCGTCGGGCGGGTAATGCGACATGCGCACGGCGTTCAGGTTGGCCTCCTTCATGAGGCGGACGTCTTCGCGGTGACGCTCGGGCGAGAGCGTGCGGCCCGTCTCAGGCCAGAAGCTGTGGCGATTCACGCCCTTAAGGACGATCTTGCGGCCATTCAGATAAAAGCCATCGCCCGGGCGCAGCTCGAACGTGCGGAAGCCGAAGCGCTGCGTGAGCGTGTGGCCCGACGGGACGAACGTGCCGGCGTTCAGCGTGACGTCGACGAGATAGAGGTTGGGCGTCTCGGCGGTCCAAGTCGCGGGCGCGGGGATTTGCCCGCGCAACGTGACCTGATGCTCGCCGCTCGCCACCGCGGCGGAGAGCGGCGCACCGACGGGCTCGCCGGCGAGGGATTTGATCTGCGCGACGACCTGGTTGCCGGCGGGGAGATTGCCGCCGAGGAAAACATCCGCGCGGAACGCTCCGTCGGCGCGCGCGTCGATCGCCACGCGCTCGATGAATTGCTGCGGCAGCGCCTCGAGGCGCACGGGGCGGAAGATGCCGCCGAAGTTCCAGTAATCGCCCATGCGCTCGGCGATGTTGATCGAAGCGTTGGCGGAATGTTTGCTGACGGCGACTTCGAGGAGATTGGGCGCGTCGAAGCGAAGTTTGTCCGTGATGTCGTAACGGAATTGGTAGAAGCCGCCTTGGTGGACCGGGCCGACGAGCTGGCCGTTGAGCTTCACCTCGGTGTCGGTGAGGACGCCGTCGAAAACGAGACGCACCACGCGGCCGCGCCACTCGGCGGGGACGGTGAACTCGCGTCGATAGAGGCCCTGCTCGTCGGGCACGCGCTGCTGGGTGGTGAGGCGCTTGCTCGGCTTGAGTTCGACGCCGTAGTCGTAGGTGCCGAAGCCCTGTTGTTCCCAGCACGACGGCACGGCGATTTTCGTCCAGAAGCCGCTGTTGCGCCCGCCGGTGCAGAAGAAGTCCCACGCGACGGCGTCGTGGCTGCCGGTGCCGGAGAGGTAGAGTGTTTCGGTCTTTAGCGTGGCGCCGTCGATTTCGACTTGGGAAACGGCGAGCGCGAGCAGCGAGGCGGCGAGAAGACGGAGGACGAGGCGCATGGCGGACTAGGGTTGAACGATGCCGAGGATGGCGAACGCGCCGGTGCCGCGCACGTCCAGTGTGTGCGTGCCGGCGGGGTAGTCGAATGCGTGGATATTCAAAGCGGGCAGAGAGTCGAATTCGACGGCGCGCGTGAGCAGCGCTTCGACGCCACCGCGTTCGCCGGCCGTGGCATCCGTCTCGAGTTCGGGCGCCTTGCGCCACTCAGGGCCGCTCGCCTGGAAGTAGCCGACGAGCACGCGCACCGGTTTGGCGCAGGAGAACTGGATTTTGAGCGGCGCGGCCGAGCGTGTCGCGGCGAGCGAGAGCTTGATGCCTTGGAGGCCCTCGAGTTCGGGTGCGAGGGAGGTTATCACCGCGTCGCTGTCGCTGAAGGCCGTGTTGCCCACCTGCGCCGTGAAAGCCTCGAGGCCTGGCGTGAGCAGTTTGAACTCCGCGGGCGCGAGCGGCGCGTGGGTGCGGCCGGCGGCGGGATTGGCGAGCGCGGCGACTTGCGCGCGGAAGTCGGCCAGCTCCTTCTCGTAGAGCGGCAGGAGCTGCGTCCAATGATAGTTCGCGGCCTTGCCGCCGACGCCGCCGGGAAACGGGACGCGGCGTTGGGCGGTCTGCATGGAGTTGGCGGCCTTGTAGGTGTTCTTCGTGAGCGCGGTGAGCGTGCGGTAGGCTTGAAGGCTCATATCGAGATGCAGCTCCGCGCGGCGCATGTGTGCGATGTCCTTCGTGTGTTCGTAGCGGAGAACCTCAAGCGCCGCGGTCGCTTTTGCGGCGTAACTGGAAGATAAGGCCGAAAGGCAATAGATGTCGTTGTAGAGGCGTCGGAACTCCTCGCGGTTTTGGGTCACGAGTGGTTCCGCTTCGATGATGGCGTTTAACGCCCGCGCCGAAAAATCCAAGATCTCCAGGTTAATCTGCGGCGGCGTTTCGCCGATGTGCGGCAGGTTCTTCGCTTCGCGCTCCGCGAATTCCTTCAGACGTTCGCCCGGGGGCGACTGCGATTCCCAAAGCTCCGGGAACTCGCGGTATTTTTCCGGGCGCACGAGCTGATCGAGCGTCATGCCGAGCGACATCGTCTGACGGTTGCCCTCGGTGATGCCGTAGCGGCGCAGGATGCGCGGGGCGCACTCGCCAGCGGCGTTGTAGGCGTCGAGAATGTGTGGCGCAGCGGCGGGGCCGTAGCGCTCGGCGAGGCGGGCGATCCAGTAGGTGCGCTCGGCGCCGGCGGGGCGGTCGGGATTCCACGCGTAGCGCGCCCAAGCCTCGAACCAGATCCAGTCGCGCTCCCATTGCTTGAGCGATGAGGCCGGCCTCGGCGAGGCCGGGCCGGGGTCGGCGACCCCGGCTACAACGGTAGGCGGAGTGACGATGTCCGGAGAATACGGCCAATCCCAATAGAACAGCGGATAAAGATGCACGCCATGGGCGCCGAGGCGGTCGCGCATGGCGACGACGGATTTCTGGATGAACTCGACGTCGCCGTAACGGAACGGTTCGAGGTTCGCGAGGATGTGGACGTTGGCGATGTGCGTGGAGCCGAGGCGGCTCATCGCGAGGTGGAGTTGCTGGCGGACGCCGCGCGGTTCCCACGTGGTGAGCGATTCGCCGTTGAATTTCGCCTCGGTGTAGAGGTTGCGGTAAACCTGCAGCGCCTCGGGCATGACCTTGGTGGCGTCGGTGGCGTGCGTGCGCATGATGACCGGCGGCTCGTGCGCGAGTCCGGCGGCGGCCATGCCGTCCTTCACGCCGGGCAGGATGACGTCGGTCATCCAGCGCGTTTGCGTCGCCTGCTCCTGCAACGCTTCACCGAGGCATGGCATGAGGCCGACGTTGGGATACTCGCGGACGAAGGCGGCGATGGATTTGCGCGTGTAGTCGGCGGCGAGATCGTTCCAGGCGGAGAGTTGCGTGGAGAGGCCGTGTTTCTCCGCGAGCGGTTTCGAGATGAGGATGCTGTAGAACTGCTGCACGAGCCAGATGCCGCGGCGGTCGCACTCGGCGGCGAGCCAGCGGAACATCTCGACGTTGCGCGCGAAAACTTCCGGCGAAACCTCCAATGCCTCCGGATACTCGGGCAGTTTCACCAGCGAAGCGAACGGATGGCCATTCCACAGGTAGAGCGTGTTCATCCGCAAGCTCGCGAGGTAGTCGAGGTATTCGGTCCACGTGGCCTTGTCGTAGAAAAACGGGAATTCCGCGGGCGTGTAGGGATATTCGTAGACCTTGCGGCCGGGGAGCAGGTAAGTCTTCTGCATCCCGATGCACGGGCCGCGCAGGACGAATTGCGGGGCGTCGGTGAAGTTCTCGGGGATCGGCTGACCGGACTTCAAGCGCTCGGCGAGCTCGAGGCAGCCGTAGAGAAAGCCGGAGTCTTCGAGCGCCGCGATGATCACGGAGCCGTTACGCTCGGTCCTGATCTGGAAACCTTCGGCGCCGATTTTTCCGCCGAGCAGGACGTCGTGGGAGAGAACAATGCGAGGCGAGCCTGCCTTGAGCGATTTCTCCAAGCGCTCCGCGCCGTAGCGCACGCGTGGCGAGGGGCTTTCAGGGAGTGTGATCGCGGCCCGCGCGGTGAGCGTGCAGCAAAGCAGGACGGCGAAAAAGCGGACGAGCATGGTTTCTAGGATTGCGCGGCGGCGCGGCGCTGTTCGCGCCAGCCCCAGATCGTCATGCCGGCGGGTGCGCGTGGGCCGGGGAGGACAAGGCTGGCGACGTAGCCCACGACGACGACGAGCAGGTGACCGATGACGCCGATGAGCACGCCGTTGAGTCTGAAGTTCCATGCGCCGAGGTCGAGCACCGGCGATTTTCCGGAGGTGAACGTCGCGTAGGCGGTGAACAAGATGCAGGCGACGATGCCGACCCACAGACCGCGCAGGTGCGCGCGGGTGCTGAGGAACGCCAGCGCGAACACTCCGAAAAGTCCGCCGGCGAGGACGGACGTCGCCGTGAAATAGAGCGAGAGGGCAGTTCCCTTGGTCTGCGCGAGCCAGAGCGCGACCACCGTGCAGAGCGCGCCCGTGACGGCGACGATCACCTTGCCCATGAAGAGACGTTCGCGATCAGTCGTGTTCTTCCGGAGCTTCGCGTAGAAGTCCTCGACGCCGACCACGGCGAAGCAGTTCAGGTCGGACGAAATCGTCGACATCGCCGCGGCGAAGAGCGACGCCATGATCACGCCGGCCAGCCCGGCCGGCACATGCGTGGTGAGGAAATGCGGATAAAATTGGTCGGGCTTCACGATGTGCGGCGGCAGCACCTCGCCGGAGAGTTTGTAGTAGCTCCACGTCAGCGTGCCGATCAGGAGGAAAAGCGCCCACACCGGGATGCACAGCAGAGCGCCGAGCGCGACGCCGCGGATGGCGGAGCGATCGTCCTTCGCCACGAGGTAGCGCTGGATGATCGTCTGGTCGGCGGTGTATTTCTGGAGATACCAGAAGAAGCCGTAGGCGGCCATGACCCAGAAGCTTTTCGCCGTGAAATCGAACTGCAGCGTGCCGAGGTCGAACTTGTGGTTGTCCCACGCGAGTTGGAAGCCCGCAGCCGCGCCGCCGGGCATCAGGTAGAGCAGGGTGCCGAGGCTGATCGCGATGCCGAACCACATGATGAAACCCTGCGCGACGTCCGTCCAGATGACCGCCTCGAGTCCGCCGGCGTAGGTGTAGACGACGGTGACGACGCCCGAGGCGATGATCACGACAGACATGTCCCAGCCGGTGAGGCTCTGCACGGTCAGCGCGACGAGGTAGAAGACGAAGCCCATCTTCGAGAAATGTCCGAGCGTGAACCCGAGCGAGGTATAGAGCCGCACGCTGTAACCGAAGCGCTTCTCGAAATACTCGAATGCGCTCATGCGCACGACCTCGCGGAAGAACGGGATGATGACGGAGCCCACGAGCACGAGGACGATGATCACCATGAAACCCGGCACGAGTTCGGCCCAGTTGCCGCCGAAGGCGCCGCCGGGATACGCGATGAACGTGATGCTGCTGATCAGCGTGGCGAAGATCGAAACACCCATCGCCCACGCGGGGATCGAGCGGCCGGCGACGAAGTAATCCTCGGTCGTTTTCTGGCGCCGCGTGTAGCGCAGGCCGAGCCAGAGCATGCCGATCATGTAGACAGCGATGACCGCGAGGTCCAACCAGCGGAGGGAATTCATGGGGAAGGTGACGAACAGCGAAAGCTACGGCGACGCCACCGGTGTGAGCGTGACGTCGTCGATCAAAAAGGAAGCGGCCGGCGCCTTCTCATCCGCGCCGGGGAGATCGCGTCCGCCGAACGGCCGCGTGCGTGCCGTGCCGGTGCGGAACGACAGGCGCTCCACGCTCGTCGTCGCCTCGGTCGGACCGATCGCGCGCGGCGTGGCGGGCTGGCCGTTGAGGAAAAGGTCGCCGCGGTCGGAGGCGGGCTTCGGGGAGGCGTCGTAGGCGATCGCGAGCCATTCGCCCGCGCGGTAGGCGCCGTTGTCGGTCCACACGCCCTCGTGCGAAACCCAGACGCGACCATCTTCGCCGAGCGCGAGGAGCAACTGGCGGTTGCCGCGGGCGTCGGAGAGTTCGATTTCGAGGCGCGCGTTCGTCTGGCGCGGGAGAATCTTGAAGGAAGCCTTGAGCCCGTGCGTGACCGGGAACACCCGCGTGGCGCGCGTGTAGTCGTAAGGATCCTCGTCGCGCAACTCGAGCGCATGACCGGCGGCACCGGCGGCGTCGACGACGCGCACCGGGGCCCAGAGCGGGCTGTAGACGTTCCAGCCGACGGGCAGCGCGCCGACAGCGTCGTGTTCAAAATCGTCCGCGACGGGCGCGGTAACCGCGCCGGTGATCGGCGTGGGCACGCGGGCGATCCAGATGTCCTCCTTGTTCACGCTGTAAGTCACCCAAGTGGCCTGCGCGTGATCCGGCGGTGTGCCGTTGCCCTCGGCGATGGCGCGCACGTATTGCGGGCCGAGATTCTTGAAGTTGCCCGCGAAGCGCTGGTCGGGCGTCTCGCCGTGCACGGTGAGCAGTTGCGCGAAATGCTCGCAGTCGTCGCTGGTCATCACCGCCAGCGGGAAGCGGAGGCGATTGGTCGGATTGAGGAACAGCGCGAAGCGGCCGTCGCCGGTGCGGGTGAGCGCGTATTTGGAGGCGTTGTTCGGGAGACTGATCCCGAACCGCTTCTCGGTCCACGTGCGGCCTTCGTCGCGCGTGAGCGCCACGAGTGCGTTTTTCCAGACGCCGAGCACCGCGCCGTCGGGACGATGGACGAAGGAGAGCGCCTTGCCTTTGATCGTGTAGAAGCCGCTGTCGTCGAGTTGGTCCTCTTCCCACCACTGTGCGGTCATGAGCTTGTTCGCGAGTAGCGCGTCGCACGCGGCGACGAAGCCGCGATCCGCCGACGCGGTGTAGAGCGGGTAAGGCGGAGTGAAATTCGCGAAGGGCTGCTTCGCGTTGAGCCGGATGAAATAGATCGGGCCGAGCGAGCCATCGGCGTGCACCTCCCGCACGGCGCGGCCGATGCCGGTGCCGTCGTTCGGCTCGGGCAACTTGCCGTAGAACGCGAGCGCGAGCAGCCGGCCGTCGGGCGCGACGTAGAAACCCATGCGCTGGTGCGCGAGCGTCGGCGTGCCGTCGGGCAGGTCGAACGGCGGGAAAATCACGCGCGGCTCGTCCCAGGCGATGCCGTCGGCCGAGCTCGTGAGCCAGGTGGAGCCCGCGCCCTGGTGTTCGCCGACGGGGTTGCTGAGGAACTCGACGTAGAAGCGACCGCGCCACCACGCGAGCATCGGCTGGTGAAAGTAGGTGTGGCCGAGTTTATCGCTGTTGGCGGGGTGCGTGCGGTTGGCGCGGTAGATTTGGATGTTCTGCACGCCGACGACTGGGCGCAGGCCGCCGTCGGCGGTGGATTCCGCACGTTCGGCGCCGGTGAAGACGAACGGCGGCGTCGCGGTCGTTGCCGCAGGGGCGAGTGAGGTCGTCGCTAAAACAATCGCGGCCAAAGGTAGGGCGAGTCGTCCCCGACGAGCCGCCGCAGGCGCGCGGGCAGTCAGCGGCTCGTCCGGAGGACTCGGCCTACCTGTTGAAACGCGTGTGCTCGTTCTGCGCATGTCGGGAACTTCTTAGGCGACGACGGCACTGCGGTTGCGCGCCATGCTGGCAGCGAGTTTGATGGCCTCGACGAGGCTGCGCGGATCGCCGCGGCCGGTGCCGGCGTTGGCGAAATCCGTGCCGTGCTCGACGGAGGTGCGGATGATCGGGAGGCCGAGCGTGACGTTCACGCCGCGCCAGATGCCGAGCATTTTCGCGGCGACGTGGCCCTGGTCGTGATACATCGCGACCGCGGCGTCGAATTCGCGCTGGAGCGTGCGGAAGAAAATGGTGTCGCCGGCGAACGGTCCGTGCGCATCGAGGCCGAGCGCGCGGGCCTGCGCGATGGCGGGCGCGATGAACTTTTCCTCCTCGTCGCCGAAGAGTCCGCCTTCGCCCGCGTGCGGATTGAGGCCGGCGACGGCGAGGCGCGGGTTTTCGATGCCGAGGCGGCGCACGGCGTCGTGCGTGAGTTGCAACACCTTCACGATGCGCTCGGGACGGACGCGATCGATGGCCTGACGCAGCGAGACGTGGGTCGAGACGTGGCTGACGCGCAGCGTGTCGGCGACGAGCATCATCGTGGCGCCGGGCGCGCCGCAGAGCTGAGCGAGCAGGCCGGTGTGGCCGTCGAAGTGATGGCCCGCGGCGTTGAGCGCGGCTTTGTTGATGGCGGAGGTGACGATGGCACCGACTTCGCTGGCGAGCGCGAGTTCCGTGGCGCGCTTGATGGATTCGTAAGCGGCTTGGCCGCACATCGGGTCGATGCGGCCGAGTTGGTGGTGCGCGGCGTCGACGTTGGCGAGGTCGAGCACCGCGATGCCGTCGGCCGCGAATTCGGGCGCATCGACGGCTTTCTTCACGGTGCGGATCGGCAGCGTCGTGCCGGTGTAGCGTTGGGCGCGGGCGAGCACGGCGGCGTCGCCGACGACGAGCAGGTGGCCGAGGGCGCGGACGTCGGGTTGCGCGAGGGCCTTGAGAATCAGCTCCGGGCCGGTGCCGGCGGGATCGCCGAGTGTCAGCGCGATGAGCGGAGCGGAGGTCATCCGGCGGCGAGTTCGACGGTGGCGGCGAAATGGCGGCGCAGGCTGACCGGCCACGGATAGCTGCCGGGCTTGGTCGTGACGAGGATGGCCGGCGCCTCGATGGGACGCAGCGTTACCACGCCCGGTCCCCAGACGTGGACGACCTCGAGGCGGTGCCAGTCGAGCGATTCGAGCACGAGGGCGGTGGTGGTGCCGCCGGCGATGAGGACGTGGTCGAACGCCTTGGTCGGGCGGACGCGGCGGACGAGATTGAGGAACATCCGGTTGATCGCCTGCGAGGAGCCCTTGCCGCCTTTTCCCGTGGTCTGGATGAAAACCGAAACGAGCTTCGCGGCGCGCAAGTGCGCGAGTGCAGCGGCGGCGAGCGGGCCGGGTTTCGGCAGTTTCACGGGATCGAGCGCGAGGGCTGGGCCCGGCAGCGGCGTGACCGGATCGGTCGGAGTCGCGGTGCCGCTGAGCATGAGCGTCGCCTGCATTTGCGGTGGGGCGGAAGGCGCGATGCGCTTGCCCGCGCGCAGGTGCTGGAGCCACATGCGGAAGAAATCCGCGCCGCCGGCAGGAAAGGTTTCGGCATCGAGACGCGAGGCCCACAGCGCGACATCGGCGGGACTGCTGGCTTCGCCGACGCTCACGCCGCTCTGGGGCAGCTCCTCGGCGTGGTGATAGCACTTCACGTCGAAGGTGCCGTCGGCGAGGAGGCGGTCGACGAGGCAGGTCTTGCGAGGATGATGCGGCTCGCGCGCGAACGGCGTCTTGTGGAGCGGGACGCCGGCGATGAAGTAACGGCCGTTGTTGATGATGCGGCCGAGGGAAGGATTGCACGGCACGAGCAGCGTGCGCTTGAGGCCGAGCACGTCCATGCACGCCTCGATTTCCGCCATGACGTTGCCGCGGAGGACGGAGTCGACCTTCTTGAAGATGCCGGCGTTCGGGATGGCGCGGACGCGGCGGGCGAGCAGTTTGACGGCGCGGGCGGCGGCAGCGGGAGTGGCGAGGCGCGTGCCGCTGTCGCACACGATCACGTCGGCGGCGACGGCGCGTCGCGGCGGCTCGGTGAGCACGACGGCGCGAAGACCGGCTTGGTGAGCGAGGGCCGCGAGTTCGGCGGCACCGGTAAGGTCATCAGCGATGACGATCAGCGGCAGGCGGGGCATGGTGGGCAGGGGAGGGAATCGAGGTCGGTGCGCAGGCCGGTGCGGGACTCAGGAGAAAGCGGGGCGAGCGGCGAGAACATCTCGGGTCCGCACACGCCCTGCAAGTGCAGCGCGGCCTTCAACGCGGCGAGCGATTGGCCGAGCGTGCGTCCCTTCTGATAGACGGCGGTGACCGCGTCGGAGTCGCGTTGCAGCTGTTCGGCCTGCGCCCAGTCGCCGGCGCGCGCGGCGGCGTAGAGTCGCGCCGCGAGATCGGGGCGCAAGTTGCCGGAACTTGGGACGAATCCGCGAAAACCGATCCGCATCGCCGCGGCGCTGTGGGCGGCGGCACCCATGAAAAGCGCGAAGTCGGCGCGACCGGCGAAGCGCTCCGCGAGCGCCTCCTTGCGGCCGGGCGTGGCTTCGGAGTCCTTCAGTCCGATGATGTTTTCGCGCGCGGAGAGAGCGGCGAAAACCTCGAGCGGGATCGACATGCCGACGGTCGCGGGAATGTTGTAGAGGTAGAGCGGGCCGGGCGTCGCGGCGGCGAGCTGCTCGAAGTAGCGCTGCATCTCGGCCGGCTCTAGTTTGAAGTAGTTGGGCAGCATGCCGACGACGGCATCGGCGCCGGTGCGAAGGTGGTCGCGCGCGAGGGCAACGCTGTCGGCGAAGCAATTGTGCGCGATGCACGCGAGCACGGGCACGCGGCCGGCGGCGACGCGCACAGCGATCTCCACGAACCGGCGGCGCACGGAATCGGGGAGCGACGCGACCTCGCCGGTGGTGCCGGCGATGAGCAGGCCGCAGCCGTGGCCGGCGACGTGGGCGACGAGGCGCTCGGCGCCGGATTCGTCGAGGCGTCCGTCCGCGGTGGCCGGAGTGACCAGCGGAACGATGACGCCGTCGTGCGGGGAAGTTTTCATGCGCTGTAGGCGGCTTCGTAGATGGCGATGGCGTCGCCGCGTGAGACGGGGCGCGGGTTGTTCTTCAGCAGGCGGGTGACGAGCAACCCGGCCTCCGCGAGATGCGTGAGCCGGTGGCGGGGAATATCGTGATGTTGGAGTCCCATCGGGATGCGGCACGCGGCGAGCAGCGACCGGAGGCGCGCCGGCAATTCGGCGGCGGTTTGCTGCGCGTCGTCGCTCTCGGGGGCGCCCAGCGCGCGCGCGAGCGCCGCGTGGCGCTCGGGCAAGGCGGCGCAATTGAAGGCGACGACGTGCGGCAACATGAGCGCAATCGAAAGGCCGTGCGGCAGGTGATGTTCGCCGCCGAGCGGGTAGGCGAGGGCGTGCACACCGTTGGTGTTCACCGGGCCGAGGCAGAGGCCGCCGTAGAGACTGCCGAGCGCGACCGCGGAGCGCGCGGCCATGTCGTGGCCGTCGACGACGGCGCGCGGGAGATGGGCCGCGATCAGGCGCACGCCTTCCAGCGCATAGTGGTCGACGACCGGATGCGCGGAGAGATTCGCGTAGGCTTCGAGGCAGTGCGCGAGCGCGTCGATGCCGGTCGTCGCGGTGAGCGCGGGAGGCAGCGTGCGCATCAGCTCGGGATCGACGATGGCGATGTCGGGCACGAGGACCGGACTGATGACGGCCTTCTTCGCCTGCGCGGCTTCGTCGAGGAGGAGAGCGTTGGGCGAGACCTCGCTGCCGGTGCCGGCGGTGGTGGGCAGGCAGGCCAGAGCGGTGCGACGGGGCGGAACCAGTCCGCTGCCGAAGAATTGCGCCACCGGCTCGCTCCGGTCGTGCAGCGCGGCGGCGAGCTTGGCGACGTCGAGCACGCTGCCGCCGCCGAGGGCGTAAACGACGTCGGGTTGCGCGGCGCGGGTGCGGCGGCGCAGATCCTCGCAGCTGGCGACGGTGGGTTCGGCCGCCGGTTCGACGAGAATCTCGGTGGCGATGTCGGCGTCGCGCAACGTCCGCGCCAGCGACTCGGCCGCGGCGGCGAGGGCGGCGGTGGTCACCACGACGGCGCGGCAATGCTGTCCGCGGGAGAACTCGAGCGCGGCGTTCGCGACGCAGCCGGCGCCGAAAGCGATGCGACCCGGCTGGAGCAGGGTGATGGGCCGGGCGTTGTTCATGCGGTGCGCCGGGCGGACCGCACGGCGCGCAGCGGGCCGGCGGAAGCGGAGCGAGAGGGGTGGGAACAACTCATGAGCAGACGGACCCGACTCGTGGCGAGAAGCGGGCGCGGATATCCAGTGACTGCGAAAATTGCGATGGCAACGGCGGAACGCGGCGGCTTCCCGAGTGGAAAAATAGTGACGCGCGCGCCGGCTTTGCCCGACGTCGCGCGGCGTGGCGGAGCGCGTGGTTTCGTTAGTCGCTGGCAGGCCGGGATTCGGAAAGGTGGCATCGGGCAATGGGGCAAATCGAGGTCGGGATGGGTTCGCTGGGGTGCATTATGATTCCGAAAGAAATATTCCTGCCGCCGGGAGTAATTCGGGAGGGGTTTCGCTACGATGGTGCGTTCAGATTCCGGCCTTGAGGCCGGGTGGCACCTGTCTGGACATCGCGGGCGAAATCGAGACGCTCGTCCGCGCGTCTTTTCCGGTGTCGTTCCCCGCTGTGTTCCCCTCGCTGTCACCCCGCCTCCCTTTGCTCGTCGCGCTTTGCGCCGTGCGGTGGTTGGGCGCGCGGGCGGCCGGCGATGACGCGATCGCGGCGCATGTGGTCCGGTTCAACGCGATGGAGGACGAGAGCGTGGTCAACGCCGTGCCGAATGCCGAGGCGGCCGCGTGGCTGCGGGCGAACGTGCCGTCGTTCACGTGTTCCAACGCGGAGGTCGAGGAGATCTATTGGTTCCGCTGGTGGTCGCTGCGCAAGCACCTGAAACGCGACGCGACGAGCGGGCGCTGGGTGTTCACGGAGTTCATCACGAAGCCGCGGCCGATCAGCAGCGCGCTCGGGCATCACCTGATGGAGTTGCGGTGGATGCGCGATCAGGCGTTCGCCGACGACTACCTGCTCTACTGGCTGCGCGGCGACAGCGGCCGCCCGCAGCCGCACCTGCACAAATATTCGCAGTGGCTGGCGTTCGCCGTCTGGCAGCGCGCGCTCGCGACCGGCGACATGAAGGGCGCGACGGCGTTGCTCGACGATCTCGTCGCGGACTACCGCGCCTGGGAAAAGGAGAACGGGCGCGCCGACGGGCTTTTCTGGCAATACGACGTGCGCGACGCGATGGAGGAATCCATCAGCGGCGGGCGCAAAGTGAAGAACGTCCGCCCGACGATCAGCAGCTACATGTTCGGCAACGCCACCGCCATTGCCGCGATCGCGCGGGAAGCGGGACGAACGGACGTTGCCGCGGAGTTCGCGGCCAAAGCGGCGCAGCTGCGGCGGCTCGTGCAAGATACCCTCTGGGATCCGGAGCGAACCTTCTTCACGTCGCGCACCGAACAGCTCGAACGCATCCCGGTGCGCGAGCAGATTGGTTTCATTCCGTGGTATTTCAGCCTGCCGGAAAGCGGGCGGGGCTACGAGGCGGCGTGGCAGCAACTGCTCGACGAACAGGGCTTCAAGGCGCCGGCGGGTCTCACCACGGCGGAGCGGCGCGACCCGACGTTCCGGACGCGCGGCATTCGCACGTGCGAGTGGGACGGCGCGGTGTGGCCGTTCGCGACGTCGCAGACGCTCACGGCGCTCGGCCGGGTGTTGCGCGAGTATCCGCAGGACGTCGTCGCGGCGCGCGACTACTTCGAGGCGTTTCGCACCTACGTGCATTGCCACCGCTACGACGGGCGGCCCTACATCGGCGAGTATCTCGACGAGCAAACGGGCGAGTGGATCATGGGCGCGAATCCGCGCAGCCGTTTCTACAACCACTCGACCTTCGCCGATCTGCTGATCGCCGACGTGATCGGGCTCCGTCCGCGAGCGGACAGCGTGATCGAAGTGGCGCCGCTGTTGCCGCCGGATGCGTGGGATTGGTTTCGCCTCGAAGGCGTGCGCTACCACGGGCACGAGATCGCGATCGAATGGGATCGCGACGGCGGCCGGTTCGGGGCGCGCGGCTTCCGACTGTTCGTCGATGGCAAACTTGCCGCCCACGCGGAAAATCTGAGCCGAATCACCGCGCAGTTGCCCCAGCCATGAGACTACGACTTTCACTCGGTGTTTTGTTGCTCGCGGGACCGGCGTTTGCGCTGGCCGTGCAACGGCCGCCGGTCGTGCGCGAGGCGAACGGCAAGGTGGAATACGTCGCCGATGCCAGGGGAGATCGCGTGCCGGATTTTTCGACGGCGGGCTACGCGGGCGGCGGCGTGGCGTTGCCGCAGGTGCCGGCGCGCGTGCGCGTCGCGCCGAGCGGCGCGGACGACACGGCGCGGTTGCAGACGGCGCTGGATTTCGTCGCGGGCTTGCCCGTCGACGCCGATGGCGTGCGCGGCGCGGTGCTGTTGAGCGAGGGGCGTTTCGTGCTCGAGGGCCGATTGCGAATCCGCGCGAGCGGCGTGGTGTTGCGGGGCGCGGGCGAGAAGACGGTGTTGGTGGCTGCGGGAACCGATCGTCGGGCGCTGATCTCCGCGCGCGGGACGGCACCGTCTGATTTCGGCAGCTTGCGCGGGATCACCGACGCCCGCGTGCCGGTCGGAGCGACGCGCTTCACCCTCGACGACGTGCGCGGCCTCGAGGTCGGCAAAACCGTTTCCGTCACGCGTCCGACCACGAAAGAATGGGTGCACGCGCTCGGCATGGACGTGGCGCCGGGGAGGCAGCAGTTCGCGTGGAAGCCCGCCGCCATGACGCTGAGCTGGACGCGCACGATTGTCGCGATCGACGGCAACGCCGTCACGGTCGACGCGCCCATCACCACGGCGATCGAGGCGAAGTTCGGCGGCGGCAAACTCGCTGCGCGCGAGCCGGATGGCCCGTTGCGTCACATCGGCGTGGAGAATCTGCGCTGTGAATCGGCCTACGACGCCGCGAACCCGCTCGACGAGCAGCACGCGTGGGAAGCGGTGGGCTTCGAGCAGGTGGAGGATGCGTGGATCGCCAACGTCACGGCGGCGCACTTTGCGGGCTCCACCTTCAACCTCGGCGCCGGCTGCCGCCGCGTGACGGTGCAGGATTGCGCGTCGGTCGCGCCCGTCTCGGAGCTGGGCGGCTATCGCCGGCACACCTTCCACACGAGCGGCGAGCAGACGCTGTTCCTGCGGTGCCGCGCAGAAGACGGGCGCAACGACTTCACCGTGGGCTATCTTGCGGGCGGACCGAACGTGTTTCTCGAGTGTCGCGCCGAGCGCAGCACGGGTTTCAGCGGATCGGTGGGCAGTTGGGCTTCGGGCATCCTGTTCGACAAGGTCACGCTCGACGGTGGCACGCTCGAGCTGAACAACCGCGAGACGTGGAATCAGGGCGTGGGCTGGGCCGCGGCGAACTCGATGCTCTGGCAGTGCTCCGCGCCCGTGGTGATCTGCCGGCAGCCGCCGACTGCGCAGAACTGGGCCGATGGGGTGTGGGGACAATTTGTGGGCGACGGCTATTGGAGCCAGGTGAACGAGTTCATCCGTCCCGACAGTCTGTATCGCGCGCAACTGGCTGCCCGTCTCGGCGCGGCGTCCACCCAGGCCCTTGCGCCGCGCGAATACGCGGCGGCGAATCCACCGGCGCTCGAGCAAGCGGTGCCCGATCTCGCCGCGCGCATGGCCCCGCGGGCAGTTGCGTCCGGCCAGCCGCTCGCGTTGGTGAACGGCTTGCTCACCGTCGGCGGTGAACGTTTGAGCGGGCGCGAGGAGGAAATCTCTTGGTGGCGCGGTTATCTTTACGCCGGCGCGGAGCCGACGAAACCGGCCCTCACGCGCTTCGCTCCGGGCCAGCGTGGGCCGGTCTTCACCGACGATCTCGATGACCTCACCGACGCGATGGTCGAGAAGAAGCAGGTCGTGCTGCGGCATCACTACGGGCTCTGGTATGAGCGCCGCCGCATGGACCACGAGCGCATGCGCCGGCCGGACGGCGACGTGTGGCCGCCGTTTTTCGAGCAGCCGTTCGCGCGCAGCGGGCAGGGCACCGCGTGGGACGGGTTGAGCCGCTACGATCTGACCAAATACAACGCGTGGTATTTCGCGCGGCTGCGGGAGTTCGCGGCGCTCGCGCGGCACAAGGGACTCGTGCTCGTGAACGAGATGTATTTCCAGCACAACATCCTCGAGGCCGGTGCGCACTGGGTGGACTCGCCGTGGCGTCCGACGAACAACGTCAACGGCACGCGCTTCACCGAGCCGCCGCCCTTCGACGGCGACACGGTGAAAATGGCGGCCGAATTCTACGATCTTTCCGATCCGGCGTATCGCGCGCTGCACCGCGCCTACATTCGCCAGTGCCTCGCCAATCTCGCGGACGAGCCGAACGTGATCCATACGCTCAGCGCGGAGAACAGCGGGCCGCTGCATTTCATGCAGTTCTGGCTCGACGTCGTGGCCGAGTGGGAGGCCGAGACCGGCAGGCATCCGTTGATCGCGCTCAGCGCGTGCAAGGACGTGCAGGACGCGATCCTCGCGGACGCGAAACGCGCGAGCATCGTCGACGTGATCGATTTTACCTACTGGTTCCGCACGGCGAAGGGGGAGGAGTTCGCGCCGCGCGGCGGCACGGACCTCGCGCCGCGGCAGCACCTGCGTTTGTGGAAGAACGGCCGCCCGAACGCCGCGTCGATTGCCGCGATGGCCGCGGAGTATCGCGCGAAGTTTCCGCGCAAAGCGATCCTCACGGGCTTGCCGGAAGCAGGAGACGTGCAGCCGTGAATGTGCGCTGGAAAGAACTCTTCGCGCGCGACCACCTTCCGATCCGTCTGAAAATTTCGGTCCCATGAAAGTCATCCATTCGTTCTTCGTGAGTCTCTTCCTTCTAGCCGTCGCGTTGCCCTCGTTCGCTGCGGCGCCCGCCACCGCCGAAAAATGGGGCGTCTTCGAACTCGAACTGAAAGGCCCCGACGACGGCAATCCATTCGTCGACGTGCGGCTAAGCGCCGTGTTCACGAACGGCGCGACGACGCTCGAGGTGCCGGGTTTCTACGACGGCGGAGGCGTCTACAAAGTGCGCTTCATGCCGAATGCGGTCGGCGAGTGGCGCTACGAGACGAAGAGCAATCGCTGGCCGCTGACCGGCAAGCTCGGTGCGTTCACCGCGACGGCGCCGGCCAAGGGCAATCACGGGCCTGTGCGCGTGTTCAACACCTTCCATTTCGCCTACGCGGATGGCACGCCGTTCAAGCAGATCGGCACGACGATCTACAACTGGACCGACACGCCTGACGCGGTCCAGGAGGAGACGCTGCGCACGCTCGCCGCCGCGCCGTTCAACAAGGCCCGCATGTTGCTCACGCCGCAGCCGAATCCGTTTCAGGGCAAGTTCGCGCCGCCGCGCTGGCCGTTCGCCGGCACGCCGCCGCACGGCTGGGACTACACGCGGTTCAATCCGGACTATTTCCGTCACTACGAGCAGCGCATCGCGCAGCTGCGCGATCTCGGCGTCGAGGCCGACGTGATCCTTTTCAATCCCTATGGCAAGTGGGGCTTCGAGACGATGGACGCCGCCGCGGACGAGCGCTACGTCCGCTACGTCGTCGCGCGCTTCGGCGCGTTCCGGAACGTCTGGTGGTCGCTCGCCAACGAATACGATTTCCTCCGCACCAAGACCGAGGCCGATTGGGACCGCATCGGCGCGCTGGTGCAGGCGTGCGATCCTTATGGTCATCTGCGTTCGATCCACAACGGCGCGGCGCTCTACGACAACAACAAGGCCTGGGTCACGCACGCCTCCATCCAGAACGGCGCGGCGGTCGAGGAGCCCGGTCGCGCCGAGATGTATCGCGGTGTCTGGCGCAAGCCGGTGGTTTACGACGAGGTGAAATACGAAGGCCGGAGTCCGTATCGCTGGGGCCAGCTCAGCGGCGAGGAGATGGTGCACCGCTTCTGGTGCGGCACCGTCGCCGGCACCTACGTCGGTCACGGCGATTATTTCCTCGAGAACGAGGACACGTGGACGTCGTTTGGTGGCACGTTGAAGGGCCAAAGCGCGCCGCGGCTGGCGTTCCTGCGGAAGATGCTCGAGGAAGGCCCCGCGGCGGGCATCGACCCGATCGACAAGTGGCAGGACCCGAACACGGCCGGCGTGCCGGCGACGTATTACCTCACGTATTTCGGCCGCGCGCAGCCGACGGAGTGGGAATTCAAGCTCTACAAGAACGGCGTGGCCGACGGTCAACGCTACGTCGTCGAAGTCATCGACACCTGGGCCATGACCGTCACGCCGGTCGAGGGCGAGTTCGTGACCAAGAAGCTCGACAACTACCACTTCGTTGATGTGCAGGGCCGCAAGGTGCCGTTACCGGGCAAGCCCGGCATGGCGGTGCGCGTCCGCCGCATCGGCGCGGACGGCCAGCCCGTGAAACTCGAACTGTTGCTCGCGGGATCATGAGCCGCCGAATCAGTTCGATGCGTGTCATTGCGAGGAGCGCAGCGACGCGGCAATCCAGCTGGATCGCCGCGGCACGCTGCGCGTGCCTCGCGATGACGCTTGTCTGGGGGGCGATTGGCGGCGCGCTTGCCCGCGCGAGCGAGGCGCCGTTGCCCGAGACCTGCTACCTGTTCGCCTACTTCTACCACGACAAGGAGGCGGAGGGTTTCCGGCTCGCGTGGAGCCGCGATGGCTATGCGTTCGAGATGCTCAACGGCGGCCAGGCGCTGATCACGCCGACGGCCGGCGAGAAGAAACTGATGCGCGATCCGTGCCTCTACCGCGGCCCGAACGGCACGTGGCATCTCGTTTGGACGACGGGCTGGACGGGACGCGACATCGGCTACGCCTCGTCGCGCGACCTCGTCCATTGGTCCGAGCAAAAAACGCTGCCGATGATGGCGCACGAGCCGCAGGCGCAAAACTGCTGGGCGCCGGAGATCGTGTGGGACGATGCGCGGAAGCGTTACCTGATTTTCTGGTCGACCACGATCCTCGGCAAATTTCGGGAGACGGAACTCTCGAACACGCGCCCCGAGCGCAATCACCGCATCTACGCGACCACGACGGAGGACTTCGTGACGTTCGAGCCGACGCGCCTGCTCTACGACGGCGGCTTCAATGTCATCGATGCGAACCTGCTGCGCGACGACGACGGGCGCTGGCTGATGTTCGTGAAGAACGAGACGGTGCAGCCGAAGACGGAAAAGAACATCCGGCTGATTCGCGGCGAGAGCGCCGAGGGCCCGTGGGGCGAGGCTTCGCCTGCGCTCACCGGCGACTTTTGGGCCGAAGGCCCGACTGCGATCAAGGTCGGGGGCGAATATCGCGTCTATTTCGACAAGCATCGGCTCGACGCGATCGGCATGGTGCGCTCGCGGGACTTGCGGCATTGGGAGGACGTGAGCGACCGGATCAAGCTGCCGGCGCACGCGCGCCACGGCTGCATCGTCGCGGTCTCGCGCGCCGAGATGGAGCAGTTGCTCGCGGCCTGGCCTGCGGCGCAACCGCAGCAACGCTGACGTCATGCCCGCGCACCGTAACTACAAGTGGGCGGTCGTGGGCATGCTGTGGTTCGTCTGCTTCTTCAACTACGCGGACCGGCAGGCGATCTTCTCGGTTTTTCCGCGACTGAAATCAGAGTTCGGCTTCGACGCCGTGCAACTCGGCATCATCGGCTCGGCGTTCGCATGGGTCTACGCGGCGGGCGCGCCGCTGGCGGGGCTGATCGCCGATCGCGTGTCGCGCAAGATGCTCATTCTCGGCGGTTGCGTCTTCTGGAGCGGCGTGACGGTGTTCACGGGCGCGTGCACGCAGTTCTGGCAATTCGTCACCGTGCGTGCGCTCGAGGGCTTCGGCGAGACCTTCTATTTCCCGGCGACGATGTCTCTCGTGAGCGACTACCACGATCGCACGACGCGGTCGCGTGCGATGTCGTTTCACCAATCGAGCGTCTATGCCGGCACGATCGGCGGCAGTTGGCTCGGCGCGTGGTTCGCGGAGGAGATGGGCTGGCGCGTCGGGTTCTATTTCTTCGGCGGCGCGGGCATCGTGCTCGCGCTCGTGCTCTGGCGTTTCCTGCGCGAGCCGGTGCGCGGCGAGGCGGAAACGACGACGAAGGAACCGCAGCCCGCGCCGTTGGGCGTGCGCGAAACGCTGGCCGGCATCTTCCGCAAGCCGACCGCGGTGTTGCTGATGCTCGCGTTCCTCGGTGCGAATCTCGTGGCGACGGTTTTCCTGACGTGGACGCCGACGTTTCTGACGGAGAAGTTTCATTTCCGACTCACGACGGCAGGCCTGTCGGGCTCGGTTTTCATTCACTTGGCGAGTGCGTTGAGCGTGCCGGTCGGCGGCTGGCTGGCGGACAGGCTCGTGCGGCGCTTCGCCGGCGGGCGCATCCTCGTGCAGGCGATCGGCCTGGTGGTCGGCGCGGGTTTCGTGGCGCTCGTGGGATTGACCACGGACGTGCGCACGCTGCTGGTGGCGATGACGATCTTCGGCCTTTGCAAGGGCCTTTACGACGCGAACATCTTTGCCGCGCTCTACGATGTGGTGGAGCCGCGCGCGCGCGCGACGGCGGCGGGCATCATGAACACAGTGGGCTGGGGCGGCGGCGCGCTCGGTCCGATCGCCGTCGGTCTCGCCACGAAATACGGCCGCCACGCGCGCGACGTCGACAACATGAGCGAAGCGATCGCGTTCGGCGGCGTTGTCTATGTCGTCAGCGCGGTGCTGCTGCTCGGGGCCGTGTTCGTGTTTGCGCGGCGCGATATCCCGGCGGCCCCGGCGGCGGCGTGATTTTTCCCATGCGTTACCTTGTCCTGTTTCTTGCGCTCGGCCTGATGTCGCTCCCGGCGGCGCCGGCCGACGCCGTCGTGAAAGCCGAATTCATCTTCGAAAAGGCCCCGTATCCCTCGTGCCACGCGTCGACGATCGTCGAGATCGCGCCCGGCCAGCTGGCGGCGGCGTGGTTCGGCGGCACCAAGGAGCGCGCGCCGGACGTCGGCATTTGGGTCTCGCGCCACGTTGACGGCCATTGGACCGAAGCGGTCGAGGTGGCGAACGGCCTCCAGCCCGACGGCAAACGCGAGCCGACGTGGAACCCGGTGCTCTTCGCGCCGAAAAACGCGCCGCTTTTCCTCTTCTACAAGGTCGGCCCGTCGCCGTCGAAATGGTGGGGCATGGTCGTGACGTCGGCTGACGGCGGCAAAACGTGGAGCAAGCCCACGCGCCTGCCCGACGGCATCCTGGGCCCGATCAAGAACAAGCCGGTCGAACTTGCCGATGGCACTTGGCTGTCGCCTTCAAGCACCGAGGGCAACGAAGACGGCTGGCTCATGCACTTCGAGCTTTCGCGCGATCGCGGCGTCACGTGGACGCGCACGCCGCCCGTCGCGCAAGGCCCGCATTTCGACGCGATCCAGCCGAGCGTCCTCTTCCACGCCGACGGTCGCCTGCAGGCCGTCGCCCGCACGCGGCAAGGCGTGAACGCGCAGACGTGGTCGAAGGACGGCGGCAAGACGTGGTCCCCGCTGACGGCGATCGATCTGCCGAACCCAAACTCCGGCACCGATGCCGTCACGCTCGCCGACGGGCGTCAGTTGCTCGTCTACAATCACAGCGGCCATCGCGCCGCCGAGGCGAAGGGCGACCGCTGGCCGCTCGACGTGGCGATTTCGAAGGACGGCGTGCATTGGGAGCGCGTGCTCACGCTCGAGACCGAGCCGAACAAGGCCGGGTATGCGTATCCCGCCGTCATCCAAGCGCGCGACGGGCTCGCTCACATCACCTACACGTGGGATCGCACGCGCATCAAACACGTGGTGATCGATCCGAAAAAACTATGAAGCTGCTCGCCGCGTTGTCCTGTTTCTGTGCGGTCACGGCCGCCTCGGCGGCGTTGCAGGTCGTGAATCTGAAATGCGAGAGCGCCGTCGATCCGCTGGGCGTCGACGCCGCGACGCCGCGCTTGAGCTGGCAGGTGCGCGATGACGATGCCGCCGCGCGCGGCTCGCGCCAGACGGCGTGGCAGGTGTTGGTCTCCTCGACGCCCGAGCAACTCGCGGCGGATCGCGGAGACCTGTGGGACAGCGGACGCATCGCGTCCGACGCGACCGCTTGGATCGCTTACGCCGGGACTCCGCTCGCCACCTCGCAGCGCGTTTTCTGGAAGGTGCGCGCGTGGGATGCCGCGGGGCGGCCGACGCCCTGGAGCGCAGCCGCGCAGTGGACGATGGGCGTATTGCGACCGGAAGACTGGCGGGCGAAATGGATCGAAGCGGCGCCGAACGCGGAAGGTGCCTTGTTCCGACGGGAGTTCACGGTGAAGCCCGGCCTGAAACGCGCCGTGCTGCACGTCACCGGTCTCGGGCAATACGAGGCGTTTCTCAATGGCGCGAAGATCGGCGTCGATCTGCTTACGCCCGGCTGGACCTCTTATCACGACACGGTGCTCTACGACACGCACGATGTGACTGCGCAACTGGCCGCCGGTGCCAACGCCATCGGCCTCGCGCTCGGGCGCGGCCTGTATCACGTCGAGCGCAGGGACAGCCGCTTCGCGAAGTTCACGGGCAAATTCGGCGAACTGCGCGCGATCGCGCAACTCCGGCTCGAATACGCGGACGGCAGCGTGGAATTCGTCGGCACCGACGAGAACTGGCGCACGCATCCGGGGCCGATCACGTGGTCGAGCATCTACGGCGGTGAGGACTACGACGCGCGGCGGTTGCCGGCCGGCTGGAACCGCGTCGGCGCGGCGGCGGACGGCTGGAGGCCGGTGACGCTCGCGACGGCGCCCCTCGGTGCGCTGCGCGGTCTGTCATTCGCCAATGAGCCGCTGCGCGCCATCGAGACGCGCGAGCCGGTGAGCGTGCGCACACTCGCGGATGGCGCGGTGTTGTTCGATTTCGGGCAAAACACGTCGTTCATGCCGCGGCTCACGGTGAGCGGGCCGGCGGGCTCGACGGTGCGGCTGGTGCCGGGCGAGGTCGTGAAAGAGGATGGCAGCATCGAGCGCGGCACGATGGGCGGCGCGCATCGCGGCAGCGCGTGGTGGCAATACACGAAGGCGACGGACGGCGAGGAGACGTGGTTCCCGCAGTTCTACTATCTCGGTTCGCGTTACGTGCGCGCCGAACTCTTGCCGGCGCAGCCCGGCGGCGCGGCTCCGAAGATCGATCGATTGCAAATGGTGATCGTGCGCGCGGCGGCGCAGCCGGTCGGCGAGTTCGCGACGTCGAATCCGCTCCTGAATCGGATCCGCGATTTGGTCTGGTGGGCGCAATCGTCGAACCTTGTTTCCGTTCTGACCGACTGCCCGCACCGCGAGAAACTCGGCTGGATCGAGCAATTCCACCTCAACGGCCCCGCGATCCGCCACGAGTTCGACGTCACGCGCACCTACGCGAAGGCGATGCGCGACATGGTGGAGGCGCAGTTGCCCGACGGACTCGTCCCGAACATCGCGCCCGAATACGTCGAGTTCAAAGGCGGTTTCCGCAACGCGGCCGAGTGGGGCGCGGCGTTCCTGTTCGTTCCGTGGCAGCAACGGGACTTCACCGGCGACGAGTCGCTCCTGCGCGACTACTACCCGGCGATGCAGCGCTACTTCGCGTTTCTCGAGTCGCGCGCGGACCATGACATTCTCAGCGACGGACTGGGCGATTGGTATGATTACGAAATGAACAGCGGCAAGCGCGCGAACCTCACGCCGCCACCGATCACGGCCACGGCGTTTTTCTACGAGGACGCGCGCACGCTCGCGCGCACGGCAGGACTGCTCGGCCGCGGCGAGGATGCCGCGCGCTACGCTCGGCGCGCCGAGGAAATCCGGCGCGCCTACACCGCGAAGTTCCGGCGCGGCGACGGCCTCTATGGCACGGCGTCGCAGGCGTCGCTCTGCATTCCGCTCGCGATGGGGCTCGTCGAGGAGCGCGATCGGCCCGCGGTGTTGGCCGCGTTGATCAAGGACGTCGAGGCCAAGGGCTACGCGACCGCAGGCGACATTGGCTTCCGTTACCTCTTGCTGGCGCTCGCGCAGGCGGGACGCGACGACGTGATCTACCGCCTGATCAATCAGGACGAGAAACCGGGCTACGGTTATCAACTGAAGCTCGGCGCGACTGCGCTCGCGGAGTCGTGGCACGCGTCGCTCGGCGCCTCGCACAATCACTTCATGCTCGGGCAAATCACCGAGTGGTTCTACCAGCGGGTCGCGGGCATCGCGCCCGATCCGGAAGCGCCGGGCTTCAAGCACGCGATCGTGCGGCCGCAGCCGGTCGGCGATCTCACGTGGGCCGAGGTCACGCAGCGGACCGTGCGCGGCGACTATCGCGTCCGTTGGGAGCGCGCGGACGGAAAATTCGCCCTGCGGTTGACCGTGCCGGCCAACGCGAGCGCGACCGTCTATCTGCCGACGCGCGATGCGAGCGCGGTGCGCGAAGGCGGCCGGCCTCTGGCGCAGGCAAGCGGGGTAAAATTCGTTCGCGCCGAGGGAGACCGCGCCGTTATCGAAGTGGCGTCAGGCGTCTACTCCTTCGAAACCCCATGGTGAAGTTCTTGGCTGTGTTTTTCTCGTTCGCGGCGCTCGCGTCGGCCGCGGTGAATTGGTTGCCGTCATCCGTGCCGCCCGCGCCGGCGACCGGACCGGCGCTGTGCGTGCGCTATTTTCTGACGCCGGAGCAGGGCGACGCCGTGCTGCGCGCGGCGGCGAAGGAATTCGACACCCGCGCCGTCTGGACGACCTACGCCGATCTCGTGCGGCAAAAGATCCAGCAGGGGGCCAATCTCGCGCCGTGGCCGCGCCGCACGCCACTGAACGCGATGGCGAGCGAGCCGCGCGCGCACGACGGCTACACCGTGCAGAACGTGATGTTCGAGCCCGTGCCGGGTGTATTCGTCGGTGGGAATCTCTATCGTCCGCTGCGGGCCGGGAAGCTCGCGCCGGCGGTGCTGACGACGCACGGGCACACGGGTGGCGTGAATGCGCCGGAGGACTGGGCGCGGCACGGCCGCTTCACGGAGAGCGTGCAACGGCGCGGCGCCACGCTCGCGCGCATGGGTGCGGTGGTGCTGTCGCTCGACATGTTCGGCTACGGCGACTCGCTGACCGCGTTCGGCCCGGAGGCGCACCGGCGGCCGTTTTCGCTGACGATGCAGCTGTGGACGGCGCTGCGGGCGGTGGATTTTCTCGCCTCGTTGCCCGGCGTGGACGCAAAGCGAATCGCCGTGACGGGCGAGTCGGGCGGCGGCACGCAGGCGTTTTTGCTCGCGGCGCTCGAGCCGCGCGTCGCGGTGAGCGCGCCGGTGGTGATGGTGTCGTCGTATTTCTTCGGCGGTTGCCCGTGCGAGAGCGGCCTTCCGATTCATCGCAGTGCGGAACACTTCGCGAGCAACGCGATGATCGCGGCGCTGGCCGCGCCGCGGCCGCAGCTCGTGATTTCCGACGGCAAGGACTGGACGCAGTTCACGCCGGCGAGCGAATTCCCTTTCCTGCAGCACGTCTACGGGCTCTTCGACGCGACGGGACAGGTGGGCAACGTTCACCTGCCGACCGAAGGCCACGACTACGGCCCGTCGAAGCGCGCGGCGATGTATCGGTTTCTCGCAGAGCAGTTCGGATTGAGGAAGGACTTCGACGAGGCGCACGTCGCGCTGGAGTCGGCAGACACGCTGCGGGTGTTCAAGAGCGCGGACGAGTTGCCGCCCGGCGCGCTGAGAAGCGTGGAGGCGGCGGAAGCGGCGTTGCGGGCGTTGCAGCGCTGAAACGCGGCGAAAGCGAGGCTCGTCACGCGCGGCCGGGATTGCTTTGGGGCGGATCCGAGGCGTCCGCGCCCGGAGGTCGCGGACTGCCTTGCAAGCGCACTCGCGTAACGGAGGAGTGCTCCGACGTTTTCAGAAAATAATGTAGCCCGGGTCGCTGACCCCGGGAAGGGGCTTTCCCGAGGGAAGAAGCGCCGACCGGGCTCAGCGAGCCCGGCTACAGAGTCGGCTTTAGAGCACGCCGAAAATCTCGCCGCGGGTGAAGGGAATGAGCTTTTCGGTGCCGTTGAAGCGCACGAGGGCGCTAGCGTCGAGGGTCGCCGCGATGCGGGCGGAGACGAGACGGCCGTCGCGCCACGCGAGGTCGACGATGAAGCCGTCGCGGGCGCGCAGGCCGGTGACGCTGCCGGTCGACCAGGTTTTCGGGAGCGCGGGGAGAAGATCGATGATCACGGTGCCGTCGGCGGTGCGTTGGTGGCTTTGCAGGAGCATCTCGACGATGCCGGCGGTGGCGCCGAAGTTGCCGTCGATTTGGAACGGGCCACAGAGATCGAAGAGGTTCGGGAGCGTGCGTTTCGTGAGGAGGAGGGAGAGTTGGCGATAGGCCATGTCGCCGTCGCCGACGCGCGCCCAGAGCGGAATGCGCCACGCGTAGCTCCAACCGGTGCTACCGTCGCCGCGCCATGCGAGGAGCTTTTTTGCCGCGGCGTAGACGTCGGCGCGGGCCGGCGTGAAGTCGTCGCCGGGGTAGAGCGCCCAGAGTGGCGACATGTGGCGGTGAACGTTGTTGGGGACGTCGACATCGTCGAGCCACTCCTGAAGCTGGCCGTGCTTGCCGATCAGGTCGGGCGGGAGCTGTTGGAGTTTGGTGTCGAGTTCGGCGGCGAAGTCCGCATCGCGCCCGAGGAGGCGCGCGGCGTCACGCGTGCTGCGCCAGAGCGCGCGGATGAGTTGCGTGTCCATCGCGGGGCCGATGGTCATCGTGCCTTGCTCGGGCGAGAAGGACGGCGAGGTGACGAGCCAGTTGTGCTTCGGTTCGCGGACAAGGCTGTCGACGAAGAACAGCGAGGCGTCCTTCATCGCCGGGTAGGCGCGCTCACCGAGGAAGTCGCGGTCGCCGGTGAAGAGGTAGCGTTCCCAGAGGTGCCAGCAGAGCCAGGCGCCGCCGGTGGGCCAGATGCCGTCGATGTTGTTGATCGGCGCGGTGCCGCGCCAGAGGTCGAAGTTGTGGTGGAGAACCCAGCCGCGGGCGCCGTAGAGTTTTTGGGCAGTGCGGGCGCCGCTGACGCGGAGGTCGTCGATGGCGGTGAAGAAGGGCTCGTGGCACTCGCCGAGGCCGGTGGTCTCGGCGAGCCAGTAGTTCATCTCAAAATTGATGTTCGTGGTGTATTTCGATTCCCACGGCGGGTTGAGGAGTTCGTTCCAGACGCCTTGCAAGTTCGCCGGCTGCGAGCCGGGACGACTGCTGGCGATAAGAAGGTAGCGGCCGTAGGCGAAGTGCAGCGCGGCGAGCGCGGGGTTGGCGTCGATGTTGCCGGCGGCCTTGGCGCGGCGGAGGCGCTCGTCGGTGGGGAGTTCGGCGGCGGGGGTGTGGCCGAGGTTGAGCGCGACGCGGCGAAAGAGTTTCTGGTGATCGGCGATGTGGCGGGCGAGAAGGTCGGCGTAACGGCGCGAGGCGAGTTGCGCGAGATAGTCGGCGCAGCGGGCGGACGGATCGGCCGAGATGTCCTGCCAGGATTTAAAACTCGTCGCGGCGACGAGGCGAAGCGTGGCGGAGGTTGCGCCGGTGAGCGTGAGAGTGCGGTCGGCGGCGATGACAGTGCCGCCGTCGTGATCGACGGTGACGCGCGCCTCGAAGCGGAGGCCGTCGGCTTGGACGCGGCCGGCGAGCGTGAGTTGCGGCGGGCCCAGCGGACGAGGCTCACGCACTCGTCCCGGTCCCGTCCCACCCTCGGTGCGGGAATCTTTGTGCGGGGAGTCGAGGGCGACGGTGAACGTGAGCGCGCCGGCGCGGTCGGCTTCGAGGCGGACGACGAGGGCGTTGTCCGGATAACTGGCGAAGACGGTGCGCGTGAACGTCACGCCGTCGACGGTGTAGCGCGTGACAGCGAGGGCGGTGTCGAGATCGAGTGAGCGGCGGTAGTTCTGCGCGCCGGCGTGGCCGGGAAAATGGAGACGCAGATCGCCGAAGGGTTGATAGGCTTTTTGGCGGACGGGATCGCCGAGGACTTTGGTGCGCGCGAGCGTCTCGGCGCCTTTGACGTCGCCGGCGGCGAGCAGGCGACGAACTTCGGGGAGCGCTTCGCCGGAGCCGGCGCGGACGTAGTCGTGGGGCTTCCCGAGCCAGAGAGTGTCTTCGTTGAACTGGATGCGCTCGTGCTCCGTGCCGCCGAAGACCATGGCGCCGAGGCGGCCGCTGCCGATCGGGAGTGCTTCCTCCCATTTGGCAGCGGGGTGGGTGAACCAGAGCTGAGAGTCTAGAGCGGAGAGCTGAGAGCCCGGAAGCGGAGCCGGTGCGGGCGATTCGGCGCGGAGCGGTGCGGCGAGGGCGAGGAAGAGCGCGGCGGTGAGGGCGGAAACACGCATGGCGGAGGGCGGAGGGAGGGCGGTTGAGGGCAACCGCCCCTACCGGAGTTGCGAATGAGAACGTGGTCGGGGAGGCGGAGCGGAGGACCCGCGCCCAGAGGTCGCGGGCTACCCCGCGAAACGAAAAGGGCCGTTGGTCGCAACGGCCCTTGGAAGCGCGGTTATTTTTTCGCGAGTGGATCGATATTGTTCTTCAGGTCGGTCCAGTCGGTTTTCGGGGCGCGCGGGTCGAGGCCGTAGATGAATTTTTCGATATTGGTGTAGCCGTCGCCGTTGGCGTCCTTGAGCGCGTCGGATGCCTCGTGCGGGTTGAGGCCGTGCGTGGTTTCCCAGGCGTCGGGCAGGCCGTCGCCGTCGCTGTCGACGTAGGGCGTGCCCTTGTATTCGGGATAGCCGCCGACTTCGCTCGGATTCGTGACGAATCCGGCGGCGACGTAGCCAGGGAGTTCGTCGGTGAACTTCTGCTGGTAGCCGTAGAACTTCGCGAGCTTCGGCGTTTCGGGAGAGATTTGGCGCGTCGGGATCTTGCCCGTGCGGACTTGTTCGAGCACGCGCGTGTCAACAGCGTCGCGCGTCGGCAAGTAGGCGCCGGCGTTCGCGACGACGTAGTCGAAGGCTTCCTGGGCGGACGTGAGCGGGAATTGCGCGTGCGCGAACGGTTCGTTGACGCGGATGGCCTTGAGGGCGTCGGCTTCGGTCTCGTGGTAGAATTTCAGCGAGTCGACCTGCGCCTTGGTCTTGGCGGCGAACTCGTCGCGCTTCGGGCCGGGCTTCGGTGCCGCTTCCATCAGCTCGCGGAACTTACGCTCGCGGCTGACGACGTCGGGCTGCACGCCGCCGTCCCAATTGTCCTTCGTGACGCGCGCGTTGCCTTCGACGACGTTGCCGGCGACGTAGGCTTTGCCGAAGTGATTTACGGCGGTCTTGCTGCGCTCGGATTCGGGTTTGAGGATGCGGTAGGCGACATCTTCGTCGGGCGGAGTGCCGGGGCCGGCCTTGAAGTAGTTGCCGATGATGTTGAAGGCGCTGCGGTGGTCACCGCCGTCGATGGTGCGGTGGCGCCAGTTGAAGAGGACGTTGTTGGCGAAGGTGAAGTCGCCATACATGCCGACGCTCGGATTGCGGCCGGTGTTGCAGGCCCAGAGGTTGTGATGGAACGTGCTGTTCAGGCCGCCGATGGTGGAACCGAAGGCGTGATGGTAGGTGCTGAGCGACTCGGAGGAGATGCTGTTCTGGATCGTGATGTTGACGGTGGGCGTCTTCACCGGTTTGCCGCCGCCGGGTGTGGCCCAGTGGAAATAGGCGGAGAGGTTTTCGTCGAGGCTCCACGAGGTGGAGACGTGATCGATGATGAGGTTGCCGACAGGCTTGCCGCCGAGCGAATCGTCGCGATCAGCGGGGTCGGTCTCGCCGCGGCGGAAGCGCAGGTGGCGGATGACGACGTCGTGGGTCTCGACCTCGACGGTGTTGCCGGCGATGCAGACGCCGTCGCCGGGGGCGGTGTTGCCCGCGATGGTGACGTAGGGCGCGCGGATGCGGAGGTGGTCCTTGAGGCGGATGATGCCGGCGACGTTGAAGACGATGACGCGCGGGCCGCCTTCCTCGCAGGCGGCGCGAAACGAACCGGGGCCGGAGTCACTGAGGTTGGTGACGACGATGACCTTGCCGCCGCGGCCGCCGAAGGAATACATGCCGCCGCCCCAGGCGCCGGGGAACGCAGGGATGGTGGCCTGCGGCAGATCGGCGGGTTTCGCGGCATTGGGGAGGTAGGGTTTGCCCTTCGACGCCCAAGCTTGGATTTCCGGCAGCGCCTTGGCGAAGGCTTCATCGGAGCGCTGATCGGCGGCGGCTTTGCGCGCTTCGGCGGCGGCTTTGAGGTCGGCGGGGACCTTCGGGTAGCCTTGGGCGAAGGAGACGGTCGCGACGAATCCGAGCGCGAGAGCGGCGATGGCGTGGCGCGGGAGATGACGTATCTTCATGGGAACGTTGAAATCGGGGCGGATTACTTGGCCGTCGGCGCGGCGGGATGGGTGAGATTCTTCTCGGCTTCCTTCATGTTGTAGCCGGCTTTCGCGAGGTAATTGTTGATGCGGCCCTTGTATTTGCCGAACCAGGCGTGCTTCTCCTCGGAGGTGCTGCCGTCCATGGCGTGTTCGCGCGCTTCGGTGAGCCACGCAAGGATCTGCGCTTTCTGTTCGGCGGTGAGGTTGGGCAACATTTCCTGGTAGACGCGGAAGGTGAGCGGCAGCACGCCGTAGGTCATGCCGTCTTTCACGGCGTCGATCTGTGTGGGCGTGAGTTCCGCGGCGAGGGCGGCGAGATATTTCGCGTGGAGGGCGGCGAGGTGCGCGTCGGTTTTGGCGAGGATTTCGGCGCGGCGCTTTTCGGCTTCGGCTTTGTCGGGCGACTCTTTCGCGAGCTTGAGGCCGGAGTCGCGCAGCTGGTGAATGCCGCGAAGTTGCTCGTATTGGCGGGCAACGAGGTCGCGGACGCGGATGGCTTTCGCGGTGTCGTCGAGGTGGAGCGTGGTGACGATTTTTTCGGCGCGTTGCACGAGCTCGGGCGGCGGCGGGGGCGGCGGGTCGCCGGCGCGGGCGAGCGAGAGCAGGGCGGCGAAGGCGAGCGGGCGGAGAACGCGGGCGAGCATGGGCGAGAAAAGACGCGGTTGGGTGGTGGGACGCTACGGTATGACTTCGGTATTCGAGAAAAAAGGCCCGGTCCGTGAAAGACCGGGCCCATTGCAAACGAACTAACCCCCTAACAAAATTACCAGGAACCGCTGACGCCGAAGGTCCAGGTGACGCCGAAGCGGCGGCGGTCGGCGAGCGAAGCGTAGTCCGGCAGGGCGCCGCCGTCGTGACGCCAGATTTGGTCGCGTTCGCCGTTGAAGATGTCGCGGCCGCTCAGGAACAGGCTGTAGTGCTTGCTCAGGAGGTAACTCATGTTGAGGTCGAAGCGCGTTTCGGCGGGTTGGATCTTGCGGAAGATCTGGCCGTTGACGCTGAGGCGGTCGGCGCCGATTTCGTTGTCGTTCTTGTAGGTGCCGCGCAGCTGGACGGAGAGGCGATCGCCGGCGTATTGGAGACCGGCACCGCCGAAGCGGTTGGAGCGCAAGGTGACCGTGTTGACGCTCGGCGTGATGGTGACGGTGGTGCCGTTGGGGTTCGTCAGCGTGTAGGGCGCGGGCGTCTCCGGAGTGGGGAAGTCGGTCATCGAGTAGCTCAGGAAGCCCGAGAAGCGGCGGCCCCATTGGCCGAGGATGCCGAGGTCCTGGCGGACTTCGAATTCCCAGCCGGAGGTTTCCTGCTTGGAGGTGCTGTTGGTGGAGGTCACGAGGCGCCAGTTGTCGTAGTCAGTGGCGTCGAGGCCGAGCGCGCCCATGACCACGGCGAATGTGGGGCTGCCTGAGTAGGTGGTGAAGTTCATCGTCTGGTTCGTGATGGACTTCGTGTAGTAGCTGGCGGTGAGCTTGCCGCCGGCGTCGGTGTAGTAGGAGGCTTCGAAGTCCCAGTTCTGGGAGGTTTCGGGCTTGAGCGAGGGATTGGCCACCTTGATCTCGCCGAGCGCGCCGTTGTTCGAGGCGGATTCGCTGCTGGTGTATTCGGTGATGGTGAAGTCGTTCGTGCCCGAGACGACGCCGCCGGCGACGCCGGACTCGAGCGCCTGCATCTTGAAGGAGCGGGAGTAGGCGACCTTGAGGTCGATCTTCTTCGTCAACTGGTAGGCGGCGTTGATGCTGTAGGACGGATCGCCGGTGATGTGCTGGTTGATTTCGCGAGCCGGGCGGAAGTTCAGCATGCGGGAGCGGAGGTCGCGCACGGCGTTGCCGGTCGGCGGGCCGTAGGGCACGGTCGGGAACGCAATGCCCTTCGAGGTGAGGAGCTGGCGGAGCGCGATGCCTTCGGCGGTGCTGGCGAAGAGCGGGCGGTTGGTGGGCTGGGTGAGAACGACGCCGTTCTCGACGACACCGTTGCCGGCGCTCATCTGGACGCCGTTCGGCGCGAGAGTCGCGTCGGTGAAGATGGAGCCGTCGGAGTTACGCAGGTAATCCCACTTGGGGTCGGTGAAGGGGCTGTGGCCGACGCGGCCTTTGCGCTCCTGGCGCGCGCCGCCGACAATCGTCAGGCGATTGTTGAAGAAGCGGCCGGTGGCCATGCCATACCACGCATCGATGGTTTCGTTGAGGTCCTTTTGCTGACCGACGAAACTGTTGTAGTTTTCGACGCGGGTCTGCGTGGCCTCGTCGAAGTCGGGGACGTAGAAGATGTTTTTGGCGGCGTTGACTTCGTAGAGCTTGTAGGTCGAACCCCACTGCTGCGCGGCGAGGCCGAAGCCGGGGCTCTGGCCCAGATAGTTGTCGTCGACGACGTCGGCGATCGTGTAGGAGGCGCCCGGACGGAGAATCTGGCGGTAACCGGTGCCGCGGCCGGACTTCTTGTTGCGATCTTCGTCGTGGCGGTAGCCGGCTTGGACGACGATGCTGTTGGAGCCCAGGAAGGGAATGAAGTCGAGGGGGCGGGAGACGTCGACCTTGTAGAGTGCGATGATGCGCTCGTTGTGCGCCTCGCCGGACTTGGCGGTCGTGCCGTCGAAGGCCCAGTTGCTCAGCTGCGTATAGTCCAGCGGCAGATTCGTGCTGCGGGTGTAGGTGAGGGCCTGATTCGGGATGCCTTGGTCGAGGCCGAAGAGGGCGACTCGGCCGGGGTTGAGGTTGAAGTTCACCTCGGAGAAGTGGCCGTTTTCCTCGTCCTTGTAGTCGCTCTTCGAGACGGAGTAGCTGCCCGCGGCGTTGATCTGGAAGCCCCAGAGGTTGGCGTCGTATTGGAGCTGGCCGCTGAGGGTGTCGCCGATGCGGTCGCGCGTGGTGACGGTCATCGCGGTGGTGCTGTTGGCGGTGGTGCCGACGACTTGGGAGCTATCCCACGTCGCGCCGTTGGCGATGGTGGGGCGGAAGTCGAGGCGGCGGTTGGC
The DNA here is from genome assembly GCA_016217545.1 of Opitutia bacterium. Lineage (NCBI taxonomy): Bacteria > Pseudomonadati > Verrucomicrobiota > Opitutia > Opitutia bacterium. The sequence continues at coordinate 420,767 of JACRHT010000016.1, read as the reverse complement.
TTCCGCCGTTTCGTAGGTGCTGTATTGAACGTTGGCGCGGATGGTTTGATTGGGAGTCGGGCGCCAATCGACACGGAAGTTGCCCGAGCGGCGCTCGGTCATCATCGGGGAGTCGGTGATTTGGTAGCGCGTGAGGACCGGGTTCGCGACGGAGCTGGCTTGGCCGGCGGAATTGGTGAAGGCGCCGTTCTGGTAGTTCGCGGCCTGATTGTTGTTCCAGAGGGGTTGGGCGCGCCAGCTCTCGGAGAACTCCTGATTCCAGGCGCCGGTGAAGGAAACACCGAGCGTCTTGCTGAACGGATACGAAACGGAGCCGTCGAAACCGGGAGTGGTCTTGAACGTCTTTTTGTTCACCGGACCGGGTGTCTTCTTGAACATGTCGGACTGCATGTCGTTCCAGTTGAAGAAGAGGCGGCCGCTGTAGGTGGGCTTGGCGTATTCGAAGGCATTGCGCGTGATCAGATTGATCTGACCGCCGACGGAGTTGGCGGGCATGTCGGGCGTGGCGACCTTGATGAGTTCGATGCGCTCGGCGTTGTTGATCGAGAGCTGGTCGAGGCCGACTTGGCGGGTGAGATTGCCGGGGAGGGTGCTGGAGACCGGCAGGCCGTCGATGAGGATGGCGGTGTCTTCGGGTCCGAAGCCGCGGACGGAGATGCCGTTGGCCGCGTTGTCGGCGAAGCCTTGGTTGTTGCCGCCCGTGGCGCCGTAATCGAGCTGAATGCCGGGGAGAAACTTGACGAACTCGCCGACGTTGCCGCTCGGGATGTAGCCGAACTGGTCGGTGGCGACGACGCTCTTGATGTTGACGGCGTTGCGCTCCTCGGCGGTGGCGGTGGCCTGCGCGTTGCGGTAGCGCTCGGCGTTCACGACGTAGGGACTGAGTTCGAGGGTGCCGTCCTTGTTGGTTTGCAGCTGGGCAGCCTTCTCGCGGAACACGAAGTCGCGGCGGACGATGTCGCCGGCGGCGACGTTCACCGTGGCGACGATGTCGGCCTCGCCGACGTAGCTGGCGCGAATCTCGACGTCGCCCGTGGGCACACCGGCGAACTCGTAGTCGCCATAGGAATTTGAGATGGCCTGCTTGCCGCCGGTGATGCGCAGCACGACGTTCTCCAGCGTCTGGCCGTTGGTGGCATTGGTAATGTTACCGCGAATCGTGCCCGTGGCGGAGGTTTGGGCCGTGGCGGAGACGGCGATCAGCGTGGTGGCAAATGCCAGCGCGAGGACGCGGGAGAAGCGGACGCAAAGGTTCAACATCGCTCCGGCCCGGGTGGGTGGTATGCAGCGCATCGGTGTGCAGGGTTTGAGGGGTGGATAGCCCGTGAGGAGGTGACTCACGGTCGTTTGGGTATCGGGGTTATACCATGAGCGGATACCCGATTCTCCCGAGACGCGGGCGAAATCTGCCTAGTTCCTAAGCCCGGGATGAGGATTCCGGAATTTCAAATCTGAACGTTGAGCAGTCGCAGCGTGGTGGACGGCGCGGATCACTTCGCAGGCTCCTTCACTTCGCGGATGTCGCCGGGCTTCACGTTGTAGCTGTAGACGTGGAGGTTGAGGAACTCCTCGACTTTCGAAAACGAGCCGGCGCGCGCACGCGGGAGTCCGCGGGCGTAGTCGGTCGGCAGGTCGCCGAAGGTGACGTCGGTGTTCTTTTCCGCCGCGGCGGCGAAGGCGCGCGCGGCGAGATATTGCCCGCGCCGCAACTCGCCTTCGCGGCCCGGATACGAGAGGACGAGGATCGGCTTCTTGATTTTTTCCGGGTGGCTCTTGAGCGGTGTCGCGGCCAGACGCGCCTCGTCGCCGAAGGCGCCGCGGACGAGTTGTGGAAACGCCGCGCCTTCGGTCCAGTATTGCTCGCGGATCCAGCCGGCGAGGTCGATCGGCGCGTCGAGTGCGACGGCGCAGCGGAAGCGCTCGGGATGATCCTGCAGGGCGCGCAACGCGATGAAGCCGCCGTGTCCGCGGCCGAAGAGCGCGACGCGTTTCGGGTTCACCTGAAAGCGTTTTTCCAGCTCGTCGATGGTGGTGAGGATGTCGTCGACCTGCACGAGATCGTAGCCGGCGCGGAGTGCGTCGCGGTGCTTGACGCCGAGCCCCCACGCGCCGCGGCCGTTGAATTGCACGACGGCGAAACCCATGTCGGTGAGCGCCTGGATTTCCGTGCGGAAATTCGAGCTCACGTGCTGCCACGGCACATCGGGGCAGACGATGACCATGGGAAACGGCTTGATGCGTGCGCTGGTCGGAACGGTGACGAGTCCCGTGATCGGTGTGCCGTCGGCGCGTTCGTAACGCCACGGAATCGTCGCGAAGGTGTGCTGCGCGTCGAGCCACGGGGCGCGGCGCGCGAATTGGGAGAGCTGGCTGCGCTCGCGGTCGAAAACGTAGAACGCGCCGGCGTCGGCCGGACTCTGCGTCGCGATGATGAAGCGGCGGCCGGCGGCATCCCAATCGAGAATGTCGACCGCGTGGCCGGGGAATTTCTTTTCCAGCGTGGCCTGCACTTCGCGCCACTCGGGTTTGAGCCAGGCGGTGGTGCGCATGGCGGCATCGTAGCGGATGCCGGCGAATTCCTGCGTGTGCGGATCGAACACGAGCGTGTCCGGCGGAAACGCGTCGGCGGGAGCGCCGATCAGATCGAAGTGCGGGCTCTCGAACGCGACGTTGGCCGGCTGGCCGTTGCTGAGATGGCGGCCGTAGACGGCGAAGGTGTTGCGGCCGCGGTTGGAGGCGTAGAAGAGCACGTCGCCCGTCGAGTCGAAGCCGAGCGGCAGTTCGCGTTCGCCGAAATAATTCTGTGGCGAGATCGCGAATTCGCCGAAACCGAGGGCGGCAGCGAGCGGCTTGCCTGCGCCTTCCGCCTTCGCGCCGAGGTAGTCGTAGCGGAACGGAAACTTCGAGAGCATCGAGTTCGGGATCGTGAGGCGCATGAAGCCTTGTTGATCGAGGAGGAAGTCCTGGTCGGCGCGGACGCGGTCGCTGTTCACGACGGTCAGTTTGCCGGTCGTGGAGTTGACCGAGAGAAGCTGGAGCGAACGCGTCTCTCCCGCGCCGGTTGCGAGGAGATGCACGGCGTCCGGGTGCAGCGGATCGCGGCGGAGCGTGCGCAGCGAGCGCGGTTCCTTGCCGGGGCGTTCGGTGAGGGACGACGCGGCCGCATCGGGAGCCGAGTTGACTTCGGGGTTAGTGGTCGGCGAGAGATCGTTGCCGAATTTGCCGCCGGAGGTGTCGGTCGCGGCGGGACGGTCGGGCGTGTTCACCCGTTGTTCGAACGAGGTGTCGTCGCGTTGCACGGTGAAGCGGTCGACGAGCGTCGACTTGGGGAGCGAGAGTTGGCTCTCTGCGAGGTCGCGCGGACCGACCAGCTGGCCGGCGTTCCGGCCGTCGAAGTCGAGGCCGAAGAGGGCGCCGGACGCACTGATCCAGCGAGGCGGGAAGCCGATGGCGGTGTCGGTCACGCGATTGGTCTGGATCACCAGGCGCGTCGGCGTGGACCACGACATCCAGAGGATGCGCGCTGGCGTCGGCTCGAATTGATGCGCGATCTGCGCCGGGGTCGAAGTCGCGTCGTCGGCGACCAGGATTTTGGCGCGCGCGGCGTCGGGCTGGTTCAAGTCGGCGGTGACGACGTAGAGCTTGCTGTCCTCGCGGATCGAAAAGGCAAGGTAGCGGCCGTCGGGTGAAATCGCGGCGTGTTCCGTGCGGAGCGGTTCGAAGTAGTCGTTGAAGCGGGCAGCGTCAGGCACGACGGGCGGCGGCAGCGCCGTCTCGGGCACCCGGTTGGCATTGGTGATGCCGGTGGGGGCAAATTCCTGGCCGCGGGTGAGGGTAAGCGCGGCTGAAAACAGAAGCAGGGCTGCGAGCCGTAGTTTCATGGCGGAGGCGAACGGACGGGCGGAGAAGAGGGCGCGGGCCCGGTCGCGGCCACTCCGAGCCGCGCGCGCAGGTAGATGAGCAAAGGATCGAGCACCTCGGGGGCGAGCGGCACGCGGTGGCCGCGTGGCTCGTTCTCCGGATGAAATTCAAATGGAGAACCGAGTGCGCCGAGCCGCGTGCGCAGCACTTCCATTTGGTGGAGGGCTTCGGGCGACTCGGTGGCGTTGATGCTGAGGAACAGCGGCACGGTCGGCGCGGCGAGGTAGTCGAGCGCTCCGTGGGCGCGCCACGTTTCGAGGTGCGCGGCGCGCTCGCCCCACGCCGCGACGTAGCGCGGAATCATCGGGTCCTGCGGCAGCAAGTCGAGGTAGGTGAAGCGGCCCGAGAGCACGACGGCGCCCTGCACGTCGCTGGAAATGCCGCGATGCGCACCGAGCGAGTCGAACTCCGCGCGTCCCTGCGTCGTCGCGAGCATCAGGGCCATGCCGCTGCCGCGCGAGAAGCCGACGGGCACGATGCGGCCATCGAGCGGAAACTCGCCGGCTGCGGCGCGCAGCGTGCGCACGGCGGCCTTGATGCGTTGCGCGCACTCCGGCATGGCGTCGAATCCCTTGTAGGGCGCGGGCACAGGATGGTCGGCCATCGCGGTGGCGAAGCCCTCCGTCGCCGCGCCCTCGAGCAGCGTGTCGGTGCAGAATTGCAGCGAGAAATTGCCCATGCGATCGGCGTTGTCGCAGGAGAATTCGAGGACGGTGCCGACGGGGCGCGCCGGTTTCGCCGGGTAGAGAATATCCATCGCGAGCACGCGCGCGCCGTCGCGCGCGAACGGCACGTCGCGGCGCAGGCGGTGGCCGGCCGGCACGATGAAGATGTGCGCCGGATCGAGTTTCACGTCGGCGAGAAACGCGCGCCGGTGGATCGCTGCGCGCAGCTCCGCGAAGTCGCGATTGATCCACGGCCAGCGGGCGCGGGAATTCTTCCCGTAGTCGAAAACCGCCACCTGATAGCCCTCGCGCCGGAAACCGGCGACGATCGCCTCGTCGCTCTCGGTGCCGAGGCGCGGCGCGGCGAGATTCTTCAAATAGACGACGAGCGGCGCCGGCGCGGAATCGCTGCGAGGGGAGGCGAGCAGCTCGACCGGCACGTCGCGGCCGGTGGCGGTGCTTTTCCACGCGAGCGTTGCGGCGGGCGCGACGATGGCGGCCGCGCAGGCAATGCTCAGGCTGAGCAGCGCAGCGCGCGCTGCCCGCAATGGCCGAGCGACAGGGTTCAACAATGGCACGGAAAAATTTCGGCCCGACGGACTGTGGGGGTTGACCTGCCAATATTCTTATCCAATTTTCCGGCTCCCTGCTATCGGTTTTCCCGCTGTTACTGTCGCGTTCCTAAGACTTGCCCTACGTCTCCTTCGATCCCGATCGCCCCGACTTCACGCCGTATGGATTCTCCTGCGTGCACTGGACGCCTTCGCCCATGCGGCGGCCGGATCACCACAACGAGATCGAACTGAACCTCCTCACCAAGGGCAACGTCAGCTACCTGCTCGGCGGGCGGAAGGTGCAGCTCGACGCCGGTTCGCTCAACGTGTTCTGGGCGGCGATTCCGCACCAGATCGTCGATTTCGCGAAGGAGACCTCGTATTTCGTGGCGACGATTCCGCTCGCGTGGTTCCTGCAGTGCAAACTCACGGACCGCTTCGTGCAGCCACTGCTGCGCGGCGAGGTGCTGACCGAAAAACTCGGCGCGCGCGAGCGCCACGATCAGGATCTCTTCGCCCAATGGGAACAGGATCTCCAGCAGCCCGACGACGACGTGCGTCACGTCGTCATGCTCGAGATGGAAGCCCGCCTGCGGCGCATGATCGGGGCGCTGCCGCTTGCGGTCGGCTCGGCTGGTCCGAAAGCCAAGGCGCGCGCCACCAGCCTGCAAGGCGGTGAACTCAACAAGGTCGAGCAGATCGCCTGCGTGATCGCCCAGCGCTACACCGAACAACTCACGGTGACGGAAATCGGTCGCAGCGTGGGCCTGCATCCCAACTACGCGATGGGCCTGTTCAAGAAGGCGTTTGGGACGACGCTGCTCGATTACCTCATGCACCACCGCATCTCGCATGCGCAGCGCCTGCTCGCGACGACCGACGACAAGATCGTCGAGGTCGCGTTCGCCTCGGGTTTCAACTCCATCAGCCGCTTCAACGAAACGTTCCGCCGCGCGTGCGGCTGCACGCCGCGCGAGTATCGCCTGCAGCACGCGCTGCACGAGGGAACGAAGAAATGAGAGCGGCCTGTCTCGCCGCCCTCACGTTGGCCGGCGCCGTCGTCGCCGGTGCCGGTGAGATTTGGGTCGCGCCCAACGGAGCGGACACCAATCCCGGCACGGTCGATGCGCCACTCGCGACTGTGCACGCCGCGTTGCGCCAGGGTCGTGAATGGCGCCGGCTCAAGGCGCCAGAGGCCGCGGACGGCGTGAGCGTCGTCCTGCGCGGTGGCACTTACTCGCTCTACGAACCGGTTTTCCTGCGCCCGGAAGACGGCGGCATGGTGACCGCGCCGACGAGAATCATCGCGGCTCCGGGCGAACGTCCGGTGGTCAGCGGCGGCGTGCGCGTGGAGGACTGGCGCAAGGTCGACGACGCGCCGGCGGGTTTGCCGGTCGCGGCGCGCGGTCACGTTTGGGCGGCGCCGCTGCCGACGTTCAACGGACGCTTGCTCGAGTTCCGCCAACTGTGGGTCAACGGTCGCAAAGCGGTTCGCGCGCGCACGCCGAATGGCGATGAGATGGAGCGCTTGACCGGTTGGGATCGCACGGCGCGGCGCGCTGAGATACCCGCCAGCCTCGCGCTGTCGGAGGACTTGCGCGGCGTGGAAATGACTCTGTTGCAGGCGTGGGAAATTGCCGTGCTCCGGATCAAGAGCCGCGCCGTGACCGGCGAGGTGGCGCGCTTGGAGTTTCACGATCCGGAAAGCCGCGTGGAATTCGAGCATCCGTGGCCGCAGCCGCCCATGCCGGGCAAGGACGGCAAGAACGCACCGTTTTTCCTCAGCAACTCCCTCGTTTTTCTCGACTCGCCGGGCGAGTGGTTCGCGGACCAGCGCGCGGGTGTCGTCTATTACTGGCCGCGCGAGAACGAGGACCTTGCGCGCGCGGACGTGGTTGCGCCGGCGCTCGAGACGCTCGTGCGCGTCGCGGGCACGCTCGACCGGCCGGTCGAGCACGTGACGATCGAGGGCATCGAGTTTGCTCACACCACTTGGCTGCGCCCGTCGCTGCTCGGCCATGTGCCGCTGCAGGCCGGCTTGTTCATGCTCGATGCGTATTCGCTGAAGCCGAAGGGCACGCCCGATTGGCGGAGCCTCGACAATCAGGCGTGGCTCGGGCGTCCGCCGGCGGCGATCGAAGTCAGCGCGGCGCGCGATGTGCGCGTGGTCGATTGCGCGGTGCGCCACGTCGCGGCGAACGGGATCGATTTGCAGACCGGCGTGCGCGACAGCGCGGTCGAGGGCTGCGTCGGGCGCGATATCGGAATCAACGGCGTGATGCTAGGCTCGTTTGCCGAAGGCGGCTTCGAAGCGCATCTGCCTTACGCGCCGGCGGACGAGCGCGCCGTGGTCTCCGGTGTGCGAGTCGCCAATAATTTCATCGCCGATTGCGCGAACGAGGATTGGGGCGGAGTGGGGATCATCGCCGGCTTCGTGCGCGACGCCGCGATCGAGCACAATGAGATCCGTGACACGTCCTACACGGGCATCAGCCTGGGCTTCGGCTGGACGCGCACGCCGAACGCAATGCGCAACAACCGCGTGCACGCGAACCTGCTCCAACGCATCGCCACGCGCACCGCCGACAACGCCGGCATCTACACGCTCTCCAACCAGCCGGGCACGATCGTCAGCGAAAACGTCGTCGATCAGATCGTCATGAGTCCCTACGTGCACGATTCCGAACACTGGTTCTACCTCTACACGGACGAAGGCTCGACGTTCATCACCGTGCGCGACAACTGGTGCCCGGCCGAGCGATTCCTGCAAAACGCCACCGGTCCGGGCAACGTGTGGACGAACAACGGCCCGCAGGTGAGCGCGACGATCAAGGCCGCTGCCGGACTCGAGCCGGCGTGGCGCCAACGCCGCGCCGCCGAGCTCGCGCGCTGACCCGTCGCGCACAGCGGCGGGCTATTGCCGCCGGTCGGCGCGTGCGGGCGCGCTTAGGATGCTGGGAATATTTGTGCGAAGACCGGAGGCGCCGAGCGCGTTTGTGGGGTAGGGTGGGGCGTCACCTCAACCCCAGTTGCGCGCCATTCCCCTCCGGGCGCCCAATCACTGCCTGGGTGCGAGCCTCCCACGATGAATCCCTTTGCCGAAAAGACCGGATTGGCGAATTGCCCGTTCCAACGCGGCGATCGCGCCCTCTGCCGGTCGTTTGGTTAGGCGCTCGGTCGCGGCGTTCGGGGGAACGCCGCGACCGGGTTCCTCCGGCAGCTGTGTTCCGAGCGAGGAACAGAATCCTCCTCGTGAAATGATATCCTCGATACGCGCGGCGACGAGCAAGCCGGACGATCGATGAGGGAGTCGCGCTCCGGTTCGTCGCGCCGCGGTCCGCGCCGTCAGCGTTCCGTCTCGGAGGTCTCGTGCTCGACGCGGTATTCGCGCGGCGTGCAGCCGCACGCGCGGCGGAACGCCTCGTTGAAGCGGCTGATCGAGTTGAAGCCGGAGCTGAAGGCGATATCGACGATCTTCTCGTCCGTCGTCGCCAGCAGCCGCTGCGCGTGCGACACGCGGTGGGTCGTGATGTAGTCGATCAGCGTCGTGCCGAAGGCCTTTTTAAAAAGGTTCATCGCGTAGTTCGGGTGCAGGCCGACGGCCTTGCCGATCTCCGCGACGGTGAGCTGCTCGGTGTAGCGTTGCGCGACGATGCAGGCCATCTGCTCGACCTTGTTCAAGCCGCCGGCTTGCAGCGCGAGCCGTTGCCGCTTGCGCGCCTCGGCGCTGGCCGGCAGGCGCGACTCGAGCCGGCGCAGCCGCGCCTCGATCTCGAGCATGACGATGTCTTTCACCTTGTCGTTCGCGTTCTCGAGATCGTGCTCCCATTGCGCGAACAGCGCCTCGTCGAACGCCGCGCGGTCCTCCGTCTTTTCCATCAGCACCTCGCCCTGCATGAGCTGCTGCACGAACCGCTCGGAGACGCGGCACTGGAGGAACCACGAGAGCGGAATCGTCGCGACGAAGTATTCGGTCTTCGGCCCGAAATCGATGATCTGGTGCGGCACCGCCGCCCAAAACGCGCTCAGCATCCCGGCGGGGATGCGAACCTTCCGCCCGCCCAGCAGGTAAGTGACCCAGCCCGACTGCAGCAGGTTGATCTCGATTTCATTGTGGTGGTCCGGCCGGCGCATCGGCGACGGATTCCACCGGACGCAGGTGAAGCCGTAGGGAGTGAAATCGGGGCGGTTGGGGTCGAACTGAACCATCGAATTTCCGGCTTAGGATTCCGGCAGAATTAGGCGCAAACGCGGAAGAAACCACCCGGAAGTTAGGATAGTCTTTTCCGGCCGGTCAACTGCGACCGCGTCCACCCCGACATTTTCCTTCACCACTAGCCCCATCCGGCGCGGTCTGGAACCGCGTCCGCCGTTCACATGAAAAAAACTCCCGTGGCGCTCGGCGTCATCTTCGGCAACCGCGACTTCTTCCCCGACCGGCTGGTGCCGGATGCGCGCGCGGACATCACGAAGCTCTTCGGCGAACTCGGCATCGAGGCCGTCATGCTCGACCCGAATGCCACGAAGCTCGGCAGCGTCGAGACGCACCACGACGCCCGCAAGTGCGCCGAACTTTTCCGCCAGCACCGCGACCGCCTCAGCGGCGTCCTCGTGTGCCTGCCAAACTTTGGCGACGAGAAGGGCGTGGCCGACACGCTGAAGCTCGCCGGCCTCAACGTCCCCGTGCTCGTGCAAGGCTACCCGGACGACCTCGACAAACTCGACGTCGTGCGCCGCCGCGATTCGTGGTGCGGCAAGATTTCCGTCTGCAACAATCTCCGCCAAGCCGGCATCGCCTACACGCTCACGACGAAGCACGTCGTGCATCCGGCCGATGCCTCGTTCCGCGCCGACCTCGAAAACTTCGTCGCGGTCTGCCGGGTCGTGCAAGGCCTTCGCGAGGTTCGCATCGGCGCCGTCGGCGCGCGGCCGGGCGCGTTCAACACCGTCCGCTACTCGGAAAAAATCCTCGAGCGCCACGGCATCAGCGTCACGACGGTCGACCTTTCTGAAATCCTCGGCACCGCCGGCAAGCTCGGCGACAAGGACGCCAAGCTCGTCGCCAAGATCGAAGAGATTCGCGCCTACGCCAACGCCACCGCCGTGCCGCCTGCGAAGCTCGCGCAAATGGCGCGCCTCGGCGTCGTGCTCGACGATTTCGTCGCCGCCAACTACCTCGACGCGACCGCCATCCAGTGTTGGACGTCGCTGCAGGCCAACCACGGCTGCAACGTCTGCACCTCGATGAGCATGATGAGCGAGAATCTCCTCCCGAGCGCGTGTGAGGTCGACGTCACCGGCGTGCTCACGATGTATGCGATGCAGCTCGCCTCGCAATCGCCGAGCGCCCTCGTCGACTGGAACAACAACTACGGCGCCGCCGACGACAAGTGCGTGCTCTTCCACTGCGGCAACTGGGCCAAGTCCTTCCTCCCCGACATCAAGATCCTCAACGCGCCCATCCTCGGCTCCACGCTCGGCGTGGAAAACACCTGGGGCGCGCTCGACGGACGCACGCCCGCCGCGCCGCTCACTTACGGCCGCATCACGACCGACGACGTGTCCGGCAAAATCCGCACCTACGTCGGCGAGGGCCAGCTCACCAACGACGAATTGAAGACCTTCGGCAACCGTGCCGTCGCCCATGTGCCGCAGTTGCAGAAGCTGATGCGGCACGTCTGCCGCGAAGGCTTCGAGCACCACGTCGTCATGAACGCCTCGCGCACCGCGGGTGTGCTGGCCGAAGCCTTCGAGCGTTACCTCGGTTGGGAAGTCTACCACCACGGCGCGCCGCAGGAGTGACATGACCGACCGCGATCTCGCGCTCAAATCCTTCGCGCTGCGCCGCCGCATGCTCCGCCTCATCCACGAGGCCGGGGCTGGGCACACCGGCGGTGGGCTCTCGTGCCTCGACATCCTGAACACGCTCTACAACCGCGTGCTCAACATCGCGCCCGAGACCGTCGCCTCGCCCACGCGCGACCGCTACGTGCAGAGCAAAGGCCACTGCGTCGAGGCGCTCTACGCCGTGATGTCCGATCGCGGCTACTTCCCCGATGCCGACCTCGCCACCGTCTGCCACTACCAGAGCTACTACGTCGGACATCCCACGCGAAAAATTCGCGGTATGGAGATGAACACCGGCGCGCTCGGCCACGGCCTGCCGATCTGCCTCGGCATGGCGCTCGCCGCTAAGATGGACGGCGCGAGCTACCGCGTGTTCACGCTGCTCGGCGACGGCGAACTCGCCGAGGGCTCCAACTGGGAAGCTGCCATGGCCGGCGCGCACTACAAGTTGGATAACCTCGTCGCCATTCTCGACCACAACACGCTCCAGATCACCGGTCACACGCGCGACGTCATGTCGAACGAGCCGCTCGACGAGAAGTGGCGCGCGTTCGGCTGGGACGTTCGCACGGTCAACGGCCACGACTACGCGCAACTCACCGCCGCGCTCACCACGCCGCACCCCGGCAAGCCGCTCTTCGTGATCGCGAACACCGTGAAGGGCAGGGGCGTCAGCTTCATGGAAAACGTCGGCAAGTGGCACCACGGCGTCCCGAACGACGCCGAACTCGCGCAGGCGCTCGCCGAACTCGACGCGGCCGAAAAGAGATTTCAGGAGGCCTCCGCATGAGCGCGCCCCGGCATTGCGCAGGAGGGCCCGCGTCCCCGCGGGCCGCGAACGTTATCCGGTTCACACCCGCGCACCCCGGCCCGCGAGGACGCGGGCTCTCCCAGGAGGCGAATCGATGAGCGCGCCCGCACCGTCCATGTTCACGCCCGCCGCCAAGGCGATGGCCGGGAAACTCGGCCTCAAGCAAGGCCGCGCCAATCTCGAGGAGTTCGCGGACACCTTGCTCACGCTCGCGGCCACCGACCGCAACATCGTCGCCGTCACCTCCGACTCGCGCGGCTCCGGCAAACTCGCTCCCTACGGCAAAGCGCTGCCGAAACAGATCGTGGAGGTCGGCATCGCCGAGCAGAACCTCGTCGGCATCACCGCCGGCCTCGCCGCCTGCGGCAAAAAACCGTTCGGCGTTTCGCCGTCGTGCTTCCTCACCGCGCGTTCGCTTGAGCAGATCAAGAATGACATCTGCTACTCGAATGTCCCCGCCGTGCTCGTCGGCATCAGCGCCGGCGTCAGCTACGGCGCGCTCGGCTCGACGCACCACTCGCTGCACGACTTCGCCGTGATGCGCGCGATCCACAACATCACGATCATTGCGCCCGCCGACAACTTCGAGACGCGCGAAGCCGTCCGCTACGCTGCCGCGGCGAAGCGCCCGGTGTTCCTGCGCTTTGGCAAGGCCGCGATGCTGGATCTTCCCCATGCGGACGGCTCGTTTGAGGCCGGACGTGCCCGTGTCATCTATCCTGTGGGAGGGAGCTTGCTCCCGACTTCAGCGGGAGCCGTCGCGAGCAAGCTCGCTCCCACCACCGACGTCGCTTTCCTCGCGAGCGGCGAGACCGTCGTCCACGCGCTGCTCGCCGCCGCGGCGCTGGCCGAGAAAGGCGTCAGCGCCCGCGTGCTGAGTTTCCACACGATCAAACCGCTCGACACCGCCGCGGTGCTCGCGGCGGCGCGGGAGTGTCGCGCGGTCGTCACCGTCGAGGAACACATGCTCGCGGGCGGGCTGGGGGAGTCGGTCGCCGCGACGTTGCTGCAAACCGGCCTCGCCCCGAAGTTCAAGATGGTCGGCTTCCCCGACGAAGACACTGTCACTGGCGCCCAAGCCGATCTGTTCCGGCACTACGGGATCAGCATGGAGGCCCTGCGCGACACCGCGCTCGCACTGCTGGCTCCCTGAGTTCTGAAAAAACCACGCATGAACACGAACGGACACGAATCGGCTGTGGATGTCATTTCCGGGCATTCGGGCTCATTCGTGTTCATTCGTGGGTAAAACTGGTTCGAGAATTCCATGCCCTTCGTCCTCGCCGTCGACCAAAGCACCTCCGCCACGAAGGCGATGCTCTTCGCGACCGATGGGCGTCTGCTCGACAAGGAGTCGCGCGACCACGCGCAGCACTACCCGCAGCCGGGCTGGGTCGAGCACGATGCCGAGGAAATCTGGCAGAACGTCCTCGCGGCGATCCGCGCGCTGCTCGCGCGGCATGCCGCGGAGGTGGGGGAGATCCTCGGTTTCAGTCTCACGAATCAACGCGAGACGATCGTCGTTTTCGATCGCGCCACCGGCCGCCCGTTGCATCGCGCGATCGTCTGGCAGTGCCGCCGGAGCGAGAAGCTTTGCGCCGAAGCCGCCGCCGCCGGGCACGATGAACTCGTCCAATCGCGCACCGGTCTGCGCATCGATCCGTATTTCTCCGCGTCGAAGCTCCAGTGGCTCGTGCGTGAGCGTCCCGATCTTCGCGCGCAACTCGAGAGCGGCGCGGCGCTCATCGGCACCGTCGACGCCTACCTGATCTACCGTCTCACGCGCGGCGCCGTGTTCGCGACCGACCACACGAACGCGAGCCGCACGCTCCTGTTCGACGTGCGCCGCCTGCGTTGGGACGCGGAGCTGTGCGCGCTGTGGCAAGTTCCCCCGCAGGCGCTGCCCGAGGTGCGCGAGAGTTTTGCGCGGTTCGGGACGACCACGGTGGACGGCATTCTGCCGCGGGCGCTCCCGATTTGCGGCGTGATGGGCGACTCGCAGGCCGCGTTGTTCGCGCACGGTTGCTTTGCGCGTGGCTCCGCCAAGGTGACGCTGGGCACCGGCTCGTCGGTGTTGCTCAACATCGGCGGCGAGTTCCGCCGTTCGTCGCAAGGCGTGGTGACCGCGCTCGCTTGGGTGCGCGATGGCGCGCCGACCTACGCTTTCGAAGGCATCATCATCGCGGCGGCGTCGACGCTCACGTGGTTGCGCGACCAGTTGAAACTCGTCGACTCGCTCGACGGCGTGGAGGCGATGGCGACCGAGCTGCCGGACAATGGCGGCGTCTACCTCGTGCCGGCTTTCTCGGGGCTCGGTCTGCCGTATTGGAAGGCCGATGCGCGCGCGACGATCGTTGGCCTGACGACGCACAGCGACCGCCGACACGTGCTGCGCGCGGCCCAGGAATCGATCGCGTTCCAGTTGCGCGACGCGCTGCAGGCCCTGCGGTCCGACGCCGCGCTCGAGGTGAGCGCGATCCACGCGGACGGCGGCCCGACCAACAACCGGTTTTTGATGCAGTTCACGGCGGACGTCACCGGCGCCGAGTTGCGGCTCGCACCGTTCGCGGAATGCTCGGCGTTTGGCGCCGTCAGTGCGGGGTTGCTCGGGCTCGGCGTTTTTTCCTCGCTCGACGAGCTCGCGACCACGCCGCGAGCGGGCCGGGTGTATCGTCCGATGATGGACGATGCTCGCGTCGCGGAGCTCGCGTTGGGCTGGCGTCACGCGGTGCGACAGACGATCTTCCCCCGCGAACCCTGAACTTGTCCGCCCACGCATGAAACACTCCGCTGTTCTCGTTCCCGTTGTCCTGGGGTTGATCGCGCTAGCGCCGTGCGCCAGTTCGGCAGCGGAGAAGGCGTTGATTGACACCACGCGCTCGCCGCAGGCCCGGATGTATATGCCCGATCTCGGCGACGTGCGCTGGCAGGGCGGCCTGCTCGGCGAGCGCTTCGAGGTCGCGCGCACCTCGATGGTGCCGCACATGGGCGAGCTGATGAGCAACCCGGCGACGAGTCCCGCGTGGCGCAACTACCGCATCGCCGCCGGGCTGGAGCAGGGAAAGTTCTCCGGCCCGCCGTTCAATGACGGCGATTTTCTGAAATGGTTCGAAGCGCTCGCGCAGGTCTACGCCGTGACGAAGGATCCCGCCCTCGACCGGCAGATGGACGAGATCATCGCGGTCGTCGCCAAGGCCCAGCGCGAGGACGGCTACCTGCACACGCAGACGATCATCCCGCAGCGCAACGGAGAAAAGACGAAGGAGTTCGCGGATCGCGAGCACTTCGAGACCTACAACATGGGGCACCTCATGACGGCGGCGTGCGTCCATTACCGCGCGACCGGCAAGACCACGCTGCTCGACTGCGCGCGCAAGGCCGCCGACTACATCGACAAGCTTTGCGCCGAGAAACCGCAGGAACTCGCGCGTAACGCCATCTGCCCGTCGCACTACATGGGCGTGGTGGAGCTCTATCGCGTCACCCACGAGCCGCGCTACCTGAAGCTCGCGGAGCAACTCATCGAGATTCGGAGCCTCGTGCCGCCGAACGAAGGCAGCGACCACAATCAGGACCGCATGCCGTTCCGCCAGATGACCCAGGCCGTCGGCCACGCCGTGCGCGCGAACTACCTCTACGCCGGTGTCGCGGATGTCTTCGCCGAGGATGGCGACAAGTCGTTGCTCAAGACGCTGGAGACAATTTCCGAGAACGTCGCGGACCGAAAGCTCTACATCACCGGCATGACCGGTGCGATCTACGACGGCGCCTCGCCCGACGGCGTCGACTACACGCAGCACAAATACATCAAGACGATCCATCAGGCCTACGGTCGTGATTACCAGCTGCCGAACCTCACCGCCTACAACGAAACCTGCGCCACCATCGGCTACGGCATGTGGCTCTGGCGCATGCTGGCCGTCTCGGGCGACGCCGGTTACGCGGACCTGTTCGAGCAGACGCTCTACAACGGCATTCTCCCGGGCATCAGCCTCGACGGCACGCACTACTTCTACGTCAACGTGCTGAAGAAGCTCCGCGAATTCGACGTGCCGCTCCGCTGGTCGCGCACTCGCGAGGCGAACATCCCGGTGAGTTTCTGCTGCCCGCCGAACGTCGTCCGCACGATCGTGGAGATGCACAACTACGTCTACGCGCTCTCGCCCGACACCGTGTGGGTGAACCTCTACGCCGCCAGCACGCTCGAGTCGAAGTGGCTCGACGGCACGCCGATCAAGCTCCGGCAGGAAACCGACTACCCGTGGGCCGGCGCCGTGAAGATCATCGTCGACGAAGCGCCCGCCCGCGACGTGACGCTGAAGCTGCGCGTCCCGGGTTGGCTCAAAAGCGAAGCAGTCTCCCTCAAGATTAACGGCCAGCCCGTCGCCGCCGCGCGCAAGCCCGGCTCCTACGCCGACGTGAAGCGCACCTGGAAGAAGGGCGATGTCGTGCAGTTCGACATGGAGTTCAAGGCCACGCTCTGGGAAGCGAACCCGCTCGTCGAGGAGACCGTCGACCAGGTCACGATCAAATACGGTCCGCTCGTCTACTGCCTCGAGTCGACCGATCTCCCGGCCGGCGTGCAGCTGAAGGACGTGGCGCTTTCACTGCAGAAGCCCGCGAACTTCACCGCGCAGCGCGAGCGCATCGTCAACGCTTCCGTGCTCACGCTCACCTTCGACGCCCTCGCGCTGCAGCGACCGGAATGGACCGGCAAGCAGCTCTATCGACAGGTTGACGGTCAAGCCCCGCGCACCATTGCCGTGAAAGCCGTGCCTTACTACGCATGGGGCAATCGCGGCGAAGCCGACATGACCGTCTGGATTCCTGCCCGCTAAACGTTTCCCGCAACCCCGTTCAAACCCCATGAGTCAAGTCACGTCCTCCGCTCCTGCCGGCCCCGCCGGCGACGGCACCGCCATCACCGCCCAGCAATGGAAATGGTCCGCGCTCGCGGGCATGGCGTCGTATCTCGACGCCGGCTCGATTGTCGCCCTCGGCGCCGGCCTCGCGATCCTCCAGAAGGAATTCGGCATGAGCGACACCGCCGTCGGCGTGCTCGCGGCCATCGGCCCGAACGCCCTCGGTTGCGCGCTCGGCGCGCTCATCGGCGGCTGGCTCGGCGACAAACTCGGCCGCAAGAAGATCTACCAATACGACCTCATGGTCTACGCGTTCGGCATCCTCCTTTGCGCGCTGTGCCAGAACAAGGAGATGCTGTTCCTCGGCACGTTCATCGTCGGCGTCGCCGTCGGCGCGGACGTCCCGACGTCGCTCGCGCTCGTGGGCGAATTCGCACCCGACAAGGCGCGCGGCAAGCTCCTTGGCTTCACGCAGGTCGCGTGGTGTCTCGGTCCGGTGATCGTCCTGTGGATGGCATTGGCCCTCGCGCCGTTCGGCCTGCTCGGCATCCGCATCGTGTTCCTCCACCTGTTCGTCGTCGCCGTGGTGACGTGGGCGTTGCGCCGCGGCCTCGCCGAGTCGGCGCGCTGGACCCAGGCGGCGAAGTCCGGCCAGGCCGTCGGGCAGAACCTCGCGTTGCTCTTCAAGGGCTCGAACCTCAAGGCCATCGTTTGGACCGCCACGATCTATCTCTTCTGGAATCTCGCCGCGGGCACCGCGGGCATTTTCAACCCCTACATCATCTCCACGCTCCACGCGGGCGGCCAGGCGATGAGCGTCGGCCTCTCGAGCGCCAACTTCGTCATCACGATGATCGTGACCGTGACGATCTTCATGCGCTACTCGGACAAGTCCTACGAGACGCGCAAACTGATCTGGGGCGTCGGTGCCGTGATGCAGACGATCTCCTACGGTCTTTTCCTGTTCTTCCCGTTCACGATCACGACCGTCATCTGCAACATCGTGCTGTTCTCCGCCAGCGCCGCGCTCTCGGGCGAGGCGTTCTACAAGGTGTTCAGCCAGGAACTTTTCCCCACGGCGCTGCGCGGCACCGCGCAAGGTTTCACATTCGGCATCGCGCGCACGATCCTCGGCATCTGGAGCTTCTTCGTGCCGATCCTCGCGCACGCCGGCATCAAGCAGATCGCCGGCCTCCTCACGCTGTTCCTCGCGATCAGCGGCGTGGTCGGTTACTTCTTCATGCCCGACACCTCGGGCAAGTCGCTCGAACAAATCGAGGCCGAGCGCGCCTGAGCGCGGCATCGTTTCCTCATGGCTTGTCATTGCGAGGAGCGGAGCGACGAAGCAATCCAGCTAGATGGATCGCCACGGTGCGCTTCGCGCACCTCGCGATGACAACTGAAACAATCGTGTCCGATACCCGCGTCATCTCCCTCCGCTGTGAATACCTCGTCGATCCCCTCGGTGTCGACGAGCGTAGTCCCCGGCTGAGCTGGCTCCTCGAGAGCCGCCGTCGCGGCGCGCGCCAAGTGGCGTTCCGCGTGCGCGTCGCCTCGACGCCTGGGAAACTCGCCGCGGATGACGCAGATCGCTGGGACAGCGGCCGGGTCGAGAGTGCGCGAACCACGCACATCGCCTACGCGGGTCGCGCGCTGCAGTCGCGCGATGCGTGCCATTGGCAGGTGGAGGTCTGGGATGAAACCGGTGCGAGCGCGCGCTCGGCGCCCGCACTCTGGACGATGGGGTTGCTCGAACCCGGAGATTGGAGCGCGAAGTGGATCGCGGCCGATCCCGCCATCACCCGCCTGGATCCAGAGGCCATCACGGCCACCCTCACCGAGCCCGGCACGCCGGCGGTTTTCCGCCGGGAGTTCCAATTCCCGGACGCCATCAAGCGCGCCACGCTCTTCGCCACCGCGCGCGGACTGCTCGACCTCCGCGCCAACGGCCACCGTGTGACCGACGATCTCTTCGCGCCGGAGTGGACCGACTACGAGAAGCGCATCCATTACCGCACCTACGACGTCACGGCGCTGCTCGCCGCCGGGACCAACGAATTTTCCATCACGCTCGGCGATGGCTGGTGGTCGGGCTTCGTCGGCTGGCAGGAGACGAAGGGCCGCTACGGTTCGCTCGAGAACAGCCTGCGGCTGCAACTCGAAGTTGAGCTGGCAGACGGTTCGCGCGTCACGCTGGGCACAGATGGACAGTGGCGTTGCGCCACCGGTCCGATCCTTTCCTCGGACATGCAGATGGGCGAAGTCTACGACGCCCGCCGCGCGCCGCGCGACTGGCTGCCGGCGCGAGAGGTCGCTGCACCTGCGGCGCCGCTCGTCGCCCAACGCAGCGAGCCCGTCCGCGTCACCGAGATGCGGGCCCCGGTTTCCCGCACGGAGATCCGTCCCGGCGTGCATCTCTACGACATGGGGCAGAACATGACCGGCTGGATTCGTCTCGCCGTCGAGGCGCCGGCTGGCACGCGCGTCCAGTTGCGCCATGGCGAGCGGCTCAATCCCGATGGCACGCTCTACACCGCCAATCTGCGCCGCGCGAAGGCAACCGACGTCTACGTGTGTCGCGGCGGCGGCCTCGAGATCTTCGAGCCGCATTTCACCTTCCACGGTTTCCAATACGTCGAACTCACCGCGACCGTCCCCAAGAACGGTAACCTATTAGGTTACCGGTTCACGCCTACGCTCGGGACGATCACGGGCTGCGTGATCCACTCGGCGACGCCGCCCGCCGGGCATTTCGAGTGCTCGCACGCCGGCGTGAATCGCCTCTGGCTCAACGGCGTCTGGTCGCAGCGCGATAATTTTCTCTCGGTGCCGACCGATTGCCCGCAGCGCGACGAGCGCCTTGGCTGGATGGGCGACGCGCAGGTGTTCTTCCGCACGGCGACGTGCAACATGGACGTCGCGGCGTTCTTCACGAAGTGGATGATCGACGTTGAGGACGCGCAGACGCCGGACGGCGTTTTTCCCGACATCGCGCCGCGCCTGCGCGAGGACATCAACTGGGTCGGCCTCGGCAATCTCGGCGGCGCCGCCGGCTGGGCGGACGCGGGCATCATTATTCCTTACACGTTCTGGCGCGTCTACGGCGACCTGCGCCTCGTCGAGCGCCACTGGAGCGCGATGGTGCGCTGGCTCGACTGGATCGAGCGCCACAACCCGGACGGTCTTCGCCTCAACCAGCTCGGCAACAATTACGGCGACTGGCTCTGCATCCCGAGCGACACGTCTTTCGGCACGCACTCGCCGATGAAGAACCTGCTCGCGACCGCCTACTGGGCGGACGACGCCGCGAAGATGGCGCGGCTCGCGCGCGCGCTCGGCCGCCACGCGGACGCCGCGCGCTTCCAGGCGATGTTCGAGAAAGTGCGCGCCGCGTTCCAAGCTGAGTGGGTGCGCCCCGACGGACGCATCGCCGTCGAAACGCAGACCGCCTATCTGCTCGCGCTCGCCTTCGATCTCCTGCCGGCAAATCTCCGCGCCGCGGCCGCCGAGCATCTCGTGGCGAACATCCGCGACCTCGACTGGCACCTCAGCACCGGTTTCGTCGGCATCGGGCATCTGAACCCGCAGCTCACACTCGCCGGCCGCGCTGACGTCGCTTACCGGCTGCTGTTGCAGGAAAGTTATCCGTCGTGGCTGTTCCCGGTATTGCAGGGCGCGACGACGATCTGGGAACGCTGGGACAGCTGGACGATCGCCGGCGGCTTCCACAAGGACGGCATGAACTCCTTCAACCACTACTCGCTCGGCTCGGTGGGCGAGTGGCTGTTCCGCCACGTCCTTGGCATCGAGCTCGATGCGGACGCGCCCGGCTACCAGCGTTTCGTGCTGCGGCCGTTCGTGGGGCAGGGGCTCGCTCACGCGAGCGGCAGCTATCGCTCGATCAACGGCGAGATCCGCAGCGCATGGCGCCGCGAGGGCGCGCGCTTCGAGTGGACCGTCACCGTGCCGGCCAACACCAGCGCGCGCGTCCACATTCCCTGCGCGCCCGGCGTGGTTGTCGGTAGCGATGGCCTCACGGTCGTCGAGCGCGCTGACGGTTTCGCGGTGTGCGAAGCGCCGGCGGGCACCTATACGTTCACCAGCACACTGGCGCTCGCATGAGAATCACTCGCCTCCAACCGATCATCCTGCACGCGCCCGTCACGCGCGGTGGCATCGCGGACAGCACGCACAGCATCACGCACTGGGGCGCGCCCGGCGTGGCGATTCACACGGACACCGGTCTCGTGGGCTACGGGTTTTCCGGCACGCACGCGCACCTGCCGACCGACCAGCTCATCGTCGAGTGCGCGGTCGACTCCTTCGGCCCGCTGCTCATCGGCGAGGATCCGCGCGAGGTCCGCGCGCTCTGGGAGAAGCTGCACAAGCACTCGCCGATCTACTGGGTTGGCCGCGCCGGCATCACGCATCTCGCGCTCGGCGCCATCGACATCGCGCTCTGGGATCTGAAGGCGAAGGCCGCCGGTTTGCCGTTGTGGAAATTGCTCGGCGGCTCCGCGGCCAAGCGCGTTGAAGCCTACAACACCGACGGCGGCTGGCTCAACTGGCCGATCGAGACGCTCGTCTCGGATTGCCGACGCCTCGTCGAAACCGGCGGCTACCGCGCGGTGAAAATCAAGGTCGGCAGTCCGAATCCGTCCACCGATCTCCGCCGCCTTGAAGCCGTCCGCGCCGCGCTCGGGCCGGAGATTCGCATCATGACCGATGCGAACGGCAAACTTGCGCTGCCCGACGCGATCCGCCTCGGCCGTCGCCTCGCGGAGTTCGACGTGGTGTGGTTCGAAGAGCCGACGACGTTCGACGACGTGCTCGCCCACCGTCGCCTCGCCGAGACGATCGAGACGCCCATCGCGTTGGGCGAACAGCTCTACCTCGCGCACCAGTTCCGCGACTTCATCCATGCGGGCGCGGTGCATTACGTGCAGCCCGACGTCGTCCGCCTCGCCGGCGTGACCGAGTGGTGGCAGGTCGCGGATCTCGCCCACAGCTACAGCCTGCCGGTGGTGCCGCACGTCGGCGACATGTGCCAGGTGCACCAACACCTCTGTTTCGCGCACCCCGGTTGCGCGCTGCTCGAGTATATTCCGTGGCTGCACGATTGGATGAAGCATCCGGCGCAGATCCGCGACGGCCACTTCGTCGCGCCGGAAGCACCCGGCGCCGGCATGGAACCCACGCTCGCGGCGCTGCAGCAGATCAACCGTCTTTGAGACCCGATCAGGACAGAAACCACGAATGAACACGAATGCACACGAATCCAGACACAGAGCTGAAAGTCGGCTGAACGTGGCGAGCTTTCGTGACGCCGCCGGTTTTCATTCGTGTCTATTCGTGTCCATTCGTGGTTAACCCAAAATCCATGGAGCGAGTCACCGCCACCTATCTCATCGAGACGGCGCTGCCGGTCGAAAAAGCCGCCGCGACACTCGCCGGCGAGCAATCGTCCGGCACCTTCGTCGCCGTGCCCGGCGAGACCGAAGAGCTGAAGCAGCGCTTCGCCGCGCGGGTGGAGGCGATCAAGCCGCTCGACACGGTCGCGATGCCGGCGATCCCGACCGGTCGCGCGCCCGCGGCGAGTTATCGGCGCGCCGAGGTGAAGGTGTCGTGGTCGATCGAGAACTTCGGCACGAATCTCCCGACGCTCGTCTCGACGCTCCAGGGCAATCTCTACGAACTCGCGCAGTTCTCCGGCCTCAAGCTGATGGACTTCGACGTGCCACCATCGTTCGCCGCGAAGTTCCGCGGTCCGGCGTTCGGCATCGCCGGCACGCGCCGTCTCACCGGTGTCGAGGGCCGGCCGCTCATCGGCACGATCATCAAGCCCAGCATCGGCCTCTCGCCCGCGCAGACCGCGGAGATGGTCCGCGTGCTTGTCGAGGCCGGCATCGATTTCGTGAAGGACGATGAGCTGATGGCCGATCCGCCGCACTCGCCGTTCGACGCGCGGGTCGACGCCATCATGCGTGTGATCAACGACCACGCGCAGCGCACCGGCAAGAAGGTCATGTATGCCTTCAACATCTCCGACGAACTCGATGCGATGCAGCGCCACTACGACAAAGTCGTCGCGAGCGGCGGCACGTGCGCAATGATCAGCATCAACAGCGTCGGCCTCGCCGCCACGAAGAAGCTGTGCGATCGCGGCGAGCTCTCCATCCACGGGCATCGCAACGGCTGGGGCATGCTCAACCGCCACCCGCTGCTCGGCATCGAATTTCCCGCTTACCAAAAGCTGCAGCGTCTCGCCGGCGTCGACCAACTCCACGTCAACGGCATCGCCAACAAGTTCTGGGAAAATGACGATTCGGTCGTGCGCTCCATCGCGTCGTGCCGCGCGAGCGAACCGCTCGGCAAGCCGTTGTTGTCGGTGGTCTCCTCCGGCCAGTGGGGCGGCCAGGCGCCCGAGACCTGGCGGCGCACGCAGACTGTTGATCTCCTGTATATGGCTGGTGGCGGCATCCAGGCGCACCCGGATGGTGCCGCAGCGGGCGTGCGCTCGCTACAGCTCTGGTGGGAAGCTGCCGTCGCAGGGCTCACGGTCGAGCAAGCGGTCGCGATACATCCACTGCTCGCAAAGTCGCAGGCGAAATTCGGCAGCAAGTAATGGGCAAGCCTGCACAGCTCCGGCTCGCGTATTTCGGCGACGACTTCACCGGGTCGACCGACGCGCTGGAATTTCTCTCGCGCGCGGGCCTGCGCACCGCGCTCTTCCTCGAACCGCCGTCGCGCGAACGGCTCGCGGCGATGCCCGCGCTCGACGCCCTCGGCGTCGCCGGACTCACGCGCTCGTTGCCGCCGACAGAGATGGAAGCCGTGCTGCGTCCGGCATTCGCGGCGCTGCGTGAACTCGGCCCGCGTCACGTGCACTACAAGGTGTGCTCGACCTTCGACTCATCTCCGAAGGTGGGCAGCATCGGACGCGCGATCGACGTTGGCGTTGCACTCTTCGGCGGGCGCTACGTCCCGCTGCTCGTCGGCGCTCCGGCGCTAGGGCGTTATTGTGCCTTCGGAAACCTGTTCGCGCGGATGGGCATCGGCAGTGCGGGCGAAATCTACCGACTCGATCGCCATCCGTCGATGAGCCGGCATCCGGTCACGCCGGCGGACGAGGCGGATTTGCGCCTGCATCTCGCGAAGCAAACGGCGAAGCGCATCGGCTTGTTCGATCTCCTGAAAGTTGAGCTTCCCGCGACGGAAGCGGCGGCGGCGCTCGAGCGCATCGTCGGTGGCGGAGCGGAGGTCGTCCTCTTCGACGTCATGCAAGCGAGCCAGCTCGCGCGCATCGGCGGCCTGATTGATTCCGCGACGGGCGGCGCACCGGTTTTCTCCGTCGGCTCGTCCGGCGTCGAGATGGCGCTTGGCGCGCATTGGGCAGAGCAGGGGAGCTTGCAGCCGCGCACCGAGTGGGCGCCGGCGGCCCGCGTCGAACGCCTGCTCGTGGTTTCCGGCAGCTGCTCGCCGGTCACGGCGGGACAAATCGATTGGGCGCTGGGCAACGGCTTCGTCGGCATCCCGCTCGATGCGCAGGCGCCGCAGATTGACCCAGCGATCGCCGCTGCGCGCACTGCGCTGCGCGCCGGCAAGAGCCCGCTCGTCTTCACCGCGCGCGGGCAGCAAACCGGCGCGCCCGCCTCCGCCGTCACGCTGGGCACAGCCCTCGGCACGATTGCGCGCACGCTGGTCGAGTCCGAGTCGCTCCCGCGCGTGCTCGTCGCGGGTGGCGACACTTCGAGTTACGCCGCGCGCGCGCTGGGCATCGAGGCGGTCGAAATGGTCGCCCCGCTCGCACCCGGCGCGCCGTTATGCCGCGCGCATTCGAGGCAGCGCGCCGTGCACGGACTCGAGGTGAATTTCAAGGGCGGCCAGGTCGGTGCGCCTGACTACTTCGGCGCCGTGCAACGCGGCGCGCTCTGAATTTTCCCATGAAACGCAAGACGCTCGCTCTCGTCCACACTTCCGCGACGCTCGTCCCGGTCTTCCAGCAGCTTTGCAAGGCGCAGCTGCCGAACGTCGACACGTTCAACATCGTCGACGACAGCCTCGTCCGCGCCATCGGCGCGAAGGGCAGTCTCACGGCGGACATTGCGCGCCGCGTGCAGGCTTACATCACTTCCGCCGAGGCGGGCGGCGCCGACTACGTGCTCGTCACGTGCTCGTCAATCGGGCCGGCGGTCGAGGCGTCGGCGGCGTTCTCGGCGGTGCCGGTGCTCCGTGTGGACCAGCCGATGGCCGATCAAGCGGTGCAAACGGGCAAACGCATCGGTGTCATCGCGACGCTGCCGACCACGCTCAATCCGACCAAGGATCTCGTCCAGCGTCGCGCCGCCGCCGCGGGCAAGAACATCGAACTCACCGCGGTGCTCGTCGAAGGCGCCTTCGAAGCGCTGATGTCCGGCGACGCCGCGAAGCACGACGCGCTCGTCTCCGCCGCGTTGCGGCAGCTCGTGGCGCAAGTCGACGTGATCGTGCTGGCGCAGGCCTCGATGGCGCGCGTGGTCGACACGCTCGCGCCGGAGGATCGTCGCATCCCGATTCTCGCCAGTCCGCCGCTCGCGATCGCGCACCTCGCGAAGCTGCTGACGTAGCGCCAGCGTTCCGCCCGCGTCAACGAGGCAGGCGAGACGCCTGCGCCACCCCAATTTTCCCATACCCCATGCTCGCTTTCCGCAAACTCTGTCTTGGCCTTGCTGCGGCCGCTGCGCTCGCCCTGCTCGCCGGTCTGGCGCTCGGCCTGACGTCGGTGTGGTCGGCGGCGGCCGTCGTCGCAACGGCGTCGCTCGCCATCGGCCTCGGCGCCGTGCCGTCGCTCAAAGGCTATCAGTTCACGGCGTGGATCGTCACCGCGGTTGTGGCGGCGATGATTTTCCCGTCGGCGTTTCTGAAGGTCGGCGACTTCGATCTGCGCAACAAGTGGCTCATCCTTCTCGTCATCCAAACGGTGATGTTCGGCATGGGCACGCAGATGAGCCTGCACGATTTCTCGGGCGTCGTGAAAACGCCGCGCGGTGTGCTCGTCGGCATCATTTGCCATTTTTCCGTGATGCCGCTCGTGGGCTTCGGTCTCACGAAGCTCTTCGCGTTCCCACCGGAAATTGCCGCCGGCATCATTCTCATCGGCTCGTGCTCGAGCGGGCTCGCGTCGAATGTCATGGCGTATCTCGCACGCTCGAATCTCGTGTTGTCGGTCACCGTCACCGCGATCACGACGCTCGTGGCGCCGTTCATGACGCCGCTGCTGATGAAGCTGCTGGCGGGCACGCTGGTCGAGGTGAAGTTCCTCAACATGATGATCGAGATCATCAAGATCGTCATCGTGCCGATCGCGGCGGCGCTCATTCACGACCACCTGAAGCACGTTACGCCGGCGAGCTACCGGCGGTGGGTCGTCGCGCAACTCGCCGCGGGCGCGGCGGTCATCGGGATCTTCGTCGTGCACGACGCCCCGGCGGTCACGGCGTGGCCCGCCACCGCGCAACTTGCGCTCGAGCTTGCCGGCTTCCTGCTCACCGCCATCCCGGTCGGCGTCGCTTACCATCAACTCACGCGCCTGCTGCCGAAACTCGATGGCTTGATGCCGCTGTTCTCGATGGCGGGCATTGTTTACTTCACGACCGTCACGACCGCGGCCGGCCGCGACAACCTCCTGAAGGTTGGCGCGCTGCTCTTCATTGCCTCAGTGATTCACAACGCGGCCGGCTACTTTTTCGGCTACTGGCTGAGTCGCGCGGCGGGCCTCGATAAAAGCTCAGCGCGCTCGGTGGCGTTCGAAGTCGGCCTGCAGAATGGCGGCATGGCGTCCGGCCTGGCGGGCGCGATGGGCAAGCTCGGCACGGTCGGCTTGGCGCCGGCAATCTTCAGCCCGTGGATGAACATCTCCGGCTCGATCCTCGCGAACTTCTGGCATAAGCGCCCGCCGGACGACGCGCCGCCGCCCGCCGAGGAGAAACGCTAGCGCACCGCCGCCGCGCCGGCGCGCTTCGTGACGCGGCGCAACGTCTTTCCCGTCTGCCATGAGGCGCCGATGAGCGTCGCGCGCGGGAACTCCGGCACGCCGCACTCGTTGTTGTGCAGGTGGCTGATCACCATGTCGACGGCCGCCTCTCCCGTGCGGTCGTTGTGTTGGTCCATGCCCGCCCAATCGCGGTCCTCGGCGCGGCGCTCGAGCTGGAGCAGGCCGAGATCGCGCGGCACCTTGAGCCCACGCGCCTCTATCAAGCGGCGGACGAAGCGGTAGAGCGTGAAAACCACGTCCGGGCGCTCGCGCTCGAGCCACGCGTAGAACTCGCGCGGGTCCTGCCGCGCCGCCTCGACGGCGTAGAAGGGCGCGACGCGGTCGGCGGCCGGCAAACCTTGCTGCCCGATCATCATGCCCGACGTGAAGCGTCCCTCGACGAGCCGATCGATGCGTTCGTCGATCACAAGTGCGGGCCGTCGGTAGCCGAGCGCGAGCGCGCGTTCGCAGGCCTGCAGCACGAGCGCGTGGTGATCGACACAGCAGAACGAAAGCGTCGGCTCGTGCGTGCGCACGCCGGTAACAACGCACGCGTGGGCTTTCCATGTGCCCGCGAAACGCTCGGGCAAGCGGTTTTCCTCCATGAGGCCGACCACGATGACGCCGCGAATGCCCCGGGCGCGGAGGATGCGGTTGAGTCGCGCGCCGTCGAGCTGCGGGTCGTGCAGCCAAAACTCGTCGATGCTGTAACCTTGCGCGGTCGCGCGGCGGCGGATGCCGGCGACGTAAGTGGGGATCGTCGGATGCGTGCGAAAAGCGTCGCGGTCGCGGTGCGCATTGAGCACGGCGAGCGTGTGCTTGGATTTTCCCTGCGCGTGCTTGCGCAGCTCGGACATCAGGTGCGCGACGACGGGATTGCGTGCGTAGCCGAGGCGTTCCGCGGCGGCGTGGACGCGCGCGCGCGTCTCGGGCGGAATCTGCGGATCGTGGCGCAACGCCAGCGAGACGGTGTTCTTCGACACGTTCAGTTCGCGGGCGAGGGTGGCCATCGTGATCGATCCCATGCACCGACGGTAGAGGCCGGGGCTTGACGGTCAAGTGCCCGGGGCATCGCCCGAAAGGGTGAGACATTTAGGCTGACGGGGCTGTCCTTTCCCCATGGCTAAAGACGTTTTCTCAATCGGCATCGATTACGGCACCAACTCGGTTCGCGCGCTCGTCGTGCGCTGTCGCGACGGTGCGGAGTTCGGCTCCTGCGTCGTGAACTACCCGAGCGGCGCGCAGGGCGTGTTGCTCGATCCGCGCGATCACAACGTCGCCCGCCAGCATCCCGGCGACTATCTGTTCGGCTTGGAAAAGTCCGTGCGCGGCGCGCTGGCACAGGCGAAGAAGCAGCGCGGGTTCTCCGCGGCGCAGGTGATCGGCCTCGGCGTTGACACGACCGGCTCCAGCCCGATTCCGGTCGATGCGAAGAACGTCCCGCTGGCGCTGGACAAAAAGTGGGCGAAGGACTTGAACGCGCAGTGCTGGCTCTGGAAGGACCACACCAGCTGGCGCGAGGCGGCGAAGATCACCGAACTCGCCGCGCAGCATCGCCCGCAGTTCATCGCGAAGTGCGGCAACACGTATTCCTCCGAGTGGTTCTGGGCGAAGATCTGGCATTGCGCGAACGTGGCGCCCAAGGTGTTCGCCGCGGCGTATTCCTGGGTCGAGCTGGCGGACTGGATTCCGAGCGTGCTCGCCGGCGTCGTTGACCCGAAGGCGATCAAGCGCGGCGTGTGCATGGCCGGACACAAGGCGCTCTACGCGGAAGACTGGGGCGGTTTGCCCGACAAGGAATTTCTCGCGTTGCTCGACCCGCGCCTCGCCGATCTGCGCGACCGACTCTACGAAAAAGCCTACGACGCCACCGAGTCCGCGGGGCAGCTCTCGCCGGAGTCGGCAAAGATCCTCGGGCTGCCCGCCGGCATTCCGATCGCGATCGGCGAGATGGATGTCCACTACGGCGCCATCGGCAGCGGCGTGCGCGAAGGCACGCTCGTGAAGGTCATCGGCACCTCGACGTGCGATTGCGGCGTCGTGTCGGCGGCGAAGACCGTGCCGGACATTCCGGGCATCTGCGGCATCGTGAAAGGCGCGATTTTGCCCGGCTACTACGGCATCGAGGCGGGGCAGTCCGCCGTGGGCGACATTTTCAAATGGTATGTCGAGGGCGTGCTGAAGGACGCGAAGCTCCACGCCGCCCTCACCGCCGACGCCGCGAAGCTCGCGCCGGGCCAGAGCGGCCTGCTCGCGCTCGATTGGAACAATGGCAACCGCACTATCCTCGTCGACCAGCGTCTGACCGGACTGCTGCTTGGCCAGACGCTCGCGACAACGCAGGCGGAAATCTATCGCGCGCTCATCGAGGCCACGGCGTTTGGCGCGCGTGCGATCATCGAGCGCATCAAGGAATACGGCGTGCCGATCGATCGCGTCGTCTGCGCCGGCGGCATCGCGGAGAAAAACCCGCTGCTGATGCAGATCTACGCGGACATCACCGGTTGCACGATGCTCGTGGCCGGTTCGTCGCAAGCCTGCGCGCTCGGCTCGGCTGTCAGCGCTGCGGTGCTCGCGGGCGTGCATGCGGATTTCCCGACGGCGCAGCGCAAGATGACGTCGCTCAAGAAGGTCGCCTACAAGCCGCGCAAGCCCGCCCAGAAGACTTACGACCAGCTCTACGCGCTCTACCGCCAGCTGCACGACAGCTTCGGCGGCAAAAACAAGTCCGCCGATCTCTCCGGCGTGATGAAGGAGTTGCTCGCGATCAAGGAATCCGCGGCGAAGTAGCCCTGCTCGTCGGCCGTGCGGCCAGTTGTCAACCGGCCGGCTCGTCCGTTCTCAATTCTCGTCCCTCATCTCTCAACTTTTCCACCATGTCCGTCGTCAATCTCTCCACTCCTGAAATCTGGTTCGTCTGCGGTTCGCAGCACCTTTACGGTCCCGGCCCGCTGAAGCAGGTCGCCGCCAACGCCCAAGCCGTCGTCGACGGCCTCGTGAAGTCCAAGCGGCTCCCGCTTCCGCTGAAGTTCAAGGCGCTCCTCGTGGACGCCGACCAGATTGCCAAGGTCTGCGTCGAGGCGAACGCCGACGCCAACTGCGCCGGTCTCGTCCTCTGGATGCACACCTTCTCGCCGTCGAAGATGTGGATTCGCGGCCTCACCCAGCTCAAGAAGCCGTTCCTGCACCTCCACACCCAGTTCAATCGCGACCTACCGTGGTCGACGATCGACATGGACTTCATGAACCTCAACCAGGCCGCCCACGGCGACCGCGAAGCCGGGTTCATCCACACGCGCCTGCGTCTCGGCCGCAAGGTCGTCGTCGGCCACTGGTCCGACAGCGAAGTTCAGGACCGCATCGGTGTCTGGATGCGCGCCGCGCACGCCTGGCACGATTGGCAGGGCGCCAAGGTCGTGCGCTTTGGCGATAACATGCGCTACGTCGCCGTCACCGAGGGCGACAAGGTCGGCAGCGAAATCCGTTTTGGTTTTGAAGTGAACACCTACGGTGTGGGCGACCTCGTCGCCAAGGTGAACGCCGTCAGCGACGCCGATATCGACGCGCTCTGCGCCGATTACGAGAAGCTCTACGCCGTCGTTCCCGCGCTCAAGAAGGGCGGCAAGCGTCACGACGAACTCCGCTACAGCGCGCGTCTGGAACTCGGCATGAGCGGATTCCTTTCCGAGGTTGGCGCCAAGGCCTTCACCGACACGTTCGAGGACCTTCACGGCCTGCGCCAACTCCCCGGCATGGCCACGCAGCGTCTGATGGGCGCCGGTTACGGCTTCGGCGGCGAAGGCGATTGGAAGACCGCCGCGCTCGTTCGCGCGATGAAGGTCATGGCCGGTGGCAAGCAAACCTCCTTCATGGAGGACTACACCTACCATCTCTCGCCCAAAGGCCACCAGGTCCTCGGCGCGCACATGCTCGAGATCTGTCCGTCGATCGCCGCCGGAAAACCCGCCGTCGAAATCCATCCGCTCGGCATCGGCGGCAAAGAGGACCCGGTGCGCTTCACCTTCGACGCTCCGGCCGGCGAGGCGCTCAACGCCTGCCTCGTCGACCTCGGCAACCGCTTCCGCCTCGTCGTCAACGAAGTCAAAGCCGTCAAGACGCCGAAGCTCCCCAAACTCCCCGTCGCCCGCGCCGTCTGGGAATGCAAACCCGACTTCAAGACCGCCTGCGCGGCGTGGATCTACGCCGGCGGTGCGCATCACACCGGCTACAGCTATGTCGTCACGAGTGAAATGCTCGAAGACTTCGCCACCATCGCGGGAATCGAGACGGTCCACATCAACGCCGACACGACGCTCCCGCAGCTGAAGCAAGACCTCCGCAACAACGAGGTCTACTACCACCTCGCACAGGGCCTTCGCGTCTGAGCAGGCAAATTAACCACGAAGTTCACGAAGAACGCGAAGGGCGTTTCCTTGGGGTTTCCTTCGTGCACTTCGTGTCCTTCGTGGTAGGAGATATTGCACGCCATGTTGACTGAACTCAAACGCGAGGCCTACGAGGCCAACGTCGCCCTGCCGAAGCACGGGTTAATCAACCTGACCTTCGGCAACGCCAGCGCTATCGATCGCGCCAAGGGCATCTTCGCCATCAAGCCGAGCGGCGTGGCCTACGAGGCGCTCAAGCCCGAGGACATGGTTCTCGTCGATCTCGAAGGCAAAATCGTCGAGGGGAAATTGAATCCCTCGTCCGACACGCCGACGCATCGCCGGCTCTTCGAGGCGTTCCACGAAATCGGCGGCGTGGTGCACACGCACTCGTCGCATGCGACGGCGTTCGCGCAGGCGGGACGTGAGATTCCGATCTTCGGCACGACACACGCCGACTACTTCAACGGCGACATCCCGGTGACGCGGAAGATGACGAAAAAGGAAATCGGCGGCGGTGCCTACGAGTGGGAAACGGGCAACGTGATCGTCGAGCGCTTCCTCGACGACGAACTCGATCCGCTCGATTTTCCCGGCGTGTTGGTGAACCGCCACGCGCCATTCACGTGGGGCAAGACCGTCGCCAAGGCCGTGGAGACCGCCGTCGCGGTCGAGTGCATCGCGCACATGGCGTTCATGTCGCTCGCGCTCGCACCTCGCCTCAAGACGATCGAGCCGGAGTTGCTCGCGAAGCACTTCAAGCGCAAGCACGGCCCCGGCGCCTATTACGGGCAGAAGTAGCCCGGCAACGTTCCCCATGAGGGCGAACCTCTTCGCAACGGTGCTGTTCACGGGCGCCTTGGCGTTTGCAGCCGCGGGGTGCCAGCAGCGCCTTCTCTACCAGCCGCGCGTCGGTGCCATGGAGCCGGGCTACGAATCCTGGCAGGAATCGGGCGAAGTCTACTTCGTGCAGTTCACAGGCGAGCCTGGCGCGAACGCGGCTCAGTTGCGCGATCTGGCGTTACTGCGGGCCGCCGAATTGGCGCGCGCCAGTGGCCACGCAGAGTTCGCCGTCATTCAGGAGCGTGCATGGACGAAGCCGAGCTTCCGCCGCGGCAACCAAGCTCCTCCGGAGTCGCCGCTCGTGTCCCAACCGATGGTCGGCGACTACAGCCGCGACCAGGCGGAGATGCAGGCCCGTGCGCGTTCGTTGATCGGCGATAGCGCGCCGGTGCGGATCGACATTGCGTTCGTCGAGCTGAAGCTCACTTCCAAAATCGACGCGAAGCTGCGCGCGGAGCGATCGGCCGCCATCTACTCGGTTGCGGCCTTGTTGCGCGAGTTGCCGGGGAAATACGGCCTCGAAATCACGCCGGTGCGCTGACGCGCGCCCTTAGGATACCGGCCGCTTTCGCGTGTTTCCCGGCAGCAATTGGCGGCGGGCGGAGTAGAGTGTCGGCGCGCGGTTCACCCCTTTGCCGATCCGCTGCTTTGGTTCATCTCCCCATGCTTCCCTTGAACACGTGCCGGTGCATTCGCACGCTCGCGTTAGTCGCCGCAACGGTCGTCGGGCTGCGCGCCGCGGCGGCGCCGATCGCCGCGCCGGAGTCCTTGCCGGAAAGGCGCACCATCGCGCCGGGACCTTTCGCGCCGACATGGGAATCCCTCGTCGCGAACTACCGCTGCCCGGAGTGGTTCCGCGACGCGAAGCTCGGCATCTGGGCGCATTGGGGCCCGCAGTGCGTGCCGGGCGAGGGCGACTGGTATGCGCGCTCGATGTATTTGCAGGGCCACAAGCAATACGACGCGCACCTCGCCGCTTTCGGTCACCCGTCGGAGTTCGGCTTCATGGAGATCGACCACCGCTGGCGCGCTGAACACTGGAATCCCGACGAGCTGATGCAGCTCTACGTCGAGGCCGGTGCGCGCTACTTCGTCGCGATGGCGACGCATGAGGACAACTTCGACGCGTTCGCCTCGCGCTACCACGCGTGGAACTCCGTCAACGTCGGCCCGCAGCGCGACATCATCGGCGAGTGGGCGAAGGCCGCGCGCGCGCACGGGTTGCGCTTCGGCGTCTCCAATCATGCCTCGCACGCGTGGCACTGGTTCCAGACTGCTTACGGCTACGACGCCGGAGGCCCGAAGGCCGGTGTGCGCTACGACGCGGCCCGCCTGAAAAAGGAGGACGGCAAAGGCATGTGGTGGGACGGACTCGACCCGCAGGACCTCTATGGCCGCCCGCAGCCGGGCATGGTGATTCCCGATGGGATCAGGAGCGTGAAGGACCTTCGCACGTGGCACGATGCCCACAATCTCCCGTGGACCGAGGAGCCTCCGCCGAACGATCCGCAGTTCGTGAACAACTGGTTTTTCCGCATCCAGGACCTCGTGGACAAATACCGGCCGGACTTCCTCTATCTCGACAACACCGAGCTGCCCCTCGGTCAGGCGGGCCTCGATATTGCCGCGCATTTCTACAATGCGAACATCGCGCGCAATGGCGGCAAGCTCGACGCCGTGCTCACGGCCAAAGGCCTGCGCGCGGAGCGCCGTCCGGCGGTCGTCCAGGACTTCGAGCGCAGCATCGGGCAGGGCGGCGTTCAGGAGCTGCCGTTCGAGACCGACACCTGCATCGGCCAATGGCACTACAAGCAGGACATCGACTACAAAACCGTCACGCAGGTCGTCCGCAACTTCGTCGATGTGGTCAGCAAGAACGGCACGTTCCTGTTGAGCATTCCGATTCGCGGCGATGGCACGATCGACGATCGCGAGCGCGCGTTCCTGAAGGGGCTCGCGGCGTGGAACCAGGTCAACGGCGAGGCCATTTTCGGCTCGCGGTCCTGGAAGGTCTACGGCGAAGGCCCGACGCAGATTCCGCCGGGGCGTGGCTCGGACGGCCCGCTGCCGTTCACGTCGGAGGACATTCGCTTCACGGCCAATCGCGGTGCGCTTTACGCGTTCGTGCTGCGGCTCCCCGAGACCGCCGTGCGCGTGAAATCGCTCGGCACTTCCGCACCTTACGGCGCCAAGATCGCGAAAATCTCGCTCGTCGGCTCGAACGAGACGATGGCTTGGCGCCAGGAGGCCGACGCACTTGTTATCGAAAAGCCTGCCCGATTCCCTTGCGCCGACGTCATCGCCTTCAAGATCACCCTCCAATGAAGCCGCGCCTGTTGTTGCCCCTCGCTCTGCTCGTTGTCGCGCCACTCCTCGCGAGCGAGATCAACTTCCAGCCCTTCGTCATCGACCACCTCGACCGCGAGGATTCGCCCGTCGACGTCTCATTCCTGCTCGGCGACCAGCCCGCGGGCGCGGACGGCTTCATCACGGTCAAGGACGGCCACCTCGT
Source organism: Opitutia bacterium (assembly GCA_016217545.1). Classification (NCBI taxonomy): domain Bacteria; kingdom Pseudomonadati; phylum Verrucomicrobiota; class Opitutia; species Opitutia bacterium. The sequence continues at coordinate 386,355 of JACRHT010000016.1, read as the reverse complement.
CAAAGGCAACGGCGAGCGCTTCCGCATCTGGGGCGTGAATCTCACCGGTTGGACGCGCGGCTCGACGATCCTGCCGCCGAAGTCGGAGGCCGCGAAGTGGGCGAAGATCATGGCGCGCCACGGCATCAACTGCGTGCGCTTCCACTTCCTCGACATGCCGACGCGCACCGTCGCGCAGGAAGCCGCGCTCGAGCCCGAGCGCAACCGCGCCGAAGCCGAAGGGAATCGCTTCAAGGTGCCGCCCGCCGGCCTGATCGACAGCACGAAGGACACGACGACGGACTTCGACGCCGAGCAGCTCGATCGTCTCGACAACTTCATCGCCGAGCTGAAGAAGGTCGGCATCTACACAAACCTGAACCTGAACGTCGGTCGTCGCTACAAGGCCGCCGACGGCGTGCCTGACAACGACGTCGTTCAGCTCTGGAAAGCCTACACCTACATCGGCGACCGCCTGATCGAACTCCAGAAGGACTATGCGCGCCGGCTGCTCACGCATCGCAATCCCTACACGAACACCGAGTATCGCCACGAGCCGGCCATCGCGACGGTCGAGATTGTGAACGAGAACTCGCTCTACGAATTCTGGTTCCGCAACTGGCTCCGCGGCGAACTCAAGCCCGACGCGCCGCGCTACCAGCTCGACTTCACGCCGCGTTACGCGGCGCAACTCGACGCGATGTTTCAGCAATGGCTGGCGAAGAACCGCACGCCCGACCAACTCGCGCTCATCCGCCAACAGGCCGGCGTCGCCGCGGGCGCGTCCGTGCCACGCTTGCACCGCGGCGATTTCAGCCTCGCGCCGAAGGAACGTTTTCACGCCGAGGCCGATTTCTACGGCGACGTGGAGAAAGTGTTCTTCACCGACTTCGGCCGTTTCCTGAAACAGGAACTCGGCGTCCAGTCGCTCGTGATCGGCAACGCCGACCACACGTATTGGATTCCCGGCCAGCCGATGCTGCGCGCGAACTCGCTCCTGGATTTCGTCGACGCGCACGTCTACTGGCAGCATCCGGCGATCTGGGGCGCGCGGAACTCGCCGATGGTCGACCAGCCGACGCGCTCCACGATCGTGAAGCTCGCGCGCGCGCCGATGGCCGGACGGCCGTTCACCGTCAGCGAGGTGAACCACCCGAACCCGAACGAATACGTCGTCGAGATGATTCCGCTGCTCGCGTCTTACGCCGCCTTCCAGGATTGGGACGGCATCTATTTCTACACCTTCGAGCCGAAGGCGCTGCCGGACTTCCAGCGCTACGTGGCCGACGAATTCGATCTCACACTCGATCCGGTGAAGATGTCGCAGCTGGCCGTGGGCGCGTTGCTCTTCTCGCGCGCCGACGTCAGCCCGGCGAAGGAGACCTTCGTGCGCGACTACTCGCACGAACAGGTCAACGAGGCCATGCGCCTGCCCGAGAGCGAGCGGCCGTATTTCACGCCGGGCTTCCCGCGCTCGCTGCCGCTGCGCCACGGCTCGCGGATCGGCACGCTCGAAGGGCAGGGGACAAGCGCGTTCCCCGCGGAGGCCGACGCGCCGTTCGTCTCCGACACCGGCGAACTCGTCTGGCGCTTGCACGACGGCAAACAGGGCGTCGTTGCCATCGACACGCCGCGTTCGCAGGGCCTCGTCGGCTTTCTCCGCGCGCACGCGCACACAACGAAACACCTGAAGCCCGAAATCAAAAACGAGTTCGTGGCGATCACGCTGTCGTCGCTGACGAGCGAGCCGATCCAGCGCTCCATCCGCCTCCTGCTCACGACCTGCGCGCGCTGGCAGAACACCGGCTCGGTGTGGAACGACCGTCACACGCTCTGGGAAAAGTGGGGCCACGGCCCGACGCTGATCGAGCCGGTCACCGGCTGGCTGGAACTGCGCGAACTCGACGGCGCCGTCGCCGTGCTGGTGACGCCGCTCGACGGCGCCGCGAAGCCGCTCGCCCGCGCCGTGATGGCTCGGCGGCTCGAGGACGGCTGGGAAGTCGAACTCGGCGCCCAGACCACCACCCAATACCTCATCGACGTGGTCCGCTGATCCTCCGCTCGCCGTGCGCTCTGATTCCGCTCAACCTGCCGCCGTGATTTCCTGTCGTCTGCTCGCGTTGCTGTTGCCGCTCGCCGTCCTGAGCGCGTTTGCCGCCGATCCGCTGGCCGCCGGCTTCGATGCGCCGCCGCGCACGGCGCGTCCGCAGACGTTCTGGCATTGGATGAACGGCAACGTCACGCGCGAGGGCATCACGCTCGATCTCGAGGCCATGGCGAAGATCGGCGTCGCCGGGGCATTGATTTTCGACGGCAGCGACTACTTGCCCGCCGGATCGGCCAATTACCTCGAGCCGCACTGGCGCGAGTTGATGAACCACGCGTTCAAGGAGGGAGACCGACTCGGCGTCGACATCGGCATGTCCAACGCGCCCGGCTGGTCCAGCAGCGGCGGCCCGTGGGTGACGCCCGCGATGTCGATGCAGCAACTCGTTTGGACGGAGACGACGGTTGCGGGTGGAAAACCCGTCGCGGTCGACCTCGCGCGGCCGCAGGTGAATCTCGGCTACTATCGCGATGCGTTCGTCGTGGCGTTTCCTGCGCTGCGGGCCGAGACTGTGCGCTACGAGGACGCGCTGGCGCGTGTGAGCGTTGGCATGGCGCCGGTGGAGAAAGGCATCCTTAGCGACGGCTCGCTCGCCACGAAGCTCGCGCTGGACCCCGCGAAGCCGCTGCTGCTCGAGTTCGCCGCGCCGACGGAATTGCACGGGCTCACGGCGTTTCCCAGTTCCGCGGGACGTTTCCCGAAGCTGACCGTCGAAGCCTCGCAGGACGGGCGCGAGTTTCGTCCGCTGTGCACCGTCGGCACGCCCGGCCGCCACGGCATTCTCGCCCCGGCGGAGCGCCGCTTCGCGTCGGCGAACGTGCGTTTCGTGCGCGTCACGGCGGCATCGGCGGGTGAGCTGGCGGAATTCATCCTGCATCGCACGCCGCGGATCGAGGATTGGGTGGCCAAGGCGAATTTCGACTACCGCGTCTCCGGCCAGCTGGCGGTGCCCGCATCGGTGCAGGCGGACGCCACGATCGATCCGACGACGGTGGTCGATCTGACGTCGCGCCTGCACGGCGACCAACTCGATTGGGAGGCGCCCGCCGGCACGTGGACGATTCTTCGGATCGGGCAGACATCGACCGGGAAGAACAACGTCGCGGCCTCCGCGGCCGGTCGCGGGCTCGAGATCGACAAGTTCAGCGCCGCGGCGACGCAGTTTCATTTCGAACACGTGATCGATCGCGTCGCGGCGGACGCGAAGGCGGCGGGTGCGAAAGGGCCGGCGAGCGTGATCATCGACAGTTACGAGGCGGGCATGCAGAACTGGACGAACGAATTCCCCGCCGAATTTCGGAGGCGCACGGGCTACGACATTCTCGGCTACCTGCCGGCGCTGTTTGGGCGCGTCGTCGGCGATGCGGGCGTGGCGGAGCGGTTTCTTTTCGATTTCCGCCGGGTGCAGGCCGATTTGATGGCGGAGAACTACTATGAGCGGATGCACGCGCTCACGCGCGAGCGCGGGATGAGGTTCTACGTCGAGGGCTACGGCGCGGGAAACTTTGACGAGCTGCGCGTCGCCGGGCTCTCCGATGTGCCCACGACCGAGTTCTGGACGCGCACGCCGTGGACGCCGAACCGCGCCGTGAAGATGGTGACGTCGGCCGCGCACGTCTACGGCAAGTCCATCGTCGGCTCCGAGGCGTTCACGGGTGAGTTCAAGACCTCGCGGTGGCTGGAATATCCCTACGCGCTGAAGATGCTCGGCGACGAGATGAGTGCGCAGGGCGTGAGTCTTTTTCTCATGCACCGCTACGCACATCAGCCGCATCCGACGGCGATGCCCGGCGTGTCGCTCGGACCCTACGGCTTTTTCTTCGAGCGAACCAACACGTGGTTCGGCGAGGCGAAGCCATGGCTCGACTGCATCGCGCGCACGCACTGGATGCTCCAGCAAGGCACCTACGCGGCCGACGTGCTCTATTTCACCGGCGAGCGCAGCCCCGACGCGTCGTCCATGGCGCTGCCCGTCCTGCCGCCCGGCTACACCTACGATTTGGTCAACACCGACGTCCTGCTCAACCGCGTGCGCGTCGACGGCGGCGACTACGTGTTGCCCGAGGGCGGGCGCTACAAGCTGCTCGTGCTTCCGCCGGACCTGAAGGCCATCCGGCCCGAGTTGCTGAAGAAATTGCGCGCATTCGTGGCGGCGGGAGCGACGCTTGTTGGTCCACGGCCGCAATTTTCCCCGACGCTCGCCGGCTATCCGGAGAGCGAGCGGGCGATGCTGCGCGAGGCGGCGGAACTCTGGGCGAATGCACGCGTGCTCGAACGCGCGACGATCGCGGAGGCCTTGGCGCAGCGCGCGCTCGCTCCGGATTTCGAGGCGCTGTCGCCCGACGGCAGCGCGTCGTTCTCTTGGCAGCACCGCCGGTCGCCCGAGGGCGATCTGTATTTCATCGGCAACCGGCAACGGCGGGTGGAGGAGCTGAACGCCGTGTTTCGCGGCATGGGCGGCCGGCAACCGGAAATCTGGCGCACCGAATCCGGGGAGCGCAGCGACGCCGTGGTTTTCGCCCAGCGGGACGGCCGCGCCGTGGTGCCGTTGCGGTTGGAACCGGGTGAATCGGTGTTCGTGCTCTTCCGGCGCGAGGCGGCAAAAGGCTTCAGCAGTCTGACGCGCGATGGCGCGGAAGCACTGGTTTCGGTGGCCTGTGGGTTAAAACCGGCGCGTCGCGAAAGAGTGCCGGCGCGTGATTTCACCATGGCGATTTGGGTCAAGCCCGACACCGATCTGCGCGCCTTCCCCACCGAGGGGACGACGGGGCGCATCGACGAGGTGGGCAAGTTCTACGCGATCCCCGCCGACCCGGGCGACGCGCGCTTCGGCGCCGGCCGCGCGACGGCGGGACTCGCCGTGGGGCGCAACGGCATCTTCGTCGTCGAGCGCTCGCTCGAGACCTGTCCCGCCGTCTTGGTCTGGCAGAAGCCCGTCTCGGGTTGGACGCACGTGGCGGTCGTCTACCGCGCCGGGAGACCGCAGCTCTTCGTGAACGGCGAACTCGTGCGCGAGGGACTCGTGTCGGGCAAGATCGTGCACTCGGGCGTGGGGTCGCCGCCTCCACCGGTCGACTACATGTTGAATTTCCCCGCCATCGAGGCGCTGACCCGACTCGCCCGCCAGCCGCCGCCGCCGTCGCGCGGGCAGGTCTTCTTTTTCGAAGGCAACTTCGTGCCGCCGCAGGAGGCGGATCACGCGCTCACGAGCGATGATCTGAAGCGCCTGATCTTAGGCGGCGTCCCAGCTCCCGACATTCCCACCGTGACCGACTTGAGCCGCCGCGATGGTCGCGCCACCGCGCTCGCGTGGCAGAGCGGCCGTTACGCATTGGACGGCGGCAGCGATGTTGTTGCGCAAGTGGCGGCGCCGCGCGTCATCAACGGCGCGTGGCAAGTGCGCTTCCAACCCGGTCGTGGCGCGCCGGAGTCGATCGAGCTGCCGCGCCTGAAGTCGCTGCACCTGCATGACAATCCGGCCGTGAAGTTCTTCGCGGGCACCGCGACCTACGCGCGAACACTGGACGTGCCGGCGGAGTTCCTCGGCGAAAACAAGCGGGTGATTCTCGATCTCGGACGCGTCGAGGTGATCGCCGCCGTGCGCGTCAACGGAAAGGACGCGGGCAGTTTGTGGAAGGAACCTTATCGCCTCGATGTGACGGAACTCGTGCGCGCCGGAGACAACACGCTCGAGATCGCGGTCACGAATCTTTGGACGAATCGGCTGATCGGCGACGAGTTCCTGCCGGTGGAGAACGAATACGGCATCCGCGACGAGCAGGGAAACGACCCGCATGGCATCGTGCGTTTGCCGGAGTGGTATCGCGACGGAAAGCCGAAACCGCCGGGCGGACGCGTGACGTTCTCCGCGTGGAATTTCTACGACAAGAACGAGCCGCTCGTTGCCTCGGGCTTGCTCGGTCCGGTGCGATTGCTGAATCCGGTGCGGGTGAGTTTCCCCGAGTGAGAACGCGCATTCTCGCGCGGTGACGATGGTGGCGTAATACGCCACCATCGCGGCTGCTGCGGAGGCGGTGTCACGCGTCGAACCAGAGGGACTCGTCTAGAGTCTTTTCTATTTTTCTGTAGCCGGGCTCGCTGAGCCCGGTCGGCGCTTCTGCCGTTGCGAAAGCCTCTTTCCGGGGTCAGCGACCCCGGCTGAACTATTTTTTGAAAATGCTCTACCCGCGGCGTTGCTTGAGCTGATCGAGCATCACGGCGGCGAGCAGGATCGCGCCGCGCACGATGTATTGGTAGAACGAGTCGATGTTGAGCAGGTTCATCGCGTTCTCGACGACGCCCATGATGAACACGCCGGCGATCACGTGGCTCATGCGGCCCACACCGCCCGAGAGCGAGACGCCGCCGAGCACGCACGCCGAGATGATGGAGAGTTCGCTACCTTGGGCTGTCTTCGGATCGCCGATGCCGAGGCGCGCGGCGAGCAGCACACCGGCGAGCGCGGCGACGAGGCCCTGGAGAGTGAAAATGGCGATCTTCACGCCGGTGACATTCACCCCGGCAAGGCGCGCGGCCTCCTCGTTGCCGCCGATGGCGAGCGTGTTGCGACCGAAGGCGGTGCGCTGAAGCACGAAGCCGAACAGCGCGAACAGTCCGAGGCACACCCAGACAGGGAATGTGATTTGGAAGACGACCGAGCCCGCGTCGTTGCGAATGACGGGGAAGGCCCAACTCGCGAGGTTGAGCAGCGCGTCGTTGGCGATGCCGATCGATTTGCCGTCGGCGAAGACGAACGCGATGCCGCGCACCATCATCATCGTCGAGAGCGTCGTAATGAGCGGGTTGATCTTCAGGCGCGCGACGATGGTGCCGTTGATCAGGCCTACGAGCGCGCCGAACGCCAGCGATGCGGTGAGCGCGAGGAAGAGATTGTTCGTTTGGCGCAGGATCAACGCGCAGAGCACGCCGCCGGCGGGGATGATCGTGCCGACGGAGAGATCGAAGTTTCCCGAGGCGAGGCAGAACAGCATCGTCGTCGCCACGGTGCCGACCATCGAGACCTGCAGGAGCAGGTTCATCAGGTTCTCCGGCGTGCCGAAGCCGCGCACCGTGACCCAGCAGACGGCGGCGAGCACGAACAGCACCAGCGTCATGCCGCCGCGGTCGAGCAGCGTGTGGGCGAGGGAGGAGGCGGAGGGTTTCGGCAGGGAACTCATGGAGCGCTCGGAAAGGAGGGGCGTGGTCGGTGGTGCGAAGCAGTGCGGCCGGGCGGAGGGGTAACCTATTAGGTTACTCCGGTGGCGGGGGCGTTTTCCTGGGGCAGGGCGAGAGAGAGGACGCGTTCGGGCGTGGCGGCGGAACGGTCGAGGATGGCGGCGAGTTCGCCTTGGCGCATGACGGCGACGCGGTCGGCGAGGCCGAGCGCCTCGGGCAGGTCGCTCGAAACGAGGATCACGGCGACGCCTTCGGCGGCGAGGCGCAGGATGATGCGGTAGATTTCGCTCTTGGCGCCGACGTCGATGCCGCGCGTCGGCTCGTCGAGCAGGAGCACGCGAATCTTCGTCGAGAGCCAGCGGGCGAGGATCACCTTCTGCTGGTTGCCGCCGGAGAGGTGTTTGATGAGTTGCTCGACCGACGGCGTGCGCACGGCGAGTTCGCGAACCTTGGCCGTGGCGTTTTCGCGCTCCCAGCGTCCGTCGATCAATCCACCCCAGCTCGTGTGCGGGGCGCGGATGCCGAGGTTGCAGTTGTCCTGCACGGAGAGGATCGGGACGATGCCTTCGCGTTTGCGGTCCTCGGTGCAGTAGACGATGCCGGCGGCGATCGCGGCGGCGGGCGAGCGCAGTGCGACGGCTTCGCCGTGGACGATCACGGAGCCGGAGGTCGCGCGCTCGGATCCGAAGAACAGTTTCAGGAGTTCGGTCCGGCCGGCGCCCACGAGGCCGAAGAGCCCGAGAATCTCGCCTTGCGCGACCGAGAGCGAAACGGGTGCGCGCAGGCCCGGCCCGGTCACCGCGCGGGCTTCGAACGCCGTGGGGCCGTGCGGTCGCGGCGTGTAGGCGTAGACGTCGGCGATGTCGCGCCCGACCATGTCCTGCACGAGCTTCGCGGGCGTGATCTCGCGCAGCGATTCGTAGGTCCGCACGTGCCGGCCGTCGCGGAGCACGGTGCAGGCGTCGCAGAGCGCGAAGACCTCCTCCATGCGGTGCGTGACGTAGAGAATGACGCAGCCCTGCGCGCGCAGTTCACGGATGACGGCGAAGAGGCGTTCGATTTCGCGCACGGACAGGCTGCTCGTCGGTTCGTCGAACGCGATCACCTTGGCGCCGCGGCTGAGTGCTTTGGCGATTTCGACCATCTGGCGCTGGCCAATGGGCAGGTGCGCGAGTTTGGTGTCGGGATCGATGTCCTCGCCGAGCCGGCGCAACAGCTGCGTGGCACGCTCGCGGAGCGTCGTCCGATCGATGATGCCGCCGCGTTGCGGGAGGTGGCCGAGGAAGATGTTCTCGGCCACGGTCATCCCGGGCACGAGGTGAAGTTCCTGATAGATCACCGCGACGCCGGCGGCGAGCGCGGCGGAGGTCGACGCGAAGTCGTGGGCGTTTCCGCCGAGGAGAATCCGGCCGGAAGTCGGCCGGTGCGCGCCGCTGAGCGCTTTGAGCAAGGTGGACTTGCCGGCGCCATTCTCGCCCATGAGCGCGTGCACCGTGCCTTCGCGCACGTCGAAGGTGACGTCCTGCAGCGCGGTGACGCCGATGTAGGACTTAGTGACGGAGGCGAACTGGAGGTAAGGCGTCACGCGGCGCGCGAGAGTGCGGCAGGGATAGGAGGGAGCGGGCGGATCCGATGGCAGAGGCAGGCTGGAAGCCTGCGCTACTGGAGAATGCCTTCGCGTTTGAGGATCGCCTCGAAGTTCTCGCGCGTGATGAAGATGCCGGGGGTGCGCGTCTCGAGCGGCGGTTGCTGGCCGTCCTTCACCCAGACGTGAAGCAGGCGCGCGGTCTCGTAGCCCTCGAAGGGCGCGGAGACGAGCATCGAGCCGTAGAAACCGGTCGCCTTGGGCTTGCGGAGTTCGTCGATGCAATCGGTGCCGTTGATGCCAATGCCGATGACCGTCTCGGCGTTGAAGCCGCGGCCTTCCATCGCGCGCACGGCGCCGAGCACGGCGTTGTCGTTCATGCCGGCGATGAGCCAGCGCTTGATGCCGCCTTGGCGTGTGAGCAGCGAGCTCGCCGCGTCGAAGCTGCCGGGGATGTCGGTGGTCTTTTGCGGCGCCTTGAAGATGCGGGCGGCGGGGAAGCCGGCGGCTTCGAGCGCGCGACGGGCGCCTTCGGTGCGCTCGCGAGCGGTATCGAGCTCCTCGAACGTGATGAGGCAGACGCCGGTTTCCTCGAGGTTCCAATGGCGCTTCGTGGCTTCGACGTGGAGGGCCCGGCCGACGGATTCGCCGATCTGCGAGGCGGACATGCCGAGATAGGGCACCTCGGTCATGAATTTGCCGTCGGGCTGGACGAACATGTCGTCGACCGTGACGATCTTCATGTTCTTCTGCCTGGCGCGCGCGACGATTTGCGGCCCGAGGCGGACGTCGGGCGTGCAGATGACGAAGCCCTGCGCGCCGGCGACCGCGAGATTGTCGATGGCGGCCATGACTTTCTCGCCGTCGGCCGTGCCGTATTTCAGAAGTTCGAAGCCGTGTTCGGCCGCGGCCTTCTCCGCGCCTTTCCACTCGAATTGGAACCACGGCTCCTCGGGCTGCTTCACGAGGAAGCCGAGCTTGATCTTGGTCGGAGCCGCCGGAGTCGGTGCGGTGTGGGCGGCGGAGTCGGATTTCGGGCCGCAGCCGGTGAGCGCCAGCGCGCAACAGAGGAGAGCCAGCGGAAGCAACGCGGGGTGGGGTTTCATGGGTAACAAGGAAAGCGACGCGGGGGAGTTCGGCGACTCGGGGTTAACTTGACCGTTAGGGAGCGGGCGGCGGGCGGCAACGGAGCGCGCGGTCAAACGTTAGCGTCGGGCGGGAACCGCGGGGTTCACGGAGTGAAGACGAAGGTGGACATGTTCTCGTCGGGGAACGTCACGGGCACGACGGTTGCGCCGTAGCGGAGTTGCGTGCCTTCGCCACCGGTGCTCCGGACGAGCGCGCGGACGAGTTTGCCGGAGCGCCACTCGAGATCGACCTCGTAGCCGCCGCGCGCGCGGAGGCCCGTGACGCTGCCGTCGGGCCACGCGGAGGGCAGCGCGGGGAGAACGACGATCTCGTCCGGCGTGCTTTGCAGGAGCATTTCCGCGATGGCGGCGGTGCCGCCGAAGTTGCCGTCGATCTGGAAAGGCGGGTGCGAATCGAAGAGGTTCGCGTAGGTGCCGCCGCTGAACTGCTGCTTCGAGGTCGAGGCGTTGGCGGGTTTGAGCGCGTGGCGGAGGAGCAGGTGGGCGCGGTCGCCGTCGCCGAGGCGGGCCCACATGCCCATCTTGTAGGCGAGACTCCAGCCAGTGCTGGCGTCGCCGCGCACATCGAGCGTCTTGCGCGCGCCGGCTGCGAGGTCGGGCGTCCCGTGGGGCGTGATTTCGTTGCCGGGATAAAGGCCCCAAAGGTGCGCGACGTGGCGGTGCTGCGGATCGGCTTCGGGGTATTCCTGCTGCCACTCGAGCACGCGGCCGTCGGCGCCGAGGCGGGTCGGGGCGAGGCGGGCGCGCTTGGCTTTGAGTTCGGTGCGGAGGTCGGCGTCGGTGCCGAGAATCTCCGAGGCGCGGATGCAGGCGTCGAAGAGGTAACGCAACAGCTGCATGTCCGCCGTGGGGCCGAGACAGACGTGCGCGGGTTGGCCGTCGAGGAGGAACGCGTTCTCGGGCGAGTTGGACGGCGCGGTGAGGAGCCAGCCGGTCTTCGGATCCTCGATGAGCATATCGAGGTAGAAAAGCGCGGAGCCTTTCAGCGTGGGCCAGACGCGCGTGAGGAATGCGCGGTCGCCGGTGAACTGGTAGTGGTCCCACAAGTGCTGGCAGAGCCACGCCGAGCATGAGACGGTCGAACCCCAACTGGCGGACTCGCCGGGCGAGGTGAAGCCCCACGGGTTGTTGAGCAGGAAGGCGACCCAGCCGCGCGCGCCGTAGTAGGCCTTGGCGGTTTTTGCGCCGGGGGCGACGAGCGAATCGACGAGCGCGAAGAGCGGCGCGTGCAATTCGGAGAGGTTGGTCGTCTCCGCCGGCCAATAATTCATCTGCACGTTGATGTTGGAGTGCCAGTCGCCGTTCCACGGTGTCTGGATCGAGTCGGCCCAGATGCCTTGGAGATTGGCGGGCAAGCCGTCGGGGCGCGACGACGAGATGAGGAGATAGCGGCCGAAGTTGAAGTAGAGCGCGGCGAGCCCGGGGTCGGCGGCGCCGGCGGAGAAACGCTGCAGGCGTTCGGGCGCGGAGAGCGCGGTGGCGGCGGGGTTCGGTGCGCCGAGCGCGAGCGCAACGCGGTTGAAGAAACTCTGGTAGTGCGCGGTGTGCGCCTGGCGGAGCGCGGCGAAATCGGATTTCAGTGCGGCGGCGAGATCCGCCTCGGCGGTGGCGCGCGGATCGGCGACGTCGCGGCCGGCGAAGCTGCGGCGTTTGATGTCCGTGGCGGCGGTGACGAAGAGAATCACTTCGTCGGCGTCGCGCACCCGCACGGCGGAGCCGGACACGTCGATTGTGCCGCCCTGCGCGCGAATCTCGAGGCGCGCGGCGTAGCGCACGCCGTTGGTGCCGTTGTAGCCGTCGTTGAGCTGGCCGTGCATCACAAGTCCGGCGCTGCCCGCGGCCTCGATGCGCGCGCGCTCGGCGCGGGCGAGCGTGGCATCGAATGACAGGCTGCCTCTCTTGTCGGCGCTGAGTCGGAGCACGAACGCCTCGGCGGGCGCGCTGACGAAGCCCTCGCGCACGAAGTGCACGCCGCCGCGTTCGAAGGAGACGCGCGCGGTCGCGTCGGCGAGGTCGAGCGTGCGGCGGTAGTTCGTGACGGGCGCGTCGGCGCCGAGGAACTTCAGCCGGAGATCGCCGAGGATCTGATACGAGCCGTAGGGCGTGTTCACGCCCGCGCCGCGGCCGGAGCCGAGACCCGCGCAGGTGAAGTTGGCGTTCACGAGCGCCTCGGCGTCGTGATTTTTGCCTTCGAGGAGCAAGCGACGGATCTCCGGCAGCGCGCGGTGGGCGTCGGCGCGGTCGGCGTCCTGCGGCGAGCCGGACCACATGCCGGACTCGTTCAGCACGATGCGCTCCTCGTCGATGCCGCCGTAGAGCGCGGCGCCGAGCCGGCCGTTGCCGAGCGGCGAGGATTCGAAGAGGTGTTCGCCCGGAGTATGAAGCAGGACGTAGCGGGAGTCGTCGGACGGAGTCGCGAGCGTGGACGCCGCGGAGGCGAGCAAGGCGAGGGCGAGCGCGAGGAGTCTCATGGGGAAGGGGCGTGCAGGTCTTTCGAGGTCGCGAGGGCGATGACGCGGCCCTCGGCGCCGACGGCGCAGTAGAAATGGTAGACGACGCCGTCGTGTTTCAACACCCACGGCTTGTGCGCGAACTGCCGGTCGTAGGGCTCGCTCGGGGCCACGAGGTGCGGGCCGTCCCACTTGGTCCAGTGCACGAGGTCGTAGGAGCAGGCGAAGGTGTCGAACGCGCCCGGCTTCCAGAACGCGCCGAAATAGAACATCACCCACACGTCGCCGATCCGCGTGAGCTGCGGGTCGCCGCTGATCGCCCACGGCGCGGCGCCGATGTTGGCCACGACGGGGCCGTGGCCGAAGCGGCGCCACGAGTGGAGGTCGTCTGAAATCGCGAGGCCGATCGTCTCGACGCCGTTGGGCGCGGATTTGCCGTTGTAGAACATCACGAACGGCGCGCCGAGGGTGCGCGCCTCGTCGCGAACGATCGCGCTCTTGTAGAGCGTCACGTGTTCGAAGTCGCGCGTGTCGCTCTGGTCCGGCGCGAGCACGGGGTTTTCCGGGAGGCGCGTCCACTCGCGCACGGCGGTTGGATCGTCGGTGTGCGCGAGACCGATGGCGAGCGGGTCGGGTTCGTAGCCTTGCTTCGCGCCGCCGAGGTAGGAGAGCCAGTAGCGGCCGTCGTGCGCGGTCAGCTCGTGCGTGCCGTCCCAGCGCGTGTCGTAGAGCGCGAGTCCGCCGGCGGCCTGCCAGGCGTCCCAGCCCTCGCGGCGGAACGAGAGGATCGGCCCCAGTTTTTCCCAGTGGAGGAGATCGTCGCTGCGGGCGAGGCAGGTTTGGTAGCCGACCTTGTCCTTGTTCGCGACGTAGACCATATACCAGCGGCCGTCGCGGCGGAACACATTGGGGCAATCGACGAGTTCGCCCGGTTCGCCGCGGAGCACGACGCCGTATTTGAAGGGCGTTTTCACTTCGTCGTGGATGCGTTGCATCGCTTCGGCTCCGACGAGTCGCGGTTTTCCGGTCGGGAAAGGGATCACCTCGGGACGTGGCGCCGCGGTGGCGACGAGCGCGCAGGCCAGAAACACGAGAGCGGGCAGCAGGGGTCGCATGGGTCGGGCGGGGCGGTTCGCGATGGTGTTACGAGGTTCGCGGGGGCGAGTCGACTTCGGTCGAGCGGGATGTTGCCGCGGAGCGCGTGGGGTCAAACCCGGTAGAGGCGCTCGGCATTGCGGTGGTAGAGGAGGGCGCGCTGCGCGGGCGTGGCGCTGGCCGTGAGCGCGTGCGTGGCGTCCACCCAGCGGGCGAGCGGCGCGGAGAGCGTGCACACCGGCCAATCGCCGCCCCACACCAGGCGCTCCCAACCGAAACACGCGACGGCGTGCTCGAAATACGGGTGGAGATGCTCGGGCGTCCACGTTGCGGCGTCGGCGTAGGCGACGAGGCCGCTGATCTTGCAATTCACGTTGGGCAGGTCGGCGAGGCGCGCCAGCCCGCTGCGCCACGGTTCGTCCATGCGATTTTTCACGTCGGGGACGCCGACGTGGTCGACGATGAAGGTCACCTGCGGGCAGCGCTCGGCCAACGTGCGCACGTTGGCCAGTTGTCGGGGCAAGGCGCACACGTCGAACGTCAGCCCGAAGTCCGGCAGCAGGCGGAGGTTTTCCGCGAAGCGGGGTTCGAGGCACAGGTCGTCGTGCTTGACGTGCAGCACGCGGCGAATGCCCCGGAGGCGCGGCAGCCGCGCGAGCGCGCGGAGATGATCGCGGAAACCCGCGTTTTCCGGTCGTCCGCTCGCGACGATGCCTTGGATGAGCGGGTCGGTGTCGGCGAGTCGTTGGACGTGATCCGCCTCGGCGCGCTGATGGGGATCGTCCACGTCGCATTCCATGAAAACCGTCTTGGTGATTCCCGTGCTCTCACTCGCGGCGCGGTAGTCGGCGAGGGAAAAGCTTCGATGCAGGACGGGAATGCTCGCGCACCAGGAATACGGGAGCCGGTCGAGGTCCCAGAGATGTTGGTGAGTGTCGACGAGGTGCATGGCGGATCAGGCGATAGACGCAGCGGCGGATGAGGCGCAGGGCCTGCGGGACGGGAGCGGGCCGCAGTGCGAGGCGGTCATGGCGCCGTCGTGACGCAGCGCGACGGCTGTGGTGGTGCGTTGCCCAAAGCTTCCGGGATCAGCGGAGCCGCGCGGCAGATTCGGGGTGAGGGGAGGCATGTGGCTCCGCGAGGGGTGTCGGAGAAGAAAACCGGCGCGCCACCCCCGCGGCGCGCCGGAATCCCCTCCCGACGTTGGCAGCATACCGCATGGCGGGCTCGGTGGCCATGGGGGGCTTGATCATTTGCCTACAAAAAATGCCAACAGCGTCAGCCGGCCGGTTCGGGAGGGATTCCCCCCGGTCGCGAGGTCTTTCGCAGTTGGTCACGCCAGTGCTGCGGGGCGATGCCGTAGGCCTGTTTGAACGCGCTGGAGAGGTGGAATGCCGAGCTGAAACCGAGGCGCGCCGCGATGTCGTCCAGCGTCGCGTCGCCGGCGGCGAGCAGACGGCGCGCGCGCGACAGGCGCAGGTGCACGACGTAGTTCCATGGCGAGAATCCCGTCTGGGCCTTGAACTCGCGGCGGAAGTGCGAGTAGGCGACGCCGAGCTCCTTGGCCAACGCCTCGACGTTCACCGCTTCGGTGTGGTGGTCGGCGAAATACCGCTCCGCCTGCAAGACGGCGCGCACCATGCGCGCGCGCGCCGGCGCCGTCTCGCCCGCGCGGACCCACGCGGCGAGGATGCTCAGTGCGAACGCGGACATCTCCGGATCGAATCCCGGCCCCGCGCGCCGCGCGTGTTGATGCAACGTGTCCATCGCGCCGTCCAACCCGGCCGCGAGCGCGGCCGTGCGAATCGCGCTCCCGACGGCGAGCACGCCGGACTTGCGCAGCGTGTCGACGACCGGGCCGCGCAATTCCACCCAGCTCTCGGACCAACCGGTTTTGTCGTCGGGCCGGTAGCGGTGCCACATGCCCGGCAGCAGCAGCACGGCGGTGCCGGTTTCGATCTCGTGGCGTCCGAGCTCGCGCGACTCGAACGTGCCGCGGCCGGACGTGATGAGCACGATCTGGACGGCATCGAGCACGCGCCCGTGCGACCAGTCGAAATGGTGATCCGCCGGGTGTTGCTGGGGCGGGTAGGGGGCGCCCGGCGCGACGCGGGCGGTGCCGCAGGCCGCGACACCGACACCCCACCGCGCGATATCCGGGTGGTCCGGGAAGTAGCGAAAATAGTCGGGCGGCGGCTTGGGCATTTATTGGATGCCAAAGATCAGGCCGGATATTCCCGAGGGCAAGCCTTTGCCATACAGTAACTGCACGCGATTGCGCACTCGTCACCCCGGCGGTTTCGGCAACACTTCCGTTCGCGTCCATGCTGATTCTTCACCCCTTCCGTTTTCGCTTCGTCGCGGTCCTCCTGATCCTGCTCGTCGCTCCGTGGGCGGGAGCGCGGGAGCGCTACCTGTGGGACGCGCAGTGGAAGTTCCGATTCGGCGATCCGGCCGGCGCGGCCGGGGTGGGCTTCGACGACGCCAAGTGGCGCGCGCTCGATCTGCCGCACGACTGGAGCATCGAGTTGCCGGTGCGAAAGGACGCCGCTTCCGCGGGACACGGCGGGTTTTTCGAGAACGGGATCGGCTGGTATCGAAAGACGTTTCGCGCCGCGAAATCGTGGGCGGGCCAGCGCGTGACGCTCGAATTCGAGGGCGTCTACATGAACGCCGAGGTTTTCATCAATGGAGTCTCGGTCGGGCGGCATCCCTACGGCTTCACGCCGTTCACGGTCGAACTCACGCCGCACCTGAAGCTCGCGGCCGAGAACCTGCTCGCCGTGCGCGTCGACCACTCGGCGCAGCCGACGGCGCGTTTCTACACTGGCTCCGGCATCTATCGCCACGTGACGCTGCACGTCACCGCGCCGGTGCATGTGGCGGCGGACGGGGTTTTTGTCACCACGACCGCGTTGAGCGCCGCCGAGGCGACGCTCGAGGTGGAGACGACGGTGACCAATCGCGGGGAGACTGAGCGCAAGCTGGCGGCCGAGATCAGCTTTTTCGACGCGACGGGGAAACGCGTCGCACAGACGCGAACCGCCGTCGTGGCGCCGTCCGGCGTCGACTCCGTGTTTCGCGTCACGGCGAAAATCCCGCAACCGCAGGCGTGGTCGCCGGCGTCGCCCGCGCTCTATCGCGCGGCCGTGCGCCTCACTGACGGCAAGGAGCTGGTCGACGAATACTCGACCGTCTTCGGCATTCGCACACTGCGTTGGACGGCCGCGCGCGGCCTCGAACTCAACGGCGCGCCGATCAAGCTCAACGGCGGCAACGTGCACCACGACACCGGCATCCTCGGTGCCGCGGCGTTCGATCGCGCTGAGGAGCGCAAGGTCGAGCTGCTGAAGGCGGAGGGTTTCAACGCGGTGCGCACGGCGCACAATCCGCCGTCGCGGGCGTTCCTCGACGCTTGCGACCGGCTCGGTGTGCTCGTGATGGACGAGATCTTCGACGGCTGGGCGAAGGGGAAGACCAAGCACGACTACAGCGTGCTCTTCGCCGAGTGGTGGCAGCGCGACGTCGATGCGTGGGTGAAGCGGGACCGCAACCACCCGTCGGTTGTCATCTGGAGCATCGGCAACGAGATGTTCGAGCGCACCACCGCCGACGGCCAGCGCATCGCGCGTGAGCTGGCCGGTCGCGTGCGTTCGCTCGACGCGACGCGCCCCGTGTCGGCGGGCGTGAACGGGGCCGGCAAGAATGGCAACTGGGAGCAACTCGATCCGCTCTTCGCCGCGCTCGACCTCGCCGGCTACAACTATGAATTGGCCGCGCAGCACGCGGGCGACCATGCGCGTCTGCCGGAGCGCGTCATCGTCGCGGCGGAATCGTATCAGTCCGAAGTGTTCGCCAATTGGATGATCGTGCAGGAGCAGCCTTACGTCGTCGGCGATTTCGTGTGGAGCGCGCTGGATTATCTCGGCGAAGCCGGCATCGGCCGCGTCTTCCCGCCGGACGAACCCGCCGTGAAGCACTGGGAGGGCAACATGTGGCCGTGGCACGGCGCGGCCTGTGGCGACATTGATCTCATCGGCTGGCGGAAACCGATTTCGCACTACCGCAACATCGTGTGGGATCGCGGCGAGAAACTTTACGCCGCCGTCGTCGCGCCCACCTCCGACGGTCGTCCGTGGAACGTCACGCCGTGGTCGATGCCGCCCGCGCTCCCCAGCTGGACCTGGCCCGGTCGCGACGGAAAGGAGCTGAACGTGGAAGTCTACTCGCGCTACGACGCGGTGCGGCTCGAGCTGAACGGCAAGTCGCTCGGCGAACAGCCCACGGACCGCGCGCACGAATTCCGCGCGCGTTTCGCCGTCGCCTACGCGCCGGGCGAGCTGGTGGCCATTGGCCTCAAGGACGGACGCGAGGTCGAGCGCTTCGCGTTGCGCACGGCCGGAAAGGTCACGGCGCTGCGCGCGACGCCGGACCTGACGCGCGTCCGCCCCGGCGGGCAGGATTTGGTTTACGTGACGATCGAGGCGCTCGATGCGAAAGGCGAGTGGGTGCCGACGGCGGATTTGCCCGTCACGGTCGAGGTGTCGGGCGCCGCGACGTTGCTCGCGCTCGGCAACGCCGACCTCACGTCGAAGGAGTCCTATCTCGGGCCGCGTCGTTCGCTTTGTCAAGGTCGCGCGCTCGCCGTCGTTCGCTCGAAAGAGAAGGGCGGCGAGATCGTCGTGCGGGTTTCCGCGCCGAAATTGAAACCAGTCACCGTCAACCTGCGCGCCGCCGCGCGCTGAACCACACTTCGCATGTCCACCTTCCGCCGTCTCGTTTCGGTCGTCACGCTTCTCACGCTCGGGCTCGTCGCGCGGGCCGCGAACGTCCCGCCGCTCATGTATGGCGCGGCGTGGTATCCCGAGCAGTGGTCGGAGGCGACGTGGGAGGCCGATCTCGCGCGCATGCAGGCCGCCGGACTCAACATGGTGCGCATCGGCGAATTCGCGTGGAGCAGCCTCGAGCCGTCCGAGAGCAATTACCAACTCGACTGGATGGAGCGCGCCGTCGCTGCGGCCGCGCGCCACGGCATGGTCACCATCATCGGCACGCCGACCGACACGCCGCCGGCGTGGCTGACGACGAAATATCCCGAGGTCCTGCGCGTCAGCGAGGACGGCAAGCAGCTCCAGCACGGCTCGCGCCGGCACTTTTCCATCGCGAGCGCGAAATACCGCGAACTCTGCGCGCGGATCGTCACGCAGCTCGCCCAGCGCTTTGGCCAGAATCCGAACGTTGTCGCGTGGCAGATCGGCAACGAGTTCACCGAAGACTCGTTCGACGACGAATCGAAGCGCGGCTGGCACGTGTGGCTGGAGCAGCGCTACGGCTCGCTCGACCAGTTGAACCGCCACTGGATGACCGCGTATTGGAGCCAGACGTATTCGCAGTGGAACCAGATTCCGATGACCACGGGACGCGCCAATCCGGGCCTGTTGCTCGACTACAAGCGCTACGTCACGGACACGTGGCTCGCCTTCCAGCGCAACCAGATCGCGGTGCTGCGCGCGCACGTGGAGCCGCGCCAGCTCATCACGACCAATCTCGGCGGCGTCGGCTGGGCGAACCGTTTCAACCGCCAGCTCATCGCGGCCGACTACGACGTCATCTCGTGGGACGAATACCTCGGCGCCGGCTACGCCGACAATTCGCGCAATGGCACCGGGCACCTCGATCCCGACCGCAGCGGTTCGACGCACGATCTCGTGCGCGGCTGGAAGCAGCGGAATTTCTGGGTGCTGGAGATGCCGCCCGGTTTCGTCGACTGGTCGAGCGTCAGCAACTCGCTCGACCGAGGCGAGACGCGCGCGATGGCGTGGCACTCGGTCGCGCACGGCGCCGATTGCGTCGCCTACTGGCAATGGCGCAGCGCGTTGAACGGGCAGGAGCAATACCACGGCTCGCTCGTCGGCCCCGACGGCGAGCCCGTGCCGGTTTACGCCGAGGCCGCGCAGGCGGGACGCGAGTTCGCGCAGGCGGCGCCGGTGATCGCGGGCACTTCGCCGGTCGCGGAGGTCGCGCTGATCCACGACTACGACAGCCGCTGGGCGATCGACTTCAATCGCTTCAGCAACCGCTACGAACAGCTCGAAGTGCTGCACAGCTACTACAAGGCGCTGCGGCAGCAGACGCAGTCGGTCGACATCGTCACGCCCGCGATGGACCTCGCCCGCTACAAGCTGATCGTCGCCCCGAGCCTCAACGTCGTTTCCACGGAGTTGGCGGCGAAGCTCACCGCATGGGTCGAAGCTGGCGGCCATCTCGTCCTCGGTCCGCGCACGGGCATGAAGAACGAATTCAACGCGCTCAACACCCAGCGCCAGCCCGGCCCGCTCGTGGCCCCGCTCGGCGGTCGCGTGGAGCAATTCTACGCGTTGCTCGAAGACGTGCCGGTCACCGGCGAGTGGGGCAGTGGCCGCGCGACGGTGTGGGCGGAGACGCTGGCGCCGCTGACCGCGGCGCAGCTTTCAGCGTTCAGCCCTCAGCGCTCAGCTTCCGCAGGCGAGATCGAGGTCCCGTTGCGCTACGGCCCGGGCAACGACTGGCTCGCCGGCCAGCCCGCGGCGCTCCGTCGCCCGGTGGGGAAGGGCACGATCACCTACCTCGGCGCGGTTGTCGATCAGCCGCTGATGCAGGCACTCGCGAAGCAGTGGACCGCACTCGCAAAGGTCGATGCGCCGGTCATCGGCGTGCCCGAGCGCGTCAGCGTCGGCCGTCGCGTCGCGGCCGATCGCGAAGTCTACATCCTCACGAATTTCTCCGCCGGCCCGCAGGACATCGCGTTGCCCGCACCGATGACCGACGTCCTGAACGGAGGCGAGGTGACCAAGCTCAATCTGCCCCGCTACGGCGTCGCGGTGCTTTGCCGTCGCATTGTCGCTCTACCCTCGCGCTGATTCTGGCATACGCTAGCGCGCGGCGTCGGCGGCGAGGCACTCGCGGGGCTGGGGATGACTTCCTCGGTGAGAATCTCGCCCGAAGTCTAGAGGACGCACATGTGATGCCGGGGGGGCCGAGGTCTGGTCCGATCGTCAGTTCGTTCGTGCCCACAAGGCGGGGAGTGGAACCGCACGCCCTCTACGGCAACGCGGACCTCTCACGCTTTCCCATTCCTACTTGTTCGGCCTTTCTTTTGAAGTAGCTCTTCGATTCTCACGAGGCGCTTGTGGATGTCGTTGTTCGAATAACCCCAGGCTTCCTTCGAAGCCATCTGAAAGAACTCTTCTACACTCTTCCATCGTCCGGTCTGACGATTGCGCTTCGGCTCTAGTAAAAGGATGAGGAGCGACTCAATTTCATCCAAAGCTTGAGCACGCGAAAGAGCCGTCGATTCGGTGTGCGCAACCAGAAAACCATTTTGATCCATTTCGCGAAAACCGAACCAACTGAAGAAATCCCACTGTCCCATCTTCGGATTGCGATTGTGCGCCGCAAGCCGGTCAAACAACCGCGCTTCCTTCGAGCCGGTCTGGCCTACGTAGATCGGCACAAACGCCGCGTCATGGAGAATGTAGATCGCGATCTGGTCGCGAAAATCACCGCCGCTTTTATTTTTTTCTCCGATTCCCAAAAGAGCGCCACGGCGAAGTCGACCACCGCGCCATTCGACGGCGCTGCGCTTCCATAGACGACCGTAATTTTTGATAAGCACGTGCTGGTTTTGCCTAACAGTGTTATTCAGCATCAGTGAAAAAATTCACTGTGGTTTGGCCCGTGGCGGTGAGGGTGCGGCAAAGTGCGTGAGGCTCAAGGCTGTTGTGCCTGTGCCCCGGATTTGCGCTCCGCTTCCATTCCGACACAAGCCTCACGCTTATGGATGTGATCGCGATCAGGGCCGCATCTCGAGCGGCTTGGAAACTGGACGATCGATCTTCACCGGCCAGTCGTCGGTGCGGAAGGGCGTGGCGGGGAGGCCGGCGCGGTTGACGAGGTTCGGGCGCGCGGTCTCGTGCCATCCAAAGCGTGCGGCGATCGGCGCGGGAACTTCGGGACACGTGAGCGTGATCGTTGCGTCCTTGATCGTCGCTTGGGCGGGATGGAAGACGTGGTCGGTGCCGGCGACGGCGAAGTCGGTCGGCGGCAGGTTGTCGCGCGTGTGCAGGCCTTCCGCGTGGGCAAACGTGACGACGAGAGCGGCACCGTCGACTTTCCAACTCGCGAGCGTTGGTCCGTGCGCGGCGATGTCGGTGCGGCCGTAGGTCTCGTTCAGCGCAAGGCGCGCGAGACGGTCGCCGACGACGCGCTTGTTCACGGGATGGATGTCGTGGAGATCGTCGACGCCGTCGCTGATGACGGCGTAGCCGGTGCGCGGGGCGGAGAGCGCTTCGATTTGCGCCTGCCAGAAGCGCGGCAGAGCGAGCTCGGTCGTGGCGAATTTCTCCCACTTCGAGTAGTCGAACGGCGCGAGCAGCACGCCGTAGAACGGCGCGTCGGCGTTTCCCCACACGCGACGCCAGTGCGCGATCAGCGTCGTGAGCTTGTGCGCGTAGCGGTCGGAGTCGGGCACCATGCAGTTGGTCTCGCCCTGATACCAGAGGAAGCCGCGCACGGCGAACGGTGCGTAGGGACGAACCATGCTCGTGAAAAGCTCGGTCGGTTGCACGCCGGGCACCCAGGCGGCGTAGTGCTCCTTTTCGAGTCCGGCGAGTTGCGGGTCGGCGAAGGCCTCGGGCGGCAGCCACGCCTCGATGCGCGTGCCGCCGAAGCTGGAGTGGATGATGCCGATGGGGACGCCGAGCGTTTGCTGCACCTGCCAGCCGAAGTAGTAGGCCGCGGCCGAGAAATTCGACTCGCGCAATGTTTCGGGCGAGCACGGCAACCAGCGGAAGACGCCCGCGCCGTCCTGCTTGAGGTCGGTGCGCGGCACCTGAAACAGGCGCAGCAGCGGATAGCGCGCGGCGGCGATCTCGAGGTCGTAGCCGGTCGTGGGCTTCTGGCCCTTTCGCTCGCCGAGCGGCTTCTCCATGTTGGATTGGCCGGAGGCGAACCAGACTTCGCCCACGAGCACGTCGCGGAAGGTCACCTTGTTCGCGCCACGCACGACGAGTTCGCGCGGCTCCGCGCTCGTTGCCAGCGCATCGAGCGTGATGCGCCACGCGCCGTCGGTCGCGGCGACGGTCTCCTTGGTTTGGTTGGCGAAAGCGACCGCGATCTTCTCGCCCGGCGTGGCGGTGCCCCAAATCGGGACGGGGCGCTCGCGCTGGAGGACCATGTGGTCGGTGAACAGCTTGGCGCAACGCACGTCGGCGCGCAGTGAGGCCGCAAGGAAAGCGGCGAGGCAGAGCCAGACACCGCGGCGGAAAAGGACAGGGCAGGGCATGGGAGGCGCGGCCGCCGCGGGGGAGGAGCGACCAAGCCGGATTCAACGGACGACGCGGCGCTTGGCGACTCGAAACCGGACGAATATGTCCTAGGCAATTTCTGTATTCCAAAGATCATCGCGCGGATTCCCGGCCGCTGTGCTCCACTGTAGACTGACGGGCTACGCTGCTTTCCGTCCACCCCGCCGCTCCGCGGCAAATGCTGCATCCTCCATGACTGCCTCGCTCTACGATTCCGCCCGTGAAACCTACGCCGCGCTCGGCGTCGATACCGAGGCCGCGCTGGCCACGCTCGCGCGCACGCCGATCTCGCTGCACTGCTGGCAAGGCGACGACGTCGGTGGCTTCGAGCGCGCCGGCGCCACGCTCGAAGGCGGCGGCATCCAGGCGACGGGCAACTATCCCGGCAAGGCGCGCACGCTCGCCGAACTGCGCAGCGACCTCGACGCCGCGCTCGCGCTCATCCCGGGCAAGCACCGCCTGAACCTGCACGCGATCTACGGCGACTTCGGCGGCAAGAAGGTCGATCGCAACGCGATCGGCGTGGAGCATTTCCAGAGCTGGATCGACTGGGCGAAGCAGCGCGGCATGGGCCTCGACTTTAACCCGACGTGCTTCTCGCATCCGCTCGCCAACGACGGTTTCACGCTCTCGCATCGGGAGCCCGCCATCCGCCAGTTTTGGATCGAGCACGCCATCGCGTGCCGCCGCATCGGCGCGGCGATGGGACAGGCGCTCGGCACGCCGACGGTGACGAACGTCTGGATTCCCGACGGCCACAAGGACCTGCCCGCCGACCGCAAGGGCCCGCGCGAGCGCCTCGAGCAGTCGCTCGACGCCGTGTTCAAGGAGCAAATCGATGAACGCGTTCACCGCGACGCGGTCGAGTCGAAGCTCTTTGGCATCGGCTCCGAGAGCTACGTCGTCGGCTCGCACGAATTCTACCTGGGCTACGCCGTCACCCGGAAAAAGATGCTCTGCCTCGACATGGGGCACTTCCACCCGACGGAGTCGGTCGCGGACAAGATTTCCGCTGTGCTGCAATTTGCCCCCGGCCTGCTGCTGCACGTGAGTCGCGGCGTCCGTTGGGACAGCGATCACGTGGTGCTCTTCGACGACGTCACCAAGGCGCTGTTCGAGGAACTCGTTCGCGGCGGCTTTCTCCCGCGCACGGCCATCGGCCTCGACTACTTCGACGCGAGCATCAACCGCGTTGCGGCCTGGGTCATCGGCACGCGCAACGCCCAGAAGTGCCTGCTCTCCGCATTGCTCGAGCCGTCGCAGCGCCTCCGCGATCTCGAAGCGGCCGGCGACCACACGGGCCGCCTCGCGCTGCTGGAGGAGCTCAAGACGCTCCCGCTCGGCGCCATCTGGGAGGAGCACTGCCGCCGCGCCAATGTGCCCGGCGACCGCCAGTGGCTCCCGGCGGTGACACGCTACGAGCGCGAAGTGCTCGCGCAGCGCCGCTGATTCGCTTTCTCTCCACGCAACGCATTCCACGATGCCTTCCTACCAATTCGTCAACTATCTGTGGGACGACGCCAAAGCGGCGTCCCTCGATCCCGTCGCCCGCCTCGTTTATCGCTCCAATCTCCTCGGCAGCGATCAACGCATCACCAACACCGGCGGCGGCAACACGTCCTCGAAGCTCACCGAAAAGGACCCGCTGACCGGCCAGCCGACGGAGGTTCTCTGGGTCAAAGGCTCCGGCGGCGACCTCCGCACGAGCACGCGCGAGAACTTCTCGTCGCTCTACCAGAGCAAGCTCGTCGGCCTCCAATCGCTCTACGCCGCCCGCGCGGACAAGGGCCTGAAGTCGCCCGCCGAGGACGACATGGTGGGCATGTATACGCACGCGACGTTCAACCTGAACCCGCGCGCGTCCTCGATCGACACGCCGCTGCACTCCTTCCTGCCCGGCAAGAACGTCGATCACATGCACCCGAACGCGATCATCGCGATCGCGGCGTCGGCGAATTGCGAAAAGCTGACCAAGGAAATCTTCGGCGGCCGCATGGCCTACGTGCCGTGGATGCGCCCGGGCTTCGAACTCGGCCTCGCGATGCAGAAAATCGCGCGCGAGCAGCCGAACATTCGCGCCATCATGATGGGCCAGCACGGCTTCATCTCGTGGGCCGACGACGACAAGCAGTGCTACACCGACACGCTGGCCTTCATTGAGGAAGCCTCCGCCTACATCGAGAAAGCCTACGCGGCCAAGGGCGGCGACGCCGCGGCCTTCGGCGGACAAAAATACACCACGCTCGACGACACGAAGCGCCGCGCGACGTTCGCCGCGATCCTGCCGTGGCTCCGCGGCCAGGTTTCCAAGGAGAAGCGTTTCATCGGCACCGTGCAGGACGACGCGAAGATCCTGCGCTTCGTGAATTCCAAGGATGCCGCGCGTCTCGCCGAACTCGGCACGTCGTGCCCGGACCACTTCCTTCGCACCAAAATCAAGCCGCTCTACGTCGACTGGAATCCGCAGCAGGAAACCGTCGCCGAGCTGAAGTCGAAACTCGCACACGGCCTCGAAGCCTACCGCAAGGACTACGCGGCTTACTACGCGGCCTGCAAACACGCCAACTCGCCCGCGATGCGCGACCCGAATCCGACCGTCGTGCTGATCCCTGGCCTCGGCATGGTCGCGTGGGGCAAGGACAAGTCCGAGTCGCGCGTCACCGCCGAATTCTACAACTGCGCCGTCGAAGTCATGCGCGGCGCGGAGGCGATCGACAAATATATCGCGCTCCCGCAGCAGGAGGCGTTCGACATCGAGTATTGGCTCCTCGAGGAAGCGAAGCTCAAGCGCATGCCCGCCGAGAAGGAACTCGCGCGCCAAGTCGTCGTCGTGATCGGCGCCGGCTCCGGCATCGGCAAGGAAACTGCGCACCGCCTCGTGAAGGAAGGCGCGCACATCGTCGCCGTCGATCTTAACGAGACCGCCGCGCAGGCGACCGCGAAGGAGATCGAGTCGAAATACGGCGTCGGCATCGGCGTCGCCGGCACGGGTGTTTCCAATTGCGGCCCGGCCGTCGGGCTCGCGGCGAACATCACCGATCGCGCGTCCGTCCGCACGATGCTCGACAACGTCGCGCTCGCCTATGGCGGCTTCGATTCCATCTGCGTCACCGCGGGCATCTTCGTGCCGAGCGACACCTCGGGCCACATTCCCGACGACAAGTGGGCGCTCACCTTCGCCATCAACGTCACCGGCAGCTACGTCGTCGGCGACGAGGCGGCCAAGACTTGGAAAGAGCAGGGCCTGCGCGGCAACCTCGTGCTCACGACCTCGGCCAACGCCGTCGTCGCGAAAAAAGGCTCCGTCGCCTACGACACGTCGAAGGCCGCCGCGAACCACCTCGTGCGCGAACTCGCGATCGAACTCGCGCCGCTCGTGCGGGTGAACGGCGTCGCGCCCGCGACGGTCGTGCAGGGCTCCGCGATGTTCCCGCGCGACCGCGTCATCGGCTCGCTCGCGAAATACAACATTCCCTACGCCGACGACGAGGCGACCGAGTCGCTCGTGAAGAAACTGGCGCAGTTCTACGCCGACCGCACGCTGACGAAGGCGCCGATCACGCCCGCCGACCAAGCCGAAGCGTATTTCCTCCTCGTGTCCCAGCGCCTGAGCAAGACCACCGGCCAGGTGATCACGGTCGACGGCGGCCTGCACGAGGCCTTCCTGCGATGATTCTATGAAAGCAACCGTCCATTGTGCCGCGATCGATTTGGGGGCCACGAGCGGCCGCGTGATTGTCGGCACTTGGACGAGGGGCCGGCTCGAACTCACCGAGGTCCATCGGTTCCCGAACCAGTTCCGCTCGCTCGGCGCGAACGACTACTGGGATCTGCCGTATCTCTGGAGCGAAGCCCGCGCCGGCCTGCTGAAGGCGAAGGCGCAATTCCCGAAGCTAGCCTCGGTCGGCTGCGATGCGTGGGGCGTCGATCACGTGTTGGTGAACGCGTCGGGCCGTCCCGTTTATCCGGTGCACGCCTACCGCGACCGGCGCACGCTGGAACCCGCGAAGAAGTTCGAGCAGACCGGCTATCCCCGCATCTACGCGCTGACCGGCCTGCCCAGTCACGTCTTCAACACCAGCCTCCAATTGCAGGAGACGCTCGCCGCGTGTCCGGGCATCTCGCGCACCGCGGCGCGTTGCCTGTTCATCGCGGATTATTTCAATTTCCTGCTCTCGGGGCGCATGGAGAACGAGATCTCCATCTGCAGCCACTCGCAGTTTTTGGACGTGAAGAGCACGGAGTGGTCGGCGGCCGCGATGAAATACTTCGGCATCCCGCGCCACTGGTTCAGCCAACCTGCGCTCGCCGCGCAGAAACTCGGTCCGGTGCGCGACATTCCCGAACTCGCCGGCGTCCAGACGGTGCTGGTGCCCGGGCACGACACGGCCTGCGCCTTCGCCGCGATGCCGGCGGCGCCCGACGGCTCCGATCTCTACCTGAGTTCCGGCACGTGGTCGCTGCTCGGCTTCGAAAGCGACACGCCGGTGCTCGGTGAAGCGGCGCGCGCCGCGCGCATTTCGAACGAGCGCATGGGCGACGGCCGTTACCGGCCGCTGTGTTCCTGTCTCGGTTTGTGGCTGCTCGAGAAAACGCTGCCGGCATTCTCCGCGCATCCGGCCAACGCCGCGCAGTGGAAGAAGCTCATCGCGCTCGCCGAAAAGGCGCCCGCGCCGGCGCAGCTCATCGACGTGACCGACGCCTCGCTCTTCAACCCGCCTGACATGCGCGCCGCGATCGACGCGCAATTGAAGAAGAACGGCGCGCGCCCGCCGCGCGACCTCGCCGGCTACGTTCGTCTCATCTGCGACTCGCTCGGGCGCGGCCACGCCGACGCCGTGCGGAGTTTCGAGCGGTTGTCCGGCCGCAAATTCCGTCGCATCCTCATCGTCGGCGGCGGTTCGAAGAACCGGCTGCTTTGCCAGGCGACCGCCGATGCTGCCGGCCTGCCCGTCGTGTCGTATTCGCTCGAAGGCACCGCCGTCGGCAATCTGGCGAACCAGCTAATCGGACTCGGCGTCGTGCGTGATATCCACGCCTTCCGTGCCCACCTGGCTCGCCAACTCAAAGCGACCATCTACACTCCGCGATCCTGATGCATGCTCCCGTCCGTCCTTCGCCTTTCGCGCCCGGTGAGCGGCCGAAAATCCAGCTGATGGCGACGTGCCTGTGCGACGCGTTCTACGACGACGTCGCGCGCGCCACGGTGGAAGTCCTCGAGCATCTCGGGGTCGAGGTCGAGTTTCCCGAAGGCCAGACCTGCTGCGGACAACCGGCGTTCAATGGCGGCGACTGGCCGGCCTCGCGCAAGGTCGTGCGGCACACGCTGCGCACCTTCGCCGGCACCGCGCCGGTGCTGCTGCCGTCCGGCTCGTGCGCGGCGATGCTGCGGCATGGCGCGTTGCTGGAGTTCGAGAAGGAGTCCGACTTGCCCGAAGTGAAAGCGCTCGCCGCACGCACGTGGGAGTTCGCCGATTTCGTCGTGAATGCCCTCGGCGTGAAGACCTGGCCCGGCCGCTACGACGCGACGATCGCGTTTCACCGCAATTGCCACAATCGCGGCACGGGCAGCGAAGCCGCCTCGCTCGCGCTGCTCAACTCGATCGCGGGCGCGAAGGTCGTTCCCTTCGGCGAGCAGGAGCAATGCTGCGGCTTCGGCGGCACGTTCTCGGTGGCGTTCCCGCACGTCTCCTCGAGCATGGGCACGCTCAAGCTCGACCACATCCGCGCCGCGCAGCCCGATGTGCTCGTCTCGGGCGACATGAGCTGCCTCATGCACATGGGCGGCCTCGCGCAGAAGGCCGGCCAGCCGATCAAAACCCAGCACATCGCGCAGGTGATGCGGGATGCGCTCCGCAACGGAGGGCTCTTGCGCTGACCATGGCCAAGCAACTCATCGACCAAGCCGCCGCGACGCTGCCCGCCGACAAGCGCGTCTCGGTTTACCAGAGCACGAAGGCGACGCACGAGAAGCGCACCAAGCTGCTCTTCGACCAATTCAACGATCCCGACCTACTGCGCCAGCGCGCGGGCGAGATCAAGCAGCACGTCATCGAGAACCTCGACACGCTGCTGCCCGCCGTCGAAGCGAAGTTGAAGGCCAACGGCGCGCAGGTCCACTGGGCGTCGACCGGCGAGGCGGCCTGCGAAGCGGTGCTGCGCATCATGCAGGCGCACGGCGCCAAAAAAATGGTGAAGGCGAAGACGATGGTCTCCGAGGAGATCGAGCTCGCACACTACCTCGAGAAGCACGGCATCGAGGCGCTCGAGACCGACCTCGGCGAATTCATCGTCCAAATCGACAAGGACCACCCGAGCCACATCGTCCGGCCGATCATTCACAAGAACCGCCGCGAGATCGCGACGAGCTTCGAGCGCGAGGGCCTCGGCGCCTACAATGACGATCCCGAGACGATCACGCGTCGCGCGCGGCAGTTTCTCCGCCACAAATACCTCGAAGCCGACGTCGGCCTGACCGGCGCCAACTTCGTCTCCGTCGAGAGCGGGCGCATCGTGCTCGTGACGAACGAGGGCAACTCGCGCTTCAGCCTCGCCGCGCCGAAAGTCCACATTGCGCTCGTCGGCATCGAGAAGCTTGTTCCGCGCGACCGCGATCTCGGCGTGCTGCTCAACCTCCTCGCGCGCTCCGCGACCGCGCAGCAACTGACGGTCTACACCGAGTTCATCTCGGGGCCGAAGGGCGCGACGCAGCCCGACGGGCCGGAGGAGATGCACGTCATCTTCGTCGACAACGGACGCACCGAGGTGCTCGCCTCCGATTGCCGCGAGATCCTGCGCTGCATCCGCTGCGGCGCTTGCCTGAACGTCTGCCCCGTCTACCGGCAGGCGAGCGGCCACGCCTACCGCAGCGTTTATCCCGGCCCGGTCGGTGCGGTGCTCTCGCCGCTGCTCGCCGGGAAGAAGTTTCCGGAGCTGGCGGATTTGCCGAAAGCCTCGTCGCTCTGCGGCGCGTGCAACGAGGTTTGCCCCGTGAACATCCCGATTCCCGATCTGCTCCTGCGCTTGCGCGAGAAGGGCAAGCGCGAGGGCGCGCCGCTCGCTTCGGTCGGCACGCCGCCGATGGGTGCGTGGGCGCTCATGGCGTCGCAGCCGACGGCGTGGAAGGCCGCGCTGTTCGGCGGCAAGGCGCTGAACTATCTCCCGACGAAACTGATTCCCGTGCCCGCGCTCCGTGCGTGGGAGGAGAAGCGCGCGCTGCCCGCGTGGCGCGGCGGCGAGTTCAGGAAGTGGATGAAGCAACGGAGGAAGTCATGAGCAACGACCGCGAAGCGATCCTCGGCCGCGTCCGCGCGGCCCTTGCGCCGTTGCCGCAACGCGCGGCGCTGCCCGATTGGGAGCGCGAACTCGTGCGCATGCGCCAGATGCAGGGCGCCAGCGATCTCACCGCGACCTTCTGCGCGCGACTCAAGGGCGTGAACGGCACGCCGCTGCAATCGGCGGCGGAACTGGCCGATTTGCTGGCGAAGAACCAATGGACGCGTGGCTACTGCGATCCGGCGCTGCTGCCGCTGCTCGGAGCCGCGCTCGCCGGCGTGCAGGTGGAGACGACTTTCGACCGCACGCGCGTCGACGATTACGCGTTCGGCATCACACGCGCCTCGGCGGCGATCGCGGAGACCGGCACGGTGGTGCTGACCGACGGCGACACGAGCTCGCGGCTTGCGGCACTGGCGCCGTGGGCGCACATCGTCGTCCTGAAGCGCATGGATATTTTCCCGGACATCCCGGCTGCGCTCGCGGCGCTGCCCGCTGATCCGAACATCATCTGGGTCACCGGTCCCTCGAAGACCGCCGACGTCGAGGGCATCCTGATCGAAGGCGTCCACGGTCCGGGTGTGCAGGCGGTGCTGTTGGTCGACTGATTCCGGCGCACGAAAAGCGCAGTCTTGCGGTCGGGCGGACTCTCGCGTCCCATCCCGGCCGCATGAATCGCCGCCACTTCGTTCGGACCCTCGGCGCGCTGGCGGGCACGGCTGCGGCCGCGCCGCTTCTTGTTGCCGCGGAAAACGCCTCCCGCCCGCGCGCGCTGCGCGTGGCTCACATCACGGATACCCACGTCACGACCAACCCGAACTGCGCGGCGGGCTTGGAGCAGTTGCTTGCGGAACTCTCGGCGCTCGATCCGGCGCCGGATTTCATCCTGCACACGGGTGACGTGATCATGGATTCGTGGGCCGTGCGCGACGCGGCGCGCGTCGACCAGCTGTGGAACGTCTGGCGTGGCGCGGCGGCGCGGTTGCGCGCCCCGGTGCGCGCTTGCCTCGGCAATCACGACATCTGGATCGGCGAGACGCGCGAACGCGGCGGGCTCCGCTATCAACTGCGCGCGATGGATGAGCTGCAGCTGGAGCGCCCGTGGTATGCGTTCGAGCAGGGTGGCTGGCGGTTTCTCGTGCTGGACAGCACGCGGCCGGTGGTCGACGGCGAGAAGACCTACTATCGCGCGCACCTCGATCCGGAGCAGCTCGAGTGGTTCCGCGGCGAAGTGGCGCGCACGCCGGCCGCGCAGCCCTTGGTAGTCTGCTCGCACATTCCCATTCTGTCGGCGGCCGTGCACGAGTGGGGACAGGTGCTTGAGAAAGTGGTCGATTTTCCCGCGCCGGGCCGGGCCTCCGGCGGGAGGGTGGTGAGCTCGGCGCTCATGCACACGGACAGCAGTGTGCTGCAAGCGGTGTTGCGGAAACGCGGCGGCGTCACGCTCTGCGTCAGCGGGCATCTGCATCTGCAGGACCACGTCGCCTACGACGGCGTCCACTATCTCGGCAACGGGGCGGTCAGCGCCGATTGGTGGGGCAAGCCGGTGTTTCACCAGACGGGCGCCGGCTTCGCGGTGCTGGACCTGGGGTCGGACGGTTCATGGAACCGCACTTATCACTCCTGCGCGTGGGCGTGAAACGCCGTCAGCGGCGCTTCGGCGCGCGGGACTTTTTTTTGGCGGTGACGTTGGCGGCGGCTAGCGCGAGCGCCGCGCGCACGGGCTCGGCCTTGGCGTCGGCTAGGAAGAGAATGGTGTAGCCTTGGACGCCCCACGCGCCGTTGGCCGGGCGAAATCCGCTCGCGGACGCGCCGAGCACCTCGGATTGCTGGGCGGGCGTGAGCTTCACCATGGCCCAGCCGACATCCGGCGAATCGAGCGAGGCGATGACGCGGCCGCCGAGACGGAAGTCTGCGTGGCCGCGATGCGCGCCTTCGATCGTGCCCGGCAGGGCGAGGACAAAACGTCGGAAGTCTGCGGCGGTCACGGCAACGACAGCGCGAAGTCGAGATGGGCGGCGAGCGCCTGGCGTTTCACGCCGTAGAATTCCGCCAGCGCGCGAACGGCCTGCGCCCGCTCGGCGCGTTCGTCGGCGCTATCGGCGCGGGTGCGTTTGGTCGCGGCGATCATGAGGTTCTTCGCCGTGTGCTCGGTCGAGATGAACTCGAACACCTTCGTGTCGTAGCCGGCCCATTCGAGCAGCAGTGCGCGCAGGGCGTCGGTGGCGAATTCCGCGTGGCGTTCCTGGAAAATGCCGTGCCGCAGCGCGGGGGCGAGCACGGGCGCGGCGCGGAGCTGCGGGCGGAGTTCCTTCTGGCAGCAGGGCGCGGTGACGATCAGCGCGCTGCCGGCGGCGAGGCCGCGCGCGATGGCGTCGTCCGTCGCGGTGTCGCAGGCGTGGAGCGCGATGAGCACGTCGGGCGCGGGCAGCGTGGCCTCCTGGATGGTGCCGCGGACGAAGGAGAGTTTTTCGCGGTCGGTGTCGTGCGCGAGGGTGTTGCACTGCTCGACGAGTTCCGGGCGCAACTCGACGCCGCACACGCGAACCGAGCGCTTGGCGACGCGATCGAAGTAGTCGTGCGTGGCGAAGGTGAGGTAGCCCTTGCCGCAGCCCATGTCGGCGATCTCGATCGGCCGGTCGTGCGGCAGCGTGGCGTCGGCGACGAGGTGGTGGAGGAGTTCGACGAACTTGTGGATTTGCCGATGCTTGTCGGCCATGCCTTCGCGCACGATGCCGGTCGAGTTGGTGACGCCGAGGGCGTGCAACCAGTCATGGCTCGAGACGGGCAGCAGGCGGGCTTTGGTGCGATCGTGGGCGTCTTCGCGCACGAGTTTCGCGGCGGCGGGCGGCGTGTTCTTGCCGAAGGTGAGGCGCGGTTCGCCCTTCTTGTTGAACTCGAGCTGCGCGGTGCGCGCGCCGATGAAGAGGTGGGCGCTGTGGAAGATCGTGCCGACGAGCCGGCCGACTTCGATGATGCCGTCGGCGGGCGGGATGTTTTTCGTGAGGTCGCGGCGGTCGTGGCGCCAGAGAAAGCTCAGGTGCGCGCCGGATTTCAGGCGCACGGGGCGGACGAAGACGTTTTGGAGCGTCGCGTCGTCGCCGCCGCGGGGTTTGCCGAGCGTGAGGCGCGTGAAGGTGCCGTCGCGCACGCTCGCGTCGAGCAGGGCGAGGAATTCGGAGACTTCAGGCGCGAGGCCGGTGGACATGCGCGTAAGGTGCGCGCGTGCGTTGCGGTAGGCAAGTGGCGAGAGGCGGCGGCGTCCGGAGGCCGCCCGCAGCGATGACCGTGCGGCTCAGCCGAGCTTCTTCAACGAGTCGATCGCCGGCTGGAACTTCGGGTCGAGGGCGAGGGCGGCTTGATAGGCGGCGCGAGCGGCGGCCTTGTCGCCTTTCTTCTCGTGGATGTTGCCGATGCGCCAGTTCGCGGCGGCGTGGGACGGCGTGCCGGCGGGCGGCGTCATCGTGAGGCATTTCTGGAGGTGCGCGAGGCCGGCTTCGAGGCGCTGGCCCGACTCCGCCGCCATGCGGCCGAGGCCGTAGAGCGCGGCGTAGTCGTCGGCGTTGGCGCGGAGCATCTCGTCGAAGATCGCGAAGGCCTCGTCGAACTTCTTCTCGCGCATGAGCAGGCCAGCCTTGGCGTTCTTGCCGCGGATGGGGTCGAGTTTGATGAGCACCTCGGATTGCGCGAGGGCCTTGTCGAATCCGCCGCCCATGAAGCCGGGAGCCTGCATGTAATACTGGAAGAGCGCGCTCTGCGCCTCGAAGCTCTGCGGATCGAGGGCGACGGCCTTTTCGAATTCCGTGCGCGCTTTGCTGGCGAGGGAGGCTTTGCTCAGCAGCCCCGCGGTCTGGGCCTGATTGCCGTAGGCGCCGCCGAGTTCGAGGTGATAGGTGCTGTTCGAGCCATCGAGTGCGATCGCGGCTTGGAAGTGCTCGACGGCGTCGTCGACCTTCTTGGCGCGCAGGTCGAGGCGGCCGAGGTAGTAGGGGACTTCGGCGTTCTTCGGCTCCGCCTTGCGGAGGGACTCGAACGCAGCGCGCGCTTCGGCGTCTTTGCGCTGCTTGTAGAGATCGACGGCGGCGTCGAACGCGGGCGAGGCCGAGAGCGTGGTGGCGGCGAGCAGGAGGAGGGCGAGAGGGCGCATGGAGGGTGAAAGGAGATGGGCCAATTCAGACCACGCGAGAAGCCGAAAGTGCCCTCACTCGGTGCGCAGCGCGACCAAGGGATCGACGCGGCTCGCGCGCCACGACGGCAACAGGCAGGCCAGCACCGCGACGACGGCGAACACGACGGTGACGACGGCGTAGACGGCGGGCTCGAACGGGCGGACTTCGTAGAGCAGCGTCGAGAGCAGGTGCGCGAGGCCAGCGGCGCCCGCGAGACCGACGCCCAAGCCGATGGCGACGAGCCCGAGGCCCTGCCGCACGATCATCGCCACGACATCGCTGCGTGCCGCCCCGAGCGCCATCCGAATGCCGATCTCGCCGGTGCGCTGCGCCACGGAGTAGGCCAGCACGCTGTAAAGACCGACGGCGGCGAGGACGAGCGCGATGCCGGCGAAGAGCGTGGTGAGCGAGGCGACGATCCGTTGAAAACCGAGGCTCTGCTGGAGCAAGTTCTCCATCGTTTGGAAGAACGATACGGGTTGGTCGCGATCGACCGACGCGACGGCGGACCGGATGATCGCCTGCAAGCCCGCCGCGTCGCCCGCCGTGCGCGCCACGATCGCGAGTCCAGGGCGCGGCAATTGGGCGAGTGGGTAGAAAACTTCGTCCGACGGCGGCTGGCCGAGGCCGAGCGAGCGCACGTCGGCCACGACGCCGACGATTTCGTGGGCGAACTCCGCGTCGCGGCCGCGACGGATGACTTTACCCAGCGCGCTCTGGCCGGGGAAGAGGCGGCGCGCGAAGGATTCATTGATCAGGCAGACGCCCGGTGCGCCCTGGCGGTCGAGGTCGGTGAAGTCGCGGCCCTCGCGGAGCGGGATGCCGAGGGTTTTCAAGTAACCGGGAGTGACGATGCGCAGGCCGGCGAGCGGGCGCTGCGGGAGGGGCAGCGCGGCGTCGGTGCCGACGGTGTAGGGCGCACGCGGGAGGTTGCCGCTGAGTGGCAGGCCGATGACGGCGGCGGCGGATTCGATCTGTGGCATCGACTGGAGTCGCTCAATGACGGCCCGGAAAAATTCCGCCTGCTCCGCGCCGGTGCGGTAGCGCGTGTTGGGCAATCCGACAAACGCGGCGGCCACGCCGCGCGGCGAGAAGCCCGGCGGCGTGCGCTGGAGTTTCAGGAACGACGCGAGCAACAGGCCCGAACCGACGAGCAAGGCGACCGAGAGCGCCACTTCCGCCACGACAAGCGCGCCGCGGAAGCGTTTGCCGCGCGGGCCGCCGGAGGAACCGCGCGAGGAGTCCTTGAGCGTTTCGGTGAGCTCGACTTGCGAAGCCTGCCACGCGGGAAAGAGCCCGATCAGCACGCCGACGAGGAATGTCACGCCGACGGTCGCGACGAGTGCGGGGAGGCTCACGCCGAGTTGCGTGTCGGGCGGGAGTTGGTTGGCGAGGAGGCTGCGGATGCCGGAGAGCGACCAGATGGCGAGCAGCACGCCGAGCCCGCCCGCCACGACGCTGAAGAGGAGGCTTTCGACAAGGAATTGGCGCACGAGCATGCCACGCGTGGCGCCAAGGGACTGGCGGACCGCGATCTCCTTTTGCCGGGCGGAGAGGCGGCCGAGGAAGAGGCTGGCGACGTTGGCGCAGGCGATGAGTAGGACGAACGCGACGACACCCAGCATCATGCGCATCGTCGGCCGCAGTCCGCTGAC
Source organism: Opitutia bacterium (assembly GCA_016217545.1). Classification (NCBI taxonomy): domain Bacteria; kingdom Pseudomonadati; phylum Verrucomicrobiota; class Opitutia; species Opitutia bacterium. The sequence continues at coordinate 350,373 of JACRHT010000016.1, read as the reverse complement.
GAGCGTCTCGGTGAACGCGCGCGGGTCCATCTGGTTGTCGGCGTCGAGGCGCGAGGCGAACTGCTCGCGGTAAGCGCGGTCGTGTGCGGCGCAGGCGGCGCGGGCTTGCTCGAGCGTCACGCCCGGACGCAGGCGGCCGAGCGCCTGCGTGTAGCCGGCGCCGGCCTGGATCTGCGCGGGCTGGAGTCCGCCGACTTCGAAGACGCGCGGAACGAAAACCTGCGCGCCGACGAACGGGTTGCCGAGGCGCGGCGGCATGATGCCGATGACTTGGTGCGGCGTGCCGCTGAGCATGATGTTCTCGCCGAGGATCGACTCGCGACCGCCGAAGCGCGTTTGCCAGTATTCGTGGGCGAGGATGACGACGGCGGCGCCGTTGGGCAGGTCCTCCTCGCGGGTGAAGGCGCGACCGCGCGCCGGCTTGATCCCGATCGTGGAAAAGAAATCGGCGGTGACGCGCAGCACCGTGACCTGCTCCGGCTCGCCGTTGCCGGTGAGCGTGTGGGAGTCGAACGACGACGTCGTGAGCGACTCGAAAACACTCCCGGTGGAGCGATGGAGTTCTTCGAAACGCGGCCACGAGATCGCGGGCGCGACGAATTGCCGCTCGTTGTTCACCGCCCACACGGCCACGAGGCGCGAGGGCTCGGGGAACGAGACGGGGTTGAGCATCAGGCGGTCGAAGAGCGTGAACAGCGTGGTGTTGGCGCCGATGCCGACGGCGATGGTGAGGACGGCGACGGCGGTGAAGCCGGGCGATTTCAGGAGCGAACGGAAAGCGGTCTTGAGCGAATGCATGGGCGGGCTGGGGCGGGGAGGGGCGCGCGTTTGATGGCGCGGCGCGCCGGGGTGGGCAACGCGACAGCGGACAGGCCGCCGCAGTGCAGGACGAGCACTGCAATCCGCGGGATGAGTGGGCGCGTGCGAACCGATCGCGTGCGCGCGCTATTCGGCGCGGAGGGCGTCGACGGGGTTCACCTTCGTGGCACGGTGGGCGGGCAGCCAGCAGGCGAGCAGCGCGGAGACGGCGAGCACGACGACGACCACGCCGAACGTCCAGGGGTCGAACGCGCTGAGGTTGGCGAGCTGCGACTGGAGGAAACGCGTGGTGGCGAGCGCGCCGGCGAGTCCGAGCACGAGGCCGAGGGCGACGACGCGCATGGATTGGGAAATGACGAGGCGCAGGATGGCGCGCGGCTCGGCGCCGAGGGCGAGGCGGACGCCGATCTCGCGCGTGCGTTGCGTGACGTTCCACGCGACGACGCCGTAGATGCCGACCGCCGCGAGAGCGAGGGCGGTGCCGGCGAACAGGCCGAGAAGGAGCGTGTTGAAGCGCGTGCCGCGGAGGAAATCCCGCAGCGTGAGATCCATCGTCGTGATGCGTTCGACGGGGAGATTGGGATCGAGGGCGCGGAGGGTGGAGCGGACCATCGGGACCGCGTCGAGCGGCGCGCCCTTTGTGCGGACGAGCAGGAAGCCCGCGCGGCGCAGCGGCGGGAAGTCCCACGCCTGGCGCAGCGGAGCGTAAGCTGAGAATATATCGCTGCTCACTGGACCGAAATGGCGGACGTTCTCGACGACACCGACGACGGTGGCCCATTGGGTTTTCGACAGTTCGGATGGGAGGATGCCGCCCTTGTTGAGATGTTCGGGAACGCCGAGCATGACCCGTTTGCCGAGCGGATCGCCGTCGGGCAGGAAGCGCTTCACGGCGGCCTCGTTGAGCAGGATCACCGGTTGCGAACCGGCGGTGTCGGTGGGCTCGAGGCCGCGGCCGCGTTTGAGGCGGATGCCCTGGGCGCGGAGGAGGTCGGCGGTGCCGAAGGTGAACTGGACGCTCTGCAGGTCGTCGAGCGAGTTGTAGGTTTTGCCTTCGACGACCAGCGGCATGCCGCTGCCGCCCATCATCGGAACATTGGTGGAGTGTGCGACGGAAGCGACGACAGGAAGCTGGCGGAGCCGCTCGACGGCGGCCTCGAAAAACTGTGTCGATTGCTCGGTGGAGGCGTAGCGCGACTCGGGCAGCTGGATGGGAATGACGAGGAGGTGCTCGCGGTCGAAACCGAGATCGACGCGCTGGAGTCGCGCGAAATTCCGCAGGAGAAGCCCGGCGGCGACGAGCAGCATGAGCGAGAGGGCGACTTCTGCGACGATGAGGCCGGAGCGGACGCGGCCGGTGCGCGCGCTGGCGGTGCCGCGTGCGTCGTCCGCGAGCCCGGGCGCGAGTGCGGCGCGAGAGCCTTCGAGCGCGGGGAAGAGCGCGAAGAGCAGCAAAGTGCCGAGCGTGACGGCGAGTGAGAAGAGCAGGACGAGGCCGTTAACGCGAATCTCGGACTCGGCCGGCACGGCGTCGGCGGGGATCACGGCGAGGATCGCCTCGAGTCCCCAGTAAGCGAGGACCACGCCGGCGAGACCGCCGAGGAGCGCGAGCGGCACGCCCTCGAGGAGGGTTTGCCGGAGCAACTGGCCGCGATCGGCGCCGAGGGCGGCGCGCAGGGCGAACTCGCGGCGGCGCGCGGTGGTGCGCGCGAGGAGCAGATTGGCGACGTTGGCGCAAGCGATGAGCAGCACACCACCGACGGCGGCGAGGAGGATCATGAGCGGGTCGCGCAGTTGGGAGCCGGTGTTGGCGGCGAGGCGCTCGAGGCGGACGCCCACGTCCTTGTTGGTGTCCGGGTGTTGCTGCGCGATCTGCGCGGCGATGACGTTCAGCTCGGCGCGGACGTCCTCCATGGTCTTGCCCGGCTTCGGGCGCGTGACGACCCAGGCGTCGGTGCGCAGCACGCGGCTTTGGAGGATGGGCGTGCCGGCGTTTAGGCCGACGGGAGTCCAGATGTCGCCGGCCCAGAATTTGAAATTGGGCGGCATGACGCCGATGACGGTGTGGGCGACGCCGTTGAGCTGGATGATCCGGTTGAGAATCGCCGGATCGGACGCGAAGCGGTTCTTCCACGTGGCGTGGCTGAGCACGACGACAGGCGTGGCGGAGGGGCGATCTTCGTCGGCGGTGAAGACGCGGCCGAGAATCGGCTGCATGCCGAGCAGCGACCAGGCGCCGGAGGAGATGGTGGCGTTGCGGAGCGAAGCCGGTTCGGGAATGCCGGTGAGCGTCACCGCGTCGGCGCCGGCGTAGACGAGTTCCTCAGTGGACTGCGCGGCCTTTTGCCAGTCGAGGAAATCCGGGTAGGTGACGGAAAACTGGCTGTCCGGCTCGGTGGTGCGCATCGAGGCGACGAAGAGGATCTCGTTGCCCTGCTTGTAGGGGAACGGGTGGAGCAGCACCGCGTGGATGACGCTGAAGATGGCGGTGGTGGCGCCGATGCCGAGCGCGAGGACGAGCACGACGGTGGCGGTGAAGCCAGGATTTCTCAGCAGCGAGCGGAAGGCGAGGCGCAGGGTCATCATGGCGGGTAGGATCAGCGTGGGGCGAAGTAGGAAATTACTTCGCCCGCGGCGCGACCGTCAGTTTTCGCGCACGGCGACGGCGGACGGGAAACACGGGAGCGGGCGGACGTGACAGGGAGGCAAAAGAACGAGCTGTGATCATTCGGAGCGCAGCGCGACCATCGGGTCGACGTGGGCGGCGCGGCGCGCGGGAAGCCAGCACGCGAGCGCAGTGACGCCGAGCAGGAGCAGCGGCACGCCTGCATACACGATCGGTTCGCCGAAGTGCACACCCACGAGGCGGCGTTGCAGAAAATAGCCGATCGTCAGCGCCACGACCCAACCGGCTGCGCCGCCGATCAGGACGACGCGCATGCCTTGCCAAACCATGAGGCCGACGACCCGACCCGTGGATGAACCCAGCGCGATGCGCACGCCGATCTCGCGCGTGCGCTGGGCCAGGGCGTAGGCGATGACGGCGTAGAGGCCGATGGCGGCGAGCACGAGGGAGAGCGGGCCGAGGAAGGCGAGCATCTGCGCGGGCATGCGCTGTGTGATCAGGTTGTTTTCGACGTGTTGCGCGAGAGTGCGGATTTCGAGGAGCGGCAGCGCGGGATCGACCTGCCGCAAGGCATCGCGCACGGCGCCGAGCGTGGCGCGCGGATCGCCGTCGCTGCGGATGTGCAGGACAGGCTGCACCAGCGTGCGCGAGCGCACCGTGAGCCACGCGAGCGGCAAGGGCGCCTCGTTGAGGAATTCGTAGCGGGCGTCGCGCACGACGCCGCTGACGATGTATTCGGTGTCGTTGACGATGAACTTGCGTCCGAGCGGCGAGACGTCCGGCCAGTAGAGCTGCGCCATGCGCTCGTTGATGACGGCGTCGACGGGCAGGTCGGCCCGCTCGAGCGGCGTGAGGTCGGTGCCGGCGCGCAGCGGCATGCCGAGGGTTTGCAGGTGTCCCGGCGAGGCGAAGGCGTAGCGGATCTTCGCCGTGCCATCGAACGGATAGCCTGCGACGGCGATCACGCCGGTCGGCAGACCGTGGAGGTCGAGGAGCACGCTGTTGCTGACGGAGGCACCGGTGATGCCCGGCGTCTCGCGGAGCCGGCGCAACAGATCGGGCGTGAACGCGCGCGTGCGCGCGCCGTTGTAGCCCTTGGCCCCGAGGTCGAGGGATGCGAGGAGGACGCGATCGACGTCGAAGCCGGGATTGGCCGCGAGGGCGCGGCGGAAACTGAGCGAGTAGAGCCCCGCCAGCACGAGAAGCACGACCGCGAGCGCGACTTCGAGCATGACGAGCGTATCGCGGAGCCGGCTGCGTCCGGGCAGGGCGCCGGAGCCGTTGCGCAGCGAGTCGACGACGTCGGCGCGTGTGAGTTGAAGAGCCGGGGCGAGGCCGAACAAAACTCCGCAGACGAGCGCGAGGCCGCCGCCGAAGACGAGGGCCGGCCAGTTGAGTTCGGTGGCAACGCGCAGGTGCAAATTGCCGGGGAGCGAGAACGGCAGGTTGCGGAGAATGTCGCCGCCCCAGAGGGCGACGAGGTAGCCGCCGAGGATCGCGCAAGCCGACAGCGTGACGCTTTCGCCGAGGAGCTGTAACAAGATGCGGCGGGGCGAGGCGCCGAGCGCGAGGCGGACGCCGATCTCGCGCCGGCGCGTCGAGGCTTGGGCGAGGAGCAGGCCCGCGGTGTTGGCGCACACGACCGCGAGGACGAGGGCGGCAAACAATTGGAGCGTGGCCAGCGCGAGGACCATCGCCTGTCCGCCGCGAGGCGAGCGCCAGAGCGGCAGAAGCGTGTAGCCGAGGCCGCGATTGGTTTCCGGGTAGGATTCGAGGAGGAAGCGGGCGGCGGCATCGAGTTCGCCCTGCACGCGCGGCGCGCCGACGCCGGGCGGCAGGCGCGTGAGCATCGTGTAGCCGCGCGCTTTGCGGTCGGTGAGCTCGGTGCTGCCGGGTTGGAACTCGCGGGCGAAGGCGGCGGGCACCCAGACGTCGAAGCTCACCGAGTTTAGTCCGCCGAAAAAGCCGCGCGGCGCGACGCCCGCGACGGTGCAGACGCGATCGTTGAGCCGCACGGTGCGGCCGATGATCGCCGGATCGGCGTGGAAGCGTTTGCGCCAGAAATCGTGCGAGAGGACGACGGTCGGCTCGTCGCCGGCATGAAGGCCTTCGCCGGCGCGGAAGAATCGTCCGAGACCGGGAGCGACGCCGAGGACTTCGAAGAAGTTGTCCGACACCATTTGCGCGGACACACGTTCGCCCGCCGTCGCATCGCCGAGCGTGAGCGGACGGTTGCGCTGGAGCGCGATGCCCGGCAGCGACGGGACGCGTTCGCGGAGGTCGAGGTATTCGAGCCACGAGGTGGAGACGTAGCGGCCGGTATCGTCGAGCGTCTCGAGGGAAACGAGTCCGGCGCTGCGGGTGCCCGGCAGCGGATCGAACGCCACTTCGCGCAGCCAGCTGAAGATGACGGTGTTCACGCCGACGCCGACGGCCAGCGAGCCGATGATGACGGCGCTGAGAAACGGCGCGCGCGCGATGTTGCGGAAGAGAGAGCGGAGGCTGGAGGGCATGGGTGGTGGAGTGGTCGGAGATTATTCCGCGCGCAGGGCGGTCATCGGGTCGATGCGGGCCGCGCGCCGTGCGGGGACGAGGCACGCGACAAGGGCGACGGCGCCGAGCAGCGCGGCGACGGCGGCGAGGACGAGAGGATCGCGGGCGTTGGTGCGGAAGAGCATCGATTCCAGCAAACGGGACGCGGCGAGCGAGCCGGCCAGACCGAGCAGCACACCGAGTGCGAGCAGCCTGCCGCCGGTCGCCAGCACCAACCGGAGAATGTCCGCCGGCATCGCTCCCAGCGCGACGCGCACGCCGAATTCCGTGCGACGCTGCGCGACACCGTAGGCGATCACGCTGTAGATGCCGAGGGCCGCCAACAGCACGGCGAGCACGGCGAAGACGCCGAAGAGTCCCAGGATGAAGCGCTCCCGCGCGCTCGTCTCGTCGACGTAGCCGCTGAGCGTCCGGCCAAGCATGACCGGCTGGGCGGGATCGACCGCGAGCACGCCTTGCTTGAGCGCGCTCCCGGCCGCGGCAGCGGCGGCGGGCGTGTCGAAACGCACGGCAAACGTGACGGTGTCGAACGGTTGTTGGGCGAGGGGCTCGTAGACCTGCGGCATCGTCGCCACGTCGACGCGGGCGTGCTTGATGTCGCCGACGATGCCGACGATTTCGTGCCACACTTGGGGACCGATGCCCACGGCAACACGCTGGCCGAGCGCCTCGCCGGAGGGGAAATGCTGGCGCACGAACGATTCGCTCACGATCGCCACGCGCGGGGCGTCCTTCCGGTCGGCGGCCGTGAACGAGCGACCGCGCAGGAGCGGGACGCCCATCGCGCGGAAGTAGTCCGGGGTGATCGCGAAGTAATGCACGGAGACGCCCTCGCCGGGCTTCGGGGCGGGACGCCCCTCGAACTCGAGCGAGAGAATCCACTCGTTGCTCACATAGGGCATGGAGTGCGAGGCCGCGGCGAAGCGCGCGCCTGGCACCGCGCGGTAGTTGGCGAGGACCTGTTCGACGAACAGCGCCTGTTTTTCCGGCGTGTCGTATTGGCTTTCGGGCAGCGCGACCGAGGCGACGGCGACGCCGCTCGGATCGAAACCGGGGCTGGTGTGCACGAGTGTCACGAAGCTCCGCATGAGCAGGCCGGCGCAGGTCAGGAGAATCAGCGCCAGCGCCATCTCAATCACGACGAGGGCCGAGCGTGCCCAGCGCATGCCGCTGTCGCCGGCCGTGCGGGCGCCGCTCTTGAGCGCGTCGATGAGATTGACCCGCACCCCGGCCAGCGCCGGCGCGAGCCCGAAGGCGATGCCGGTCACGACCGACAAGGCGGTCGTGGCGCCAATGGCGCGCCAGTCGAGCGCGATCTCCGCCGCGCGCGGCAGCGCGTCGCTGCCGAATGCGAGCACCAGATCGAGTCCCCAACGCGCGGCGAGGACGCCGAGGGCGCCGCCGGCGAGCGAGAGCAGCAGGCTTTCCGTAAGCAGCAACCTCACCGTGCGCCAGCGCGAGGCGCCGAGCGCGGCGCGGATGGAGATTTCGCGGTGCCGCACGGTCGCGCGGGCGAGCATCAGGTTGGCGATGTTGGCGCAGGCGATCAGGAGCATGGCGCCGACGGCCCCGAGCAGCAGATAGAGTGCGGTGCGGGCGCTCCGGGTGTTGTTCTCGAGCATCGTGATCGCGAACGCGTCCCAGCCGGCGTTCGAGTCGGGGAATTCGCGCGCGAGGCGGGCCGTCACGGCGGCGAGCTGGGCGTTGGCCTGCTCGAGCGTCGCGCCCGGCTTCAGCCGGCCCACCATGCTGAGATAGTGCCCGCCGCGCTGGCCGGCCTGGTCGGTGGGCAGGGCCATGGGCACGATCAAATCCAGCGTGCTGCCGCGGCGGAAATCCGGCCCCATGACGCCGATCACGGTGTAGCTCTGTCCGCTCAACGTGATCGCCTCGCCGACGACCTCCCGGCGGCCGCCGAACTGCCGTTGCCAGAAGGCGTGCATGAGCACGACGACGTTTCCTTTGCCCGGGGCGTCCTCCGCAGGGCCGAAGGCGCGGCCGATGAACGGCGGCGTTTTGAGAACTTCGAAGTAGCGGCCGCTGGCGGCGAGCGCGCTCACGCGCACCGGATCGCCCCGGCCGGTGAGATTGAAGAGACGGCCGGTCGTGGCGTAGGTGCTCTCGAACGCCTCGATCTCCGAGGCGAAACTCGCGTAGTTGCCGGGTGAAACGGAAAACTGCGGAAAGCGAGGCATCGAGCGCTCGCGCACCACGACGAGGCGATCCGACTCCGGATACTCGACCGGCCGCAGCAACACGGAATCGACGATCGTGAAGACGATGGTTGTCGCGCCGATGCCGAGGGCGAGGATCAGCAGGACGGTGAGCGAAAAGCCCGGCGATTTCGTCAGTTGGCGGAGCGCGTAGCGGAGATCGGTTAGCATGGAGAGGAGACTATTCGCTGCGCAGCGCGTCGAGCGGACTCACGCGCGTGGCGCGCGCCGCGGGCACGAGGCAGGCGGCGGTGGCCACGACGGCGAAGAACAACGCGACGACGGAGAAGACCAGCGGATCGAAGGGCTTCACTTGATAGAGCACGTCGCTGAGCAGGCGGCTCGCCGCGAACGCTCCGATCAGGCCGAGCGCGAGGCCGCCGCCGACCTGGACCGCGCCGGAGCGGAGGACAAGCGCGAGGATGCTGCCGGGTGTCGCGCCGAGCGCCATGCGCACGCCGATCTCGCCGGTGCGCTGGGTGACGGCGTAGGCCATGACCGAGTAGACGCCGACGGCCGCGAGCAGCGCGGCGATGCCGGCGAAGGCGAGAAGCAGCGCCATCGTCACGCGTTGCACGCCGATGGAGGCGGCCACGAGTTGTTCGTAAGTTTGCGGCGTCGCGACGGCGACGGTGGGATCGATCTCCTTCACCAGCCGGCGGAGCACGGGGATGACGGTCGAGGCGTTGAGGCCCGGCTTGGCGGCTGCGACGACGTTCATGAAGGCGCCGCCGCGCTGGGAGCGCGGGAAATAGATTTCGTCCGGTGGCGGCGCGGCGAGGCCGGAGGCCTTGACGTCGCGGATGACGCCGACGATGCGGTTCTTCGTGTTGCCGCGGCCGGTGAGGAGCACCTTGTCGAGGGCGCTTTCACCCGGGAAGAGCTTTTTCGCGAGCGTCTCGTTGACGAGGACGACGTTTTCGCCGCCGTTGCGGTCGGTGGTGTCGAAGAACCGGCCTTCGCGGAGCTGGATGCCCATCGCCGCGAAGTAGCCGTAGCTCACCTGGCGGATGCTCGCGAGCGGTTGCTTGGTGAGTTCGGGAATCGGGCGGCCCTGGACGGCGAACGGCGAGATGGCGCCGATGCCGGTCAGCGGTGCGCCGAAGGCGACCCCGCCGGCCTCGAGCTCGGGCGCTTCGTTGAGCTTTTGCTGGAGCTGTTGGTAGAACTCGCGCGATTGCTCCGGCTTGGAGTAGCGCGCGCTCGGGAGGTTGAGCTGGCCGAGAGCGCGGCGCTCGACTTGAAAGCCGAGGTCGGCGTTCTGGAGCTTGTAGAAACTCAGGACGAGCAACCCGGCGCAGATGAGCAGCGTGAGCGACATCGCGACCTGTGCGACGACGAGAATATGGCGGAAGGCTTTCGCGGCCGAGCCGCCACCGGCGCCGCGGGTGTTGTCCTTGAGGACGGTGCCGACGTCGGTGCGCGACGCCTGCCACGCCGGGTAGACGCCTATGAGCACCGCGGCGAGGAGTGCGGTGACGAGCGCGAAGCCGAGCACGACGGGGTCGAGGGAGATTTCGTCGGCGCGCGGGAGTTGCGGGCCGGCGACGACCTGGATGCCGCGCAGGCTCCACCACGAGAGCAGGACGCCGATCGCGCCGGCGGCGAGGGTGAAGACGATGCTCTCGGCGAGGAATTGCCGCACGACTTCGCCGCGACGCGCGCCGAGCGACAAGCGGACGGCGATTTCCTTTTGGCGGGCGCTGACGCGTGCGAGGAAGAGGTTGGCGATGTTCGCGCAGGCGATGAGCAGGACGGCGGCGACTGCGCCGGCCAGCGTCCAGAACGTGCGGTCGAGGTTGCCGAGCACCTGCTGGGTGACGGTGCGGAGTTCGTTCTTGTTCTCGGCGTCGATGTGCGAGGCTTTGTCGGCCTTGAACTGCTGCACCATTTCCGCGAGCCGCAGGTTGGCGACCTTCAGCGACACGCCCGGCGCGAGGCGGGCGATGGCCTGATGCGTGATGGCGTTGTCGCGGTTGGCGCGCGGGAGATAGGGCAAGTCGTCAGCGCGCGGCACCAGCACCGCGGTGCCGTTGAACGGCAGCGGGAGGTTGTCGAACACACCCACCACGGTGCGGCCGACGCCGTCGAATTGGACGAGGCGGCCGACGATGTTCGGGTCGGAGTTGAAGCGCGTCTGCCAGAGCTGGCGGCTGATCATCGCGACCGGTGCGCCGCCTTCGGAATCTTCTTCCTTCGTGAAATTGCGGCCGCGAAGGGTGCCGAGACCGAGGATCGGGAGGAAATTTTCGGTGACGTGGAGGCCGGGGAGTTGCTCGGGTTCGCCTTCGCCCTCGGTGAGCGTGAAGCTGTTGCCGGCTGACATGGAAATGTCGGTGAACACGTCGGTGCGCGTGCGGAACGCCTCGAACTTCGCCCAGGAAAGCGCCGGCGCCTCGAGGTTGCGCTCGTCGTTGCGGGCCCAGATCGAGACGAGTGCGTCGGGATTCGGGTAAGGCAACGGGCGGAGCACGACGGCCTGCAGCACGCTGAACAGCGCGGTGCAGGCGCCGATGGCGATGGCCATCGTGAGCACGGCGACGACGGTGAAGCCGGGAGTCTTGGCGAGCGAGCGGAGAGCGAAACGGAGGTCGGCGAGCATGTGGAGCGTGGAGGAAAGAGTGGAAAAGAGGCGACGGTTACTCGGCCCGCAGCGCGATCATGGGATCGACGCGCATGGCACGGCGGGCGGGGATGAGGCAGGCGAGGAGCGCGACGGCGGCGAAGCCGGCGCCTACGACGGAGAAGACAAGCGGGTCGAACGGTTTCACCTCGTAGAGCGCCTGCTCGAGGAGCCGGCTGGAGGCGAGCGCACCGGCGACGCCGAGCAGCAGGCCGAGGCCGACCTGCCAGGCGCCGCCGCGCAGGATGAGGCCGAGAATGTCGCGTTCGCTCGCGCCGAGCGCGAGGCGGACGCCGATCTCGCCGGTGCGCTGGGTGACGGCGTAGGCCATGATCGAGTAGACGCCGACGGCGGCGAGCAGGGCGGCGATGGCGGCGAAGACGAGCAGCAGCGACATCGTCACGCGCTGGACGCCGAGCGATTGCGTGAGGAGATCGGGCATCGTCTGGACGTTGGCGAGCGCGACGTTGGGATCGACGGCGGCGACGGCGCGGCGCAGCGCCGGAATCACGGCGGCGGCGGCGAGTCCCGGCTGGGCGTGGCCGACGACACCGGTGAAGATCGGGCCGCGCTGGTTGAAGGGATAGTAGATCTCGTCACCGGCGGGCGCGTTGAGGCCGGCGGTCTTGACGTCCTTCACGACGCCGACGATGCGGACGACGATGTCGGTTTTGGGGCCGATGACGAAGGATTCGTTGAGCGGATCGGAGTTGGGGAAGAGTTTCTTCGCGAGCGTCTCGTTGATGAGGCAGACCTGCTCGGACTGGGCGGTGTCGGTGTCGGCGAAGAAGCGGCCGGCCTTCAGCTTGATCCCGAGCGTGGCGAAGTAGTCGACGCTGACGTTGCTGATCGTGGCCAGCGGACGCTCGCCGAACGGCACGATCGGCCGGCCCTTGACGGTGTAGGGCGAGAGAAAGCCGCCGCCGGCGAGCGGCACGTTGCCGGAGAGGCCGCCGTGTTGGAGCTCGGGCGTCTGGCGGAGCTGTTCCTGCAGGCGGCGGTGAAATTCGCGCACGCGTTCCGGCGTGTCGTATTTGGAGGTCGGCAAGCTGACGCCGCCAAAGGCGCGGCCCTCGGTGGCGAAGCCCGGGTCGGCGCGGTTCAGTTTGCTGAAGCTCAGCACGAGCAGGCCGGCGCCGATGAGCAGGCAGAGGGATAGGGCGACCTGGGCGACGACGAGGGCGTGGCGGAAGGTCTTGGCGGCGGTGCCGCCGCCGGCGCCGCGGGTGTTGTCCTTCAACACGGAGCCGACATCGGTGCGCGACGCTTGGAGCGCGGGGTAAAGTCCGACGACGAGCGAAGCGAGCAACGCGACAACGACGGAGAACGTGAGCACGCCGGGATCGAGGGCGATCTCGTCGCCGCGCGGGAGTTGCGGGCCGGCGAGCAGCTCGATGCCGCGCAAGCTCCACCACGCGAGCAGCACGCCGAGCGAGGCGGCGACGGCGGTGAACGCGAGGCTTTCGATGAGGAACTGTCGCACCACCTCGGAGGGGCGGGCACCGAGCGACATGCGGACGGCGATTTCCTTTTGGCGGGCGCTGACGCGGGCGAGGAAGAGATTGGCGATGTTCGCGCAGGCGATGAGCAGGACGGCGGCGACGGCGCCGGCGAGTGTCCAAAAGAGCTGGCCGAGATTGCCGAGGACCTGCTGCGCGATCGGTCGGGCCTCGTTGGCGTTCGGCGCATCGAGGTGGCCGGCGTGGGCGGCGGCGAACTGCTTGCTCATTTCCGTGAGGCGCAGGTTGGCTTGTTCGCGGGTGACTCCCGGCGCGAGGCGGGCAAGCGCACCGTGGAAGACGGCGAAGTTGCGCTGCTGCTCCGTCAGGTAGGGAAGCTCGCGCGCGGCGGTGACGACGACGTCGGTGCCGTTGAACGGCACGGGCATCGGGTCGGGCAGGACGCCGATCACCTCGCGGGCCACGCCGTCGACCTGGAGCGTGCGGCCGATGACGTCGGCGGCGCCGCCGAAGCGGTTGCGCCAGAGGCGGGCGCTGATCATGACGACCGGCGCGCCGCCCGCGCGGTCCTCGTCGACCGTGAAATTACGGCCCTTGAGCGGCGCGAGGCCGAGCACGGGGAGGAAGTTGGCGGAGACGTGGAGGCCCGTGACTTGTTCCGGCTCGGCGCGCTCGGCGGTGAGCGTGAAGCCGTTGTTGGCGAGCAGCGCGATGTCGGCGAACACGTCCTTGCGCTCGCGGAACGCGAGGTATTTGTCCCACGAAACGGCAGGCGCCTGGAGATTGCGGTCGGCCTGCACCGCCCAGATCGAGACCAGCGTGTCGAGGTTCGGATACGGCAGCGGGCGCAGCACGACGGCTTGGAGCACGCTGAACAGGGCGGTGCAGGCGCCGATGGCGATCGCCATGGTGAGCACGGCCACGGTCGTGAATCCCGGGGTTTTGGAGAGTGAGCGGAAGGCGAAGCGGAGATCGGGGAGCATGGGATGACGGGGAAAGGGGCGGGTGTCGCGAGGCGGTTACTCGGCACGCAGCGCGACCATCGGGTCGACGCGGGTGGCGCGTTGGGCGGGCACGAGAACGGCGCCGGCGGATACCAGCGTGAGCAGGCCGGCTACCGCCACGTAGGTCGGCAGATCGGACGGCGCGATTTGGGTGATGAACAACGCGCCGGCAATCTGTTGGGAGAAGATCGTCGCGATCGTCCACATGATCCCGAGCCCGAGCGCGAGGCCCAGGCCGAGCTGCCAGGCTCCGCTGCGGAAGACCATGCCGAGAATCGTCGAGGGCTGCGCTCCGAGCGCCATGCGGACACCGAACTCCTGCGTGCGTTGGTTGACCGAGAAGCTCTGGACGCCGTAGAGGCCGACCGAGGCGAGCACGATGGCCATCAGGCCGAACACGCCGAAGAGGCCGGCGACGATGCGGTTTTGCGCGAGGATGGCGTCGAGCGAGGCCTTCGGTGTCTGGACAAAGTAGGGCGGGAGGTTGGGGTCGATTTTTTGCACGACGGCGCTGATCGCCCGAGTGAGCGATTCGCCGCGCTGGCCGCCGCGGGGCTTGGCGACGATGGTGACGAACTGCGGCGCGGTGACTTCCGTCGGCAACGGGCCGAAGATCGCGGCGGTGAGCGGCACGTAGAAGCCCGCGTTGTCGTTCTGGGTGTTGAACGGGCCGAGCATGCGGACGTCGGTGACGACGCCGACGATGCGGCGCCACACGCCGGCGTTTTTGCCGTCGGGAGAGTTCGTGCGGATGCGGCGGCCGACGGCGGACTCGGTGCCGAAGTGCTTGCGGGCGAAAGTGGCGTTCACGACGGCGACGGGCTCGCGCGCATCGGCGTCCTCGTCGGTCAGGTAGCGGCCTTCGACGATCTTCTGGCCGAGCGTGCGGGCGAAGTCGGGCGAGACGTTCTCCGCCTGCGCGATCGTGCGGTCGCTGGGTTGCGCGTAGCTCTTGCCCTCGATCTCGATCGGGGCCTGCGGCGCGAACATCATCTGAAAACGGATGGTGAGTCCGGCGGACTCGAAGTCGGGCGTGGCGCGGAGTTCGCGGACGAGTTTCTGGTAGAACAACGCGCGAGTGGCGGCGGTCGGGTAGTCGCCCTCCATGAGGCCGATGCGCGCGCCGAGGACGCCGCCGGTGTCGTAGCCGAGGTCGAGCGTTTGCGCGCGGAGGATCGACTGCACCTGGAGCAGGCCGACGACGAGCAGGATGCTCGTGATGAAAATCTGGAAGACGACGAGACCCTTCGTGATGAGATTGATCGTGCGTCCGGTGTTGCCGCGGCCGGATTCCTTGAGCACTTCGGCGGCGTTGGCGCGCGACGACAACCACGCCGGCACAAGGCCCGAGACGAGCGCGGCCAGGAGCGTGAAGCCGACGACGGCGACGAGCACCATCGGATCGATGGTGAAGGCCATCCAGGCGGGCAGGGGAAACGCGGTGTTGCGCGAGGCCGCGTCGATGAAATCGGTGGACCAGAACGCGAGCCCCACGCCGACGAGGGCGCCAAGCGAGGCGACGAGCAGGCTTTCGGTGAGCATCTGGCGCAGGAGGCGCCAACGACCGGCGCCGAGCGACGAGCGGATCGCGAGTTCCTTGCTGCGCAGCGTGGCGCGCGCGAACTGCATGTTCATCACGTTGACGCAGGCGATGAGCAGCACGCCGACGCAGAACGCGAGCATGGTGAAAACGGTCTGGCGGAAGCCGCCGCCGACGAACGACTCGATCAGCGGGCGGACGTAACCCATCGAGAACTGCTTGTTGGTCTCCGGATAGGACTGCGCGAACTGCTTGGCGATGACGTCGATTTCGTTCTGCGCCGCGTCGAGGCTCACGCCGGGCTTCAGGCGACCGATGATGTTCACCGTTTGGTTGTTCCGGTCGGCGCGCCCGCGCGGCGGGAACGAGGCGTTGACGGGAATCCAGAGCTGCTCGTTCTGCGGGAACTGGAACTTCGGCGGCATGATGCCGACGACGGTGGCGGCGGTGCCGTTGACGCGGATGGGTTTGTTGAGGATCGAGGGATCGCCGCCGAAATCGGATTTCCAGAGCGTATCGGAGAGGATGACGGCCTTGTCGACGGCCGGGCGGTCATCTTCGGGGAGGAAGTCGCGGCCGAGCGCCGGTTTGATGCCGAGCGTGCGGAAGAAGTCGTGCGAGATGTAGCCGCCTTGGTAGCGGCGCGGCTGGCCCTGGTAGGTCACGTTGACGGTCGAGCCGTTCAGGTAAGCACTGAGGCTGGAAAACGACTTCAGCTCCATCTCGCTCATTTCCTTGAAGTCGACGGTGAGGATCTGACCGTTGAAGTTGTTCGGCTGGAAATTTGTCGGATCGACAAGTTGCACGTCGACGAGTCGGTCGGGCTCGGGGAACGAGAAGCCCCGCAAGAGCGTGCCGTTGACGACGGCGAACATCGTGGTGACGGCGCAGATGCCGAGCGCCAGCACCGTGACGGCGAGCGCGCAAAAGCCTTTTTCCTTAACGAGGACGCGCAGGCCGATGCGCAGGTCTTGGCCGAAAGATTCGATGAACATGGCGTGGAAAATTAAGGGATGACGGAAAAGAGACGCACGTCGCGCGGTGCCGGGGCGGAGCCAGGCGCGTCGAAGAGCGACCAGCCGGCGTTGCCGACGACGACGTAGCGGCCTTCGCGCAGCCAGCCGCCCGCGAGGTCGTCCATGCCGGGCAAGGCGGAGGCGAGGACGTGGGCGGCGGAGATTTCACCGGCGGAATCGAAGTCGAGACGGATCACGCGTTGCGGTTCGATGCCGTTCTGCACGGCGACGAGCGCGCTAGCCGAAGCGAGGCGGAGATCGTCGATCCCGAACAACGTGGCGTGCGCCGGTGCACGCAGGCGGAGAGGCGCCTTGGTCGCGACATCGATGGCCCAGATGCCGCGCGCGTAGTCAGCGACGTAGAGCGTCTTGCCGTCGGCAGAGAACGCGAGGCCCTGCAGCGAGGCGAAGTCGTCGCTCGTGAGCCACGACGCGACGGAGCCGTCGGCGGGATTCACGCGCCAGATGCACGGCGCGCCGCTGTCCGTCGCGAACACGGTGTCGTCGGGCGCGAGGGCAAGGCTGCCGAGGACGTGCGTGCGGCCATCCTCTGGCAATCGCAGCACGCGCACGAGTTTGGCGGATTGCAGATCGTATTCCGCGAGGAACGCCGAGGCGTTTTCCTCGGCGCGGTAGCCTTTGACTTCCGGCGTGGCGGAAATGCCCGCCCACAGGCGCTGATGCGTTTCGTCGAGCGCGAGGCTGAAAACGCCGGCGAGACCGTCGCGCTCGCTCGAAAAAGCGCGGACGGTGCCGACCGCTTCGCGCACGCCAATGCAGCGATTGCGGACATCGGCGAAATACCAGCGTCCGTGCGAGTCGGCCACGGCGGTTTCGATGATGCCGTCGCGGGCCGGAAGCGTGAGCGTGCGCTCGGCGCGACCGCGCGGCGCGGTGTTGGCGGCGAAGCGGGCGACGGTGTCCGCCCACGCGGGAGAGGCGTGCAAGGGTGCGAGCGCGGCGTCGTTCGCCGCGTCGTGCGCGACGCCGAGATCGGCCAACTTCAGCAGGGAAGCGAACGCGGCGGCGTTGTCGCCGGACGCCGCGTGCAGGCGCGCCATTTGGAGGTGGAGGCGCGGATAATCGGGCAGCAGGTCGCGGGCGGTTTCGAGTTTTGCGAGCGCGAGGCGGCGATCGCCGGCTTTCAGTGCGGCATTGGCGTCGCGCAGCAGCTCGCGCGCGGGAGGTTGCGCCCACATCGCCGTGGCGATCGCGCACGCGACCAGCAACGTGAGCAAAACACGCGTGTGGACACGAAAGTGGATCGAGTGCGTGGCGAGCAGCACGGCCGCGAAATTGCAGCCGTTGTGCCAAGCGTGCGGAAGAAGCTTATTCCCGCTCGCGCAGCGCTTTGCGGGTTTCCTGAGGAAGGCGCAATAGTCCGGTTAGCCTAAAAGCGAAATTGCGCCGTCCCATGAATGGGATGCCAGGGCGGCATGCCCCGAGCTGGGAACTCAGCGGTTTGCGCGGACGGCGAGGCCGCCGTTGACGGAGTCGAGCACGACTTCGGCGCCGCCGCCGTTGACGTCGCCTTTCAGGTGGCGGCTGCCGGCTTTGCCGATCGTGATCGGGTAGTCGCACGAGATGCTGCCGTTGACCGAATCGGCTTTGAGGCTGAATGCGGCGTTGGCGGGCAGCGTGACCGTGGCGGAACCGTTGACGGTATCGAGGACGATGCGGTCCTTCGCGCCGACTTCGACAAAGCTGGCGCGGATCGAGCCGTTGACGGTGTCGAAGCGGCCGCCGCGGGCGAGACCCTCGGCGTCGATGGAGCCGTTCACGGTGTCGAGATCGACGTAGCCTTTGACGCCACGGACGTGGACGTCGGCGTTCACGACGTCGATTTTTCGCAGTGTCGCCGAGGCGGGCACGTGGAGCTTGTAGCGGACTTCGGCGCGGTTGAAGCCGAAGGAAAACCACTTCTTCTCGAGCTTCGTCTTGATCGTCACGCGGTCGGGCGTGGCGTCGACGTCGATCTCGATGCGCTTCATGCCGGCTTCGTTTGAAGCGATCTTCTCGGCCTCGATGCTGACTTCGTTCTTGTCCCAGCCGACGATCTCAACGGTGCCGTTGACGTTGCTGAGGGCGACCGTGCCGTCGGCGGCGAGCGGGTGGGTCTGGTTGAATTTCTCGGTCACCGTCGCGGAGAGCGAGGCGGCGGTGGCGAGGGAAAGAGCGACGAGGGCGAGGCGGCGGAGCGCGGTGGACATGGAGGTGGAGAATTAGGTGCGAGCGCGAATCGAGAGCGAGCCGTTCATCGAGTCCATCGAGACGGAGGCTTCGCCTTTGCCGAGGGCGCCGTGGAGCGAGCGGCGGGAGGATTTTTCGATCGTGATGGGCAGTTCGCTGGTGACACGGCCGTTCATCGAAGAGGCGTTCACGCGGGCGCTGGCGTCGGCGGGGACGAAGATCTCGCACTGGCCGTTCATGGTATCGACGTTGACCTTTTGGCCGGCGCCGAGGCGGTCGAAGGAGGCGGAAATGCGGCCGTTCATGGTGTCGAGCTCGGCGTCGCCGGTGAGGCTGTTGGCGCGGATGCGACCGTTCATGGTCTCGAGCTTCATCGCGGCGCTGACCTTGTCGATGGAGAGGTTGGAGTTCATCGCATCGATCTTCAGGCGCACGAGTTTCGCGGGGACGCGGACAACGTAGTGCACCGCGCCGGGCGTGTTGCTGTTGCGGTGCCACCACGAGGTTCCTTCGGCTTTGTGGTGTTTGGTGCGGATGGAAACCTGATCGGCGGACGCCTCGACGACGATCTCGATGCGTTTCAGCTCCTCGTCGTTGCGGGCCGATTTTTCCGCCTCGATGCTGACCTCGGCCTTGTCCCAGCCGACGATCTCGACGTCGCCGTTCACGTTGGACAGGGCGACGGTGCCGGTGGCGCCGAGCGGGCAGGTCTGGCTGAATTTCTCCGTGACTTTGGCGGAGGCGACGCCGACAGCGGCGAGCGCAAACACAGCAAGGACGGGGAGACGGAAGAGGCGGAAGTTCATCGGCGAGGCGGTGGTTGCCTAGGAAAACCCGGCGCGTGGCGCGAAGTTACAGGATTATTCCGCGCGGAGCGCCTCCAGCGGGTTGACGCGCGTGGCGCGGCTGGCGGGCGACCAGCAGGCGGCCAGGCTCGCGATGGCGAACGCGAGGGCAGCGCCGGAGAACACCCACAGGTCGAACGCAGGCACATCGGTGAAGACCGCGGCCATCGCCTGGCCGACGGCGAGCGAAAGGAGCAGGCCGATCGCGATACCCGAGCCGGCAATGACGGCGCTTTCACGGAGGATCATGGCGCGCACTTCGCGCGGTTGCGCGCCCAAGGCCATACGGACGCCGATCTCCCGCGTGCGGCGCGACACCGAGTAGGATTTGACGCCATAGATGCCGACCACCGAGACGATCATGGCCACGAGGCTGAAGAAGCCAAAGAGGGCGGAGCTGAATTGGGAAAGCCAGATCTCGATGTTGGAGGCGAGATGGTCGCTGAAGGTCTGCACCTTGAACATGGGCAGACCCGGTGCGGCCTCGCGAACGGCGCGGCGGGTGGGATCGAGCAGGGCGAGCGCGGCCTCGCGGGTGTTCGCGTTGGAGCGCACGTAGAAGAAGACGTTGTTGCGGTGTCCTTGGGCGAACGGGACGTAGAGCGCGGGGCCGGCGGTCTTTTGTCCGATGTCATCGCGGGTGGAACGGACGATGCCGACAATCTCGACGATCTTCGCCTCTCCGGGACGCACGGAAAGCTCCTGCGAATCGCCGATGCCGCCGCCGGACGAGGCATTCGCGCGCGGCGCATCGCGATCGGCCCACTGCAGGCGCTGGCCGAGCGCGTCGCCGTCGGGCCAGAGGCGGCGCGCCAGCTCCTCATCGATGATGGCGACGAGCGGGCTGCCGGGGGCGTCCGTTTCCGCGCGGGTAAAATCGCGACCGCGCAGGATCGGCAGGCCCATCGCGGCAAAGTAACCCACGCCGACGGAATTCCATGCGGGATCGAAGGCGAGCCCCTCGGCGGCGGTCGCCGGTTTGGCGTCGGGACCGGGGTTGATGCCGGCGCGCCGCACCGGGCGGCTGATGCTGGTGAAGCCGAACGGCGCGATCGAGCCCAGGCTGGATTGCGCGACGCCCGGAAGCGCGGCGAGGCGATCCTGGACCGCGCGGTAGAGATCGCGGGTTTGGGCCTCGTTGAAGCCGCCGAGCGCGGCGTCGACTTCGACCATCAGCGTGTGCTCGGCGTGGTAGCCGTTTTCGACCGTGGCGAGGCCGAGCGCCATGCGCATGAACAGGACGGAGGCGACGAGCAGCGCCAGCGACAACGCGATCTGGGCGACGACCAGCGGGTGACGCGGCAGCCAGCGGCGGTGACGGGCGGTGGCGTCTTCGCCGGAGTTGCCCTTCAAGTCCGTCAGCACGTCGGTGCGCGCGAATTTGAGCGCCGGCCCGAGCGCGAAGAAGAGCGTCGCGAGCAGGCAGAATGCGGCGGTGGCGGCCACGATCACCGGCGTGACCCCGTCGGCGAGGAAAAGCGTGATGGGCAGACGCGTGTTGAGCGTTTGGGCGACGAGGCCGTTGACGTAGCCCGCCAACAGGACACCGATCGAACCGCCGCCCAGCGTGAGGACGAGACCCTCGACCAGAAGCTGGCGGACGAGCCGGGCGCGCCCGCCGCCGAGGGCAAGACGGATGGCGAATTCCTTGCGCCGCGCGTTGCCGCGGGCGAGGAGGAGCCCGGCGAGGTTGAGGCAGACGACGAGGAGCATCGCCCCGGCCATGCCCAGGAGCAGGAAGCCCACGAGCCTGACGCTTTTCTCCTCCGATGGCGCCGTGCTCGTGCTGAGGCGGGGCAGGGAGCCGAGTCCCACGGTCTTGTCCTTGAACTCGACGGGGAAGTCCTTTTCCAGCGCGGTGCCGAGCGCGCCGAGGGCGGAGGTCGCGGCCTCGCGTGTCACGCCCGGGGCGAGCCGGGCGACGAGGAAGAGGTTGAAGGTGTCGGCGCGTTCGAGCGTGCGCTTGGCGCGCCCCTCGAAATCGTCGCTCAGCAGGTCGAACATCCCGAGCGGGAAATAGAGTTCCGGCCCCACGAGCATCATCGTGCCGGAGAATCCGCGCGGCGCGATGCCGATGACGGTGCAGGGGCGCTCGTTGATCCGCAGCGTCGAGCCGACGAGGGCGGGGTTGAAACCGGTTTTGCGCCAATACTCGTAGCTCACGATCGTGACGGCCACGGCGGAGCCGGGGCGTTCCTCCGCGGGCGTGAACGGGCGGCCTTGGAGCAGGCGCACGCCGAGCGCGTCGAAATAGTTGGAGCTGACGAGCGCGGAGAACGAGCGGCGGGTTTCGCCTTTTTCACCGACGCCGACGATGCTGAGCGCGTGCGCGAGCACGCCGGAGAAAAGATCGGAGCGGGCCGCGATCTCGCGGTAGAGCGGGTAGGAGAACGCGCGGTAGTTCGCCGGTTCCTTCCGGTCGTGCGTGTAGAGTTGCACGATGCGCTCAGGTTCCGGGAACGGACGCGGGCTGAACGCGAGCGAGTAGGTGAGGCTGAATACCGCGGTGTTCAGGCCGATGCCGAGGGCGAGCACGGCGATGGCGGCGACGGTGAAGCCGGGCGCCTTGGCGAACAGGCGGAGACCGAAGCGGAGATCTTGGAGCAGGGAGGTCATGGAGAATAGTTGCTCATTAAGAACTATGGAGCGGTATGCTGGCGGCGACTACGCGGCGGACGTTGTCGACGAGCGTTACTCATTAAGAACTTTCTACTCGGCGCGGAGGGCGATGGTCGGGCTCACGCGGGTGGCGCGGCGGGCGGGAATGTAGCAGGCGGCGAGCGTTGCGGCGCCGAGCAGCACGGCGGAGAGACCGAGCGAGAGCGGGTCCATCGGACTGACCTTGAACAACGCGGTGGCCAGCACCTGGCCGACGAGGAGAGAAAGGACGGTGCCGGCGGCGATGGACACGACGGTCTGCAAGGCGCCTTGTTTCATGATGAGGGCAAAGACGTCGCCGCGCTCGGCGCCGAGCGCCATGCGGATGCCGATTTCGCGCGTGCGCCGTTCGACCGCGTAGGCCTTGACGCCGTAGACGCCGACCACGGCGAGCGCGAGGGCGATGCTGCCGAAGACGCCGAAGAGCACGGCGCCGAGGCGCACGACCCAAAGCGTGATGCTGCGCTCGAGGAAGGAAGCGTAGGGCACGAGCTGGAGCAGCGGCAGCGCGGTGTCGATGCGGCGCAGCTCGGCGCGGAACGACGGCAGCGTCGCGAGGACGGCTTGCGGGTCGCGTTCGGCGAAGCGCGTGGCGAGGAACACGGAGGCGTTGTAGCGCTGCGCGAGCGGGAAGTAGACGCGGCGCGCGGCGGTGTTGCCGCTGTTGTCCTGCAAATCGTGGCGATGCGCGGAGCAGATGCCGACGATCTCAAGCTCGTTGACGGAGCCGTCGGTCGGAGCCTGCGTGAATTTCACGCGCTGGCCGAGGGCATCGCCGTTGGGGAAGAGTTTCGCGGCCATGCCTTCGTCGATGATGACGACCTTGGGTGAATTCTTGTCGCGCGCCTCGGTCTCGGTGAAGTCGCGGCCGCGGAGGATGCGCACGCCGATGGCGCGGAGGAAGCCGGGCGTGATGCCGGCTTCGACACCGCTGGAGCCGGGGCGCGGTGCCTTCGGGTCGGTGGTGACGGGCATCGGCTCGTTGGCGGGCATGATGCGCGTGGTGTTGGTGATGTTGCCGTAGGGGATGAGCGTGGTGTAGCCGGCGGATTCGACGCCCGGCAGCGCGCGGACGCGGTCGGCGAGGTCGCTCATGCGGCGCAGGCCTTCCTGTTGCGGTGTGTTGCTGAGCGAGAAGTCCATCTCGGCGAGCACGGCGTTGGCGGGATCGAAGCCCTTGTCGAGGCCGCTGGCGTTGAGCGCGCCGCGGAGGAAGAGGCCGGCGCTGAACAGCAGCACGAGCGAGAGCGTCATCTGGACCATGACGAGCACGTGGCGCGGCGCGAAGAAGCGATTGAAGCGGCCGGTGCCGGTGGCTTCGGCGCCGTTGGACTTCAGATCGGTGACGACGTCGGTGCGGGCGGCCTTGAGCGCGGGCCCGAGACTGAAGACGAGCGTCGAGAGCAGGCAGAACAGCGTGGTGACGGTGAGGACGGTGCCGTCGGGCTGGAGGCCGCTGGCGAGCGTGAAGTTCATCGAGCTGAGCAGCGCGGTGAACGATTTTTCCAGCAGCGTGTTCGACCAATAGCTGAGCAACAGGCCGAGGGAACCACCGAGGATGGAGAGCAGCAGGCCTTCGACGAGGAGCTGGCGCACGATCTGGCCGCGGCTGGCGCCGATGGCGAGGCGAACGGCCATTTCGCGAGAGCGCGCGGTGCCGCGGGCGAGGAGCATGTTGGCGAGGTTGAGCGACGCGATCAGGAGAACGGCGCCGGCCATGGCGATGAGCAGCGTGGCGAGAAGGCCGAGCGCGCCGTCGGACTCGGGGCTCGTGCTGATGCTGAATTTGCTCGGCACCGTGAGCTGGATCTCGCGCGTGCCCTGCGCGTCGGGCGGCTGGAGCGCGGTGAGGCGTTGCTCGAGGACGGGCAGGCGGGCCTTGGCGGATTCGAGGGTGAGGCCGGGCGCGAGGCGCGCGTAGACGTTGAGCGTGTAGTTTTTCAACGCGGCGAGGTCGCGCACGTCTGCGCCGTCGCCGAAGGCCGAGGCGATTTGGGAGAAGACGCCGGTGGGCAGCCAGACTTCGGGGGCGATCAGCGCGCTGATGCCCGAGAAACCTTCCGGCG
The DNA here is from genome assembly GCA_016217545.1 of Opitutia bacterium. NCBI lineage: Bacteria > Pseudomonadati > Verrucomicrobiota > Opitutia > Opitutia bacterium. Next base: position 326,760 of record JACRHT010000016.1, on the reverse strand, counting down.
CGATGCCGATGACGGTGTAGGGGCGGTCGTTGACCCGCAGCGTGGAGCCGACGAAGTCGGCGCCGCCGCCCATCCGCTGCCACAGCGCGTAGCTGGCGACGACGACGGCGATGTTGGAATTGGGACGGGTTTCCTCGGCGTTGAAGAAGCGGCCGGCGGCGGGCTTCGCGCCCATGAGCGGGAAGAAGCCGTCGGTCACCATGAACGCGAAGCTGCGGTGCATCTCGCCCGGCTCGCGGCCGATGCCGGCGAGGGAGAAGTTAACCGCGGCGACCTGGGTGAAGACGTCCTTCGCCTCGAGGAGCGACTGATACTCGGCGAAGGAAAACTGGCGGTAGTCGCGCGAGGCGTCCTTGCGGGCGGAGAAAACGCCGACGACCTCGTGGGGGCGCTCGAGCACGACGGGCTTCAGGAGCAGGCCGTTGACGAGGGAAAAGATGGCGGAGTTGACACCGATGGCCACGGCGAGCGTGGCGACGGCGACGGCGGTGAAGCCGGGGCTTTTGGCGAGCAGACGAGTGGCGAAACGGAGGTCGTGGAGCAGCGAGGACATGGCGCGGGGGTGTGCGAACCCCGGATGGGTTCCCGGCACAACACGGCCTGGTCACACGAAGTTGCGGCTTTTTTTCGCGCGCGACGCGCGGCGGAAAAGGGTTTGCGGCGCAGTGGTCTCGGGCCAGAGGGCCACTGCGCCGCAGAGGCGGGCGGTTCGATTGCGGGTGAACCGTCCGCCCCAATTCGTCACCAAAGCTGAGGGTCGGCGGACTTGTTCGGATGGCCGGCGTTCAGCAGGAGGTGCGCTTCGCGCGCGAGGCAGATCCGGATGCAGCCGTCGCCCGCCTGGACTCCGCTGTGGTTGAGTTGGTCCGCCCCGGCGTTGAACGATCCGCCGCCGCCGCCGGCCGGGCCCATTTCGGTGCCACCGCCGCCGCCGCTGTAGCCGCCACCCCCGCCGGAGCCGTGGCCGAAAAACGAGCCGCCACCGCCGCCGCCGAAACCGCCGTCGCCGCCATGGAAACCGCCGTAGTTAGCCCCTTCGCCGCCGTTCCAGTGGCCGCCGCCGCCGCAATGTGTCGGCAGGGAGCCGATCGCACCGGTCGAATACCAGCCGGCGCCGCCGCCACCACTGTAGTGGAAATTGGCGAGATCAGTCTGTCCGCCCCGGCCGCCGGCGCCGCCGGGCCCGCCGCCGATGCCACCTTCCGCGGCGGTGCGTCCATCGCTGCCGCTGCCGCCGCCACCGCCTCCGGCGGCGATGAGGGGGAAGATCGGCCGAACCGGACCGGTGTCGCACCAGACGAACGATCCGCCACCGCCGCCGCCCGCGGCGTGGGGCGGCTTCACTCCGGATTCGCCGCGCTCTCCGACCACGAGGCAGAGCCGTTGGCCGGCCGTGAAATGAAAAGTCCCGCGCAGCCGCGCTCCTTTGCCGCCCGGGCCGCCACCGGCGCCGCCCTGCGCGCCGGAGACCTCGAGCACATACAAGCCTTCCTCGGGCACGACGAATTTCTGGACCTGAGGCAGCGCAGCGAAGGTGACGAGGGAGGAGCTCATGCGGGACGAGGTGTGACCGGAGCGCCGGTGTGGGCGGCACGCCACTGTCCCAATGCGCGGTGGCGCGTCCGAAGGGGCCACGCGTCGGCGTTTTTTTTGCAAGAAGGCGAAAGGGGCCGGACAAAACAAAAGGCCGCTTCAGCGAAGCGGCCTTGGAAGAAGAAAAATCGGGCGGTCGATTATCTGTCGATGTCAGTTTCGATGTCCGGATCGATGATGCCGATCGCGCCGGTCTCCGAATCCTGGATCAGGATGATGTATTGGTATTCAACTCCGCTATACTCGGGATCGCAGGTGTCGGTCACGATGATCTGACTGCTTGTGTCGTCGCGGTAGATGTCGAGTTGGTTGAACTCCTCCCGGCCACATCCCGCAATCGGGCCCTTGAACGCGATGCCCAGCAGAACATACCGCGGATCGAAGAGCTGGTAGGTCAGTTGGGTCGCGCCATGGTAGTCGGCTGGAACCGTGATCGTGATCGACTGACCGTCGCCAGTGAACACGGGTATCTGTTGGTTCGGGGGTTGGGGGGAAGTATTAACGGGCGGCGAGATCGTCGCTTGGGTGCAGATACCATTCGTGGGGAAGTCCACGACGGGCACGAAGTTGATGATCGTGATCTGAGTGGTGGCGGTATACATGATGTGGGATGCGGTTTCAGGGAGCCTCCAGGGTGGAAGCGGACAGAGGATCAACGGCGCGATAACCGTGGCGCTTTAGCTCGGCGGCGAGTGACCGCGCGGTATTTGAGTCGCCGACCAGGGCGCTGGCTTGGGCGAGCGGATCAAGCAGACGCCATTCGCGCGGGGTTCGTTTGATTCGCGGTGTGAGCAGGCCGATCAGGCTTTCCCAGCGGCGGCGGGCTTCGGCCGGGCGCTGCAACGCGACTTCGGCGCGACCGGCAAGCAGGACCGATTGGGCATACTCCCAAATCGCCCACGCGTCATTGGGATCCGTGGTCAGCAGCGATTGAAGCATCGATGCGGCCCGTTCGGCCGCGACCAGGGCTCTGTCCGGTGATTGCTCAAGGTTGAGCCGGGCATCGAGGCGATAAGTGGTGGCAAGACGCAGGCGGAATGTTTGGGAGGAAGGTTCGCTCGCGGCGAGGTCTCCGATCTCCTTGCGGACCGAGGAGAGAATCTGGCCAGCCTGTTCGAGGTCGCGGCGCCCGATCGCCTGTTCCGCACGCTGCAGTGTCACGGAGAAGGAGAGGCGGCGCCACTGCTGGTTCTGGTGATCGCTGTCGGCGAGCGAGGTGTAGATCGATTGGGCTTCGCGCAGCTTCTCCGCGGCGCGCTCCAACTCGCCGGTGAAGGAGAGAACGGTTGCCGAAAACACCAGCCCGTCTGCGAGTCTTGCCCGCCAACGGGGAACGTTCGGCTCCGATTGGCTCAGCTGTTCGAGCACTCGGTTCATGTCGCCGTAACGGGCCAGCGCGTCGGCATAGCGGCCGTCGGACTCGGCGAGTCGCCCGAGCCACGAAGAGTTGTCGGCGAGCTGCGCCTGGATCGAAAGGTCCGCCGGATTGGCGGCGCGCAATCGCTCGCGTGTCTGGCGAACGGCTTCAAATCCGGCTTGGGCCTGCGACCAGTTGCCCTGTTCAAACTCGAGCACCGCCAGATTGTGTTCGCCGGAGCTGCTTTCGCGCAGCGCGCGGAGCGTGGGCCCCTCGGCTTTCACGAGTGCGTTGGCTGAATCGCGATACCGGGTGAACCACTCGCGCGCCAGGGAGAATTCGCCTCTGCGGCGGGCGGTGAAACCGATCCAGAATTCGGCCTGCGCGCGCTCGAACAGCATCTCGGCGTTGGCGGGATGGCGCGTCACGAGTGCGGCGGAGCGTTGGTAGGCGGCTTCGAAGGCCTTCGACGCATCGGCGTAGCGCGCTTGGTCGAGGCGGATTTCGCCGATCTGCGTGAGCGCTTTCGCCTGCTGGGTCAGCGCTGCGTCGGTCAGGTCCTTCGAGTCGAGCGCGGCGAAGTGCGCCATCGCCTTGTCGCCGACGGCGTCGAGCAGGCTGAGTTTGCCGATTTTCTTCAGCTCGGTGCGGAAATCGCCGAGCATGAACGTGAGCAGCGCCTCGGCTTGTTCCTGACGGCGCTGGGCGTCGGTGCGGGCGACGGTCTCGGCGAATTGGGCGGCTTGGGCGATGTCGCGCTCGGCGCGCGCGATGACCTCGGCGCGACGCGCGCGTTCGGCTTGGACGAGGCTGACGATCGTGCCGGCGACGAGCGACGTGGCGATCGCGGCGGCGCTGGCGCAGGCGACGCGGTGCCGCGAAACAAATTTCCGCGCACGATAGAGCGCGTCGGGCGGGCGGGCGACGACGGCTTCGCGGCGGAGGTGGCGGCGCACGTCGTCCGCGAGTTCGAACGCCGTGCCGTAACGGCGGGTGCGGTCCTTCTCGAGACACCGCATGACGATCCAGTCGAGATCGCCGCGGAGCACCGAGCTGAGCTGCACGGCGGCGGCGCCGCGGAGGCGGGCGACGGTGTCGCGGTCGGCGGCGGCGAGCGTGGCGAGTCGCGTGGACGGACGCGGCGGATCGACTTCGCGGATGATGCGGCGAATCTCGGCGGCGCCGGCTTGGAGGAGCGATTGCGGGTCGTAGGGCGGGCGGCCGGCGAGGAGTTCGTAGAGGAGCACGCCGAGCGAGTAGACGTCGCTGCGCGTGTCGATGTCGTGGTCGCGCGCCTCGACTTGCTCCGGGCTCATGTAGGCGGGCGTGCCGACGAGCTGATCGACGCGTGTGATGAGTGTGTGCTCGGCGAGGCGCCCTTGCGTGGCTTTGGCGATGCCGAAGTCGATGACCTTGGGCATCGCGGTGCCGTCGTGCATCGCGACGAGGACGTTCGACGGTTTGACGTCGCGATGGATGATGCCCTTTTGATGCGCGTGTTGGATGGCGAGGCAGACGCGGGCGAAGAGGTCGAGGCGCTGCTCGGTCGTGAGCCGGTGTTCGTCGCAGAAGCGCGTGATCGGCAGGCCATCGACGAATTCCATCACGAAGAACGGCCGGCCGGTGGTGGTCGCGCCGGCGTCGAAGACTCGCGCGATGCACGGGTGGTCCATCATCGCTAGCGTCTGCCGCTCCGCCTCAAAGCGCGTGATGACTTCGCGCGTGTCCATGCCGAGCTTGATGACCTTCAGCGCGACGTGGCGGCGGATCGGCTCGGTTTGTTCGGCGAGGTAGACGACGCCGCAACCACCTTCGCCGATGCGGCGTTCGAGCACGTAGGCGCCGATGCGGTCGCCCGGTTTCTCCTCGGCAAGGTCGATGCGGGGCACGACCGGCGGCCGGTCGAGGAAGTTGCGTGCGGCGGCGTCGCCGGCGAGCAGGGCGTCGATGCGGCTGCGCTGCGCAGCGTCAGCGCAGGCTCGGTCGAGGAAGGCGGCGCGTTCGGCGGGCGGCAGTTCGAGGGCGTCGGAGAAGATTTCGTCGTCGGGTCTCAAGGGCGGGGCGCGGAGGAATTGCGCTTTGCGGGCAATACGGAGATGCGGAAAATCGAAAAGAAAGGGGCCACGCCGACGACGGGAGCCGACGAATCGCCGCGACCGTGGTGACCGGTCCGGGCGGCGCCGGAGCGCGGAGGGGCGGCGTCAGCCGCGGAGTCGGGTGATTTCGTTGAACAGCCAGGCGCGAGCGTAGGCCCAGTCGCGTTTGGCGGTGCGGTGGGAAATTTCCAAGGTGTCGGCGGCTTCGTCGAGCGTGAGGCCGCCGAAGTATTTCAGTTTCACCAGCTCGGCCTTGCGGGCGTCGTGCGCGGCGAGGGCGTCGAGGGCGTCGTTGACGAGGATCAGCTCGTCGTCGTCCGCGGGCGCCGCGAGGTCGAAGCCCGTCGAGTCGGCGCTGACCTTGGTGGCACCGGCGCCGCGTCGCGCGGCGTGCTTGCGCCGGGCGCTGTCGATCAGGATGCGCCGCATGCTTTCGGCGGCGGCCGCGAAGAAGTGGCGGCGGTTGGCCCAGGTCGGCTGCCGGTCGCCGCCGAGGCGCAGCCAGGCCTCGTGCACCAGCGCCGTGGGTTGAAGCGTGAACGCGGCCGACTCGCGCGCGAGTTTGGCGGCGGCCAGCTTTCGGAGTTCGTCGTAGACCAGTGCGAGCAGCGCCGCCGGGTCGCTCGCGAGGGTGAGCTCCGGGACGGGGTTGGACGTGGGGCCGGAATCGGTCACTCCGGCACGCTGGCGGGTCGGGTTCTCCGGCTAAACTAAAAAGTGCGCGTGGGACGCAGTGATTTCCCCTAGTTCAGTCGGCGCGGAGGGCTTCGACGGGGTTCACGCGGGCGGCGCGGCGGGCGGGCAGCCAGCTGGCGAGCGCGGCGGCGAGCGCGAGGAGAACGGTCGCGACGCCGAGCGTGGCGGGATCGAAGGGCGACACCTCGAACAGTTGCGCCTTCAGGGCGCGGCCGGCGGCGAGCGCGCCGACGAGGCCGATGCCGGCGCCGATGGCGAGCGGGAGCATGCCTTGGCGGAGCATCAGGCCGACGACGTTGCCGCTGTCGGCGCCGAGCGCCATGCGCACGCCGATCTCGCGGCGGCGCGTGTTCACGCCGTAGGCGACGACGCCGTAGAGGCCGGTGAGAGCGAGGACGAAGGCGAGGACCGAAAAGCCGGTGAGCAGGCGCGATTGCAGGGTCGTGTTTTGGTAGGTGGAGGCGACGTCCTCCTGCATCGTGCTGAGATCGAAGATCGCGAGTTCGGGGTCGAGTTTGCCGACGAGTTCGCGGATCTGGCGTTCGAGGAGGCGCGGGTTGCCTTCGGTGCGGATGAGACCGGTCTTCTGCTGCCACGCGAATTGCCGGAGCGAAACGTAGGCCTGGGGCCGCGAGGGCGGTTCGCCGTAGCCGTAGACTTTGAGCGTCGGGGCGATGCCGACGACGGTGAACCAGTTGCGGCTCTCATCGTCGCTGAAGCCCCAGTGAATGCGTTTCCCGAGCGGGTCTTGGCCGGGCCAGAATTTGCGGGCGAAACTTTCGTCGACGATGGCGACGCTCGGGCCGGTCATGTCCTGCGGCCCGAACGCGCGGCCTTTCAGCAGCGGCACTTTCAAGGTGGCGAAGTAGTCGTCGCTGACGATGCCCATCTCGGCGAGCGGAAGATCGTTTTGCTCGAGGCGATGCACGCCTTCGACGGCGAAGCTCGATTGCCAGCCGGTGTTGAGCGGCGGGGTGGTGTTGACGGCGGCGGTCTTGACGCCCGGCAGGGCCTTCAACTCGTCGAGCAGGTGCAGGTAGAAGTCCCGTCGGCGCGCGTCGTCGCTGCCGTAGCGGCTGCCCGGGAGCGAGATTTGGAAGGTGAGCGTGGAGGTCGCGTCGAAGCCCAGGTCGGCGCTTTGCATCCGCTCGAGGCTGCGCAGGATCAACCCGCTGACACTGAGCAGCACGAGGGTGAGCGCGACCTGGGCCCCGACGAGAATCTGCCGCACGCCGCCGCCCGCGGTCGAACCGCGTCCGCCGTCGTGCAGGGCGCCGCGGACGTCGGTGCGCGAGATTTTCAGGGCCGGCCACAAGCCGGCGAGCACGCCGGAGACGATCGCGAGGACGAAAGAGAAGCCGAGCACCCAGAAATTGAGCGAGATCGACTGGAAGCGAACGTTGTCGGCCGGGATCAACGAACGGATGAGCTGGAGCGCTCCGCTCGCCACGAGCAGCGCGAGCACGCCGCCGGCAAGGCCGACGAGCAGCGACTCGGCGAGCATCTGGCGGATGAGTTGCGCGCGGCTGGCGCCGAGCGCGGCGCGGACGGCGTAGTCGCGTTCCTGCTGGATGCCGCGGGTGATGAATAGGCTCGCGACGTTGGCGCAGGCGATGGCGAGAACGAACGCCGTCGCGGCGAGCAGCGACCACAGTCCGGCACTGTAGGAGTTGGTCTGGTTCTCCGAGTAGGCCTGGAGGCGCGCGCCGACGCCGGTGAGATTTCCGGGGTAATTCGGGCGCAGGCCGACGTAGATGCGCTCCATGTCGGCGGCGGCTTGCTGCAGTGTCACGCCGGGCTTCAAGCGGCCGAAGCTGTAGAGGCCGGGGTTGTTGCCGCGGGACTGCCAGCTCTGCTGCGTCGCGGCATAAGGGAAGATCGGCACCCAGACCTCGGCTAGGCGCGGGAGCGCGAGCGCGGCGGGCGCGATGCCGATGACGGTGCGCTGCACGCCGTCGACCGGGATGGTCGTGCCGAGGAGCGACGGATTGCGGCCGAAGCGACGCTCCCAGAGTTTTTCTGAAATCACGACGACGGGCGCGGCACCGGCTTTGTCGTCGTCGCGGCCGAAGTAGCGGCCGCGCAGGGGCGGAAGCTGGGCGACGTCGAAGAGAGAGGCGGAGACGTAGGCGCCGTTGACGTTTTCGGGCAGCTGGCCGGCGCCGGAGAGGTTGAAGCGGTCGCGGCGGTGGACGGCGAGGGCGCTGAACGTCTGCTGCTCGTTCATCCAGTCCTGCACGGTGGGCCAGGAGATCGACATCTCCATTTGCGGACCCTTCTGCCAGAGCACCACGAGTTGGTCGGCGTGCGGGTAGGGGAACGGCCGGAGGAGCACGGCGTAGAGGACGGAGAAAATCGCCGTGGTCGCGCCGATGCCCAGCGCGAGCGTGAGAATCGTGGCAGCGGTGAAGCCGGGGGACTTGCGCAGGGAGCGCAACGCGAAGCGGATGACGTGCGGCATGGTCTTGGTCAGGGGTGCTGGCCAAGAGAACCCGCCGCCGCGTCCGCGGTTACCGGAATTCTTCAGTATTCCGCCGGGCCGCCGGCGGGATCGGCGGGAGCGTCGTAACCGGCCGCGAAGAGACGTTCGTAGCCGTCGTAGGGGCGCAGTTCGAGCAACTGGAACTCGATCAGCCCCGCTCGCGCCAGAGGCAACGCCGCGAGATGAGCGCGGGCGCTGGCGAGGCTGGGGCATTCGAGCGTGAGGACGGCATGGCGCTCGGGATGGGTGAAGCAGATTTCGCGGACGACGCCCGCCGACTGCAGACGCCAGACGGCGGCGGCTTCGTGGCGCAGGAGGTCGGTGTGATCGGGGCGGGGCAACGCGGGGATTTCTCTTTCGAGAGCGAGGAAGCGCATGGCGGAATCAGTGGGTGGATTTGATCGCGGCGAGCCGGCGCAGAGCCGGGAGGCTGCGGGGAGATTTGACGACGAGGCGGAGGCCGGTGCCTTCGGGGTAACGCAGCGCCGTGGCGAGCGCCTGGCGGACGATTTGAGGCAGCCGCGCCGCGCGTGCAGCGGCGACGGCCTTGTTGCCGAGGATGAAGGTGACGTTGAAGCCGCCGCGGCCGGGGGACAGCCAGACGATCGTGCGCTGGCGCTGCAGCACGCGCAACGACCAGCCCCACTTCGGCGAATGACATTTCCATTCGCGCGTCGTGGCGACGCCCTCGTGCATCAAGCCGGAGAGAAATTCGTCCCAGACTGGCTGCGCGGATTGCAATGCCGCGGAGAGCTCCGTCGATGTCGGTGCGCGCGGATGGTTGATGAAGGCGTTGGTGAGCACGGCAAAGGTGCCGAACCAGCGCGGAACAGTTCGGGAGCAAGCAAAGCCCTACCGCGTTTCGCCGCGGATGTCGACGCCGCGATCACCTCCGCCGGATGCGCCTCAGTCGGCGCGCAGCGCTTCGCTGGGGCTCACGCGGGAGGCGCGCCAGGCCGGCACGGCCGCCGTGACGAGAGCTGCCAGACCAAGTCCAGCCGCGGCGATCGCGTAAGCCGAGGGATCGGCGGGAGTGAGGCCGTAGAGCATCTGGCGCAGCAGCTGCGCGACGCCCCACGCGGCGAGGCCGCCCGCCGCGACGCCAGTCGCCACCATCGCACCGGCTTCGCCGATGAACTGGCGAAGGATATGGATCGGCAAGGCGCCAAGCGCCATCCGCACGCCAATCTCGCTCGTGCGGCGCGCGATGAGGTAGGACATGAGACCGTAGAGCCCGACCGACGTGAGCAGCAACGAGAGCGCGCCGAACAATCCGGCCAGCTTGGCGAAGAGTCGTTCCTCGCTGTGCAACATGTCGACCTGCTGGTCCATCGTGCGGAGATTCAACACGGGGATTTGCGGAGCGAGCGTGCGAATCGCTTCGCGGACAGACCCCGTCAAGGCCTCGGCCGAGCCCGAGTAGCGAATCGTGTAGAAAGTGTATCCGCCGTCACGCTGCGCGGCGCTGAGATACACTGTGGGCGGCACCTCCGAGCGGAGATCGGCATATTTCGCGTCGCGGGCGACGCCGACGATCTCGAACTCGTTCTTGTCGTCTCCGGGATAGTGGAAGCGCAAGCCGAGCGGATAGGCGCCCGCCAGGTAGAGGCGCGCGAAGGTCTCGTTGACGATCGCCACCTTGGGAGAGGACGGACCGTCCGCAGCCGTGAAACCTCGGCCGAGCACCAGTGGCAGTTCGAGCACCGAGAAGAAGTTCGGCGCCACGGCGTTGAAGTGCGCTTCGAGTCCGCTGGCGCCTTTGGGCGGCGTCACGCCCGGAATGAGGACCGAACTTGTCTGCCTGTGATGCGACAACACCGGCACGCGCGAGAACGTGACTCCACGCACACCAGGCAATGCCGCGAGACGCTCCTGCGCCCGATCACGGAAATTTCGCGTCTGCGCCTCGTCGAAGCCGGCGGCGGTGAGATTGAAATTGAAAAGAAGGAGGGAGCGCCGGTTGAAGCCGGCGTCCACGCGCTCGAGGTTGCGGAGCGAGCCGAGCAACAGCGTCAGGCAGACGAGCAGCACGAGTGACAGAGCCAGCTGCGTCGCCATCAGCGCGCGACTGAGACGCGAACGCGCGCCGCGGGCACCGCGACCGCCTTGGAATTCTTGCGTGAGATCGAGCTTCGTGGCGCGCAGCGCGGGCGCGAGGCCGAAGGCCACCGTGGTGATCAAGGCGGCCGCGACCGTGAACGCGACGACGCGCCAATCGAGCGGCAGTTCCAAATTCGCGGACTGGCTGCCGAACGGTTGCAAGGCGATCAATGCGCCCCGGGCCGAGGCGGCGAGCGTGAGACCGGCCAGCGCGGAAAACGCCGCGAGAACCAGACTTTCGGCGAGGAGTTGGCGCACGATGCGCACTCGGCTCGCTCCGAGTGCGAGGCGGACGGCAATCTCGCGACGGCGGGCGGCGCCGCGCGCGAGGAGGAGATTGGCGACGTTGGCGCAGGCGGCGAGGAGCACGAGGCCGACGAGACCCTGCATGAGACGCAGGGAGTCCTTGTAGTGCTGGCGATAGTCGCGCTCACCTTGGAAACCGGGGTCGGCGTGCAGGGTAGGCGCGCCGGGCATCTCGCCGCGTCCCTCGGGCGGAGGCGGCGCGTTGCGCCAGCCCTCTTGCGCGGTGGCCACGAAGACCGGTTCAAGCGTGGCGCGGGCCTGCGCCGCAGTCACACCCGGCGCGAGCCGCCCCATGATGCGGACCCACCAGGTGGAAAGCCGCGAGCGCTCTTCGGCGCTGTCCGGTTCGAAGCGCCCGTGTTGGGCCAGGGGAAGATAGATGTCGCTGTGTTCGCCGACTTGGCTGGTGCCTCCAAAATCGCGCGCAGCTACACCGATGATGGTGACCGGGACGTTGTTGTAGGTCACGGTGCGGCCAAGCACATCGCCTGAGCCGGCGAAGCGGCGCTGCCAGAATCGATGGGAAATCACGGCGACCGGTTGCGCCGAGACGCGATCATCGTCGCTCGCGATCGGGCGGCCGACCTGCATCGAAACCCCCAGCCCCGAAAAATAGTTTCCTGACACGAGTTGCGCGGTGAGGCCGATTTCCGGGGCGCCGTCCACGAGAACGAAGCTCTCAGTGGATGGCACGAAGGCGATGACTTCGGAGAGCACTTCCGGGTGGGCGCGGAAGCGCTCGATCATCCCCAGCGAAAATGAAGTCGTGTAGTAGCGACCGCTGGCGATGTCCATGCCGCCGAAACCTTCGACGGATTGCGCGAGTCCGCCGCGCGGTCCCTCGACGTTGCGAAAGATGACCAACTCCTCCGGCGCGCGCACCGGTAGCGGGCGGAGGAGAAACTCGTTCACCAGGCTGAAGACGGCGGCGTTGGCGCCGATGCCGAGGGCGAGCGATAGGACGGCTAGGGCGGTGAAACCGGGACTCTGATGGAGTTGACGGATGGCGAGGCGCAGGTCGGCGAGCATCAGGAGATGAACTGAGTGTGGGCGTTGCGGTTACCAGGGATTTTCTTAATCTGCGCGCAGCGCCTCGACCGGATTGATGCGAGTGGCGCGGTGGGCGGGGAGCCAGCTGGCGAAGAGGCCGATCGCGAGCAGCACAACCGAGACGGTGGCAAGGCTGAGCAGGTCGAAAGGCGAGACGCCGTAGAGGACGCTGCTCATGAGTTTGCCGAGGCCCGCGGCGGCGAGCAGGCCGATGCCGAGACCGATGAGAGCGAGCCGCAGGCCCTGGCCGAGCATCAGCTGGCGCACGGAGGCGGCGGAAGCGCCGAGCGCCATGCGCACGCCGACTTCGCGCGTGCGTTGCGCGACGATGTAGCTGAGCACGCCGTAGAGTCCGATCGCGGCGAGCAGCAGGGCGATGCCGGCGAAGACAGCGAGGAGCCGGAGCATGACGCGTTCGTTCGTGACCGATTGGTCGAAGAGCTCGTCCATCGTGCGCAGGGCGAACACGGGCAAGGTCGGTTCGATTTTCCGCATCGTCGCGCGGATCGCGCCCGCGAGCGAGGCCGGGTCCTGCTGCGTGCGCAGCACGAAACTGACGGAGCCCGGCGGGAGGCGGCGGTAGGGGTAATAGATTTGGACGCGCGTATTCTCGCCGATGCCGTAGTTTTGCACGTGGCCGACGACGCCGATGATCGTCGACCAATTCGGGCCGGTGGGGCTGAGGCCGAGGCTGATGCGCTTGCCGATGGGATCCTGTCCGGCGAAGTGGGTTTCGGCGAACTTGGTGTCGATGATTACGCTCGCGGGATCGTCGGGCTTCTCGGTGTCGGTGAAGGTGCGTCCGCGCAGCAGCGGGATGCGCATGGTCTCGAAATACGCGGCGCTGGCGGCGTTGTTTTCCGTGGACGGGCGCTTGCCCGCGCCGGGATCGGCTTCGCCTTCGACGAGGTAGAACGTCTGGTTGCCGCCACCCGCGAGCGGGAGCGGGTTGGTGAGCGCGACGTGCGTGACGCCGGGGAGCTGGCGGAGTTCGGCGAGCGCGCGGTCGAGGAGCTGGGTGCGCTTGGCGGCGTCCTGCCAGTCGCGGCCCGGCATGACGTAGCCGAAGCTGACGATGCGGTCGGTTTTGAGGCCGAGGTCGGCGCGATAGAGGTTGTGGATGGTCCGGATCATCAGGCCGGACGCGAAGAGAAGCATGAGCGTCAGGGCGAATTCGCCGACGACGAGGAGGGAGCGCCAGCGGGCGTTGACGGCGTTGCCGCTGCGGCCGCCGGCGGCGAGAGCCTCGTTGAGGTTCACCTTGGTGCCCGAGAGCGCGGGCACGAGACCGAAGAGAATGGTGGTGCCGACTCCGATCGCCACCGACAGGCCGAGCACGTTGAAATCCATCGCGACCTGCGTGACGAAGGGCGAGTTGGCGGGGATGAGGGTCTTGATGCCCTGCATCACGGCGTAGCCGGCGCCGAGGCCGAGGAGGGTGCCGGCGAGCCCGAGCAGGAGACTCTCCGCGAGCACGAGGCGGATGAGGCGGCTGCGACCGGCTCCGAGCGCGGCGCGCACGGCGAACTCGCGCGAGCGAACGGCGGCGCGGGCGAGGAGAAGGTTCGCGACGTTGGCGCAGGCGATGAGCAGCACGCCGAGGGCGGCACCGAAGGAAATCCAGACGGCGCCGCGTTGCTGGCCGACGGCGCGGTCGACGAGCGTCTGCATGTTGACCGAGTTGCCGGTGTTCGACTGCGGGTATTGCTGCTCGAGTTGCTTCGCGATCGCGACCATGTCCGCGCGCGCGGTCTCGAGCGGGACGCCGGGCTTCAGGCGGCCGATGCAGTAGAGGCCGGGATGGCTGCCGCGGTCGCGCATCGAGTCGGCGAGGAGTCCGAGCGGCGCCCACACATCGGGCGAGTTGGTGGGAAAGTTGAAGTTGGCGGGCATGACGCCGACGACGGAGTAGATTTCGCCGCTGAGGGTGAGCTTGGCGCCGAGCACGTCGGGACGGCCGCCGAGCGAGGTTTGCCAGAAGCGCTCGCTGATGACGGCGACGCGTTCCGCGCCGGGTTTGTCCTCGTCGGCGGAGAACCAGCGGCCTTGGATGGGCGCGACGCCGAGCGCCAGGAACATCTCGGAGGAAAAAAAGGCGCCGTTGATGCGCTCGGTCTCGGAGGGGCCGACGTAGTTGAACGACTGGCCGCGGAACGCGCCGAGGTGCGTGAAGCTCTTCTGCCGCTCGCGCCAGTCGACGAAATTCGGGTAGGACACCGACATGTTCGGGACCTGCTGGGAGTGTTCGCCGAAGAAGACGAGTTCCTGCACGTGCGGCAGGGGCAGCGGTTTGAACAGAAGAACGTTCAGAAAACTCAGGACGCCGGAGTTCGCGCCGATCCCGAGCGCGAGCGTCACGATGGCGATGAGCGAGAAGACGGGAGCTTTGGCGAGCGAGCGGAGGGCGAATTTCAGGTCGGAGAGCATGGTGGGAGAGCGGCGGATTGGGAGTGGACGGGGAGACGGTCAGTCGGTGCGCAGCGCCTCCATCGGTGCGACGCGGGCTGCGCGACGTGCCGGGATGAGGGACGCCAACAGGGCGACCGCCGCCAGCAGGAACGCGACGCCACCGAAGACGAGCGGATCGTAGGCGCGGGCGGAGAAGAGCAGTTGTTGGAGGAGACGCGCCGCGCCGAGCGCGCCGAGCAGGCCGAGCGCGAGTCCGCCGCCGATCAACAGCGCTCCTTCGCGGAGGATGAGTTGCAGCACGTCGGACGGGTTGGCGCCGAGCGCCGCGCGGATGCCGAACTCGCGGGTGCGTTGCGCGACGGAGTAGGCGAGCAGGCCGTAGAGGCCGATGGCGGCGAGCGTGAGCGCCAATCCCGCGAACACGGCGAACAGCGTGAGGTAGAGCCGCGGCTGCGTGGCGGTGCGGCTGACGACCTGATCCATCGGCGTGATGGCCGAGAACGGAATGTCGGCGTCGACGCGCCACAGGGCCGCCTGCACCGATTTGGCCAGCGTGGCGGGCGGAAGCGTCGTGCGCACCATGAGCGTCGCGAACGCGGTCGGGCGTTGCTGGAGCGAGCGGTAGACCTGCAACGGCGTCTCGGCAGCGAGGCCGGTGCGCGCGATGTCGGCGGCAACGCCGATGATCTCGAAGCGCACGGGGCCGTTCAGATCGGGCGTGAGTTCGCGGCCGATGGGATTGGCCTCGCCGAAGAGGCGGCGCGCGGTCGATTCGCTGATGATCACGACCGGTTTCGCGCCCGGTGCGTCGGCGTCGGAGAAGCTGCGTCCGGCGCGCAGCGGCGTGCCCATGGTTTTGAAATAGTCGCGGCTGACCGAGTCGTAGAAGACCTGCGGTGGATTCTCGCTGCGCGGCTCGCCGGCCAGCGGCACCGGTGCGAGCGCGATGGGAATGCCCCAGCGGAACGGGGAGGTTTGCGTGAAGGCGGCGGACTGCACGCCGGGCACCGCGGCGACTTCGGCCAGCGCGCGGGTGTAGTAATCGCGGCGCTTTTCCGGGGTGTCGTAGCGTTTCTCGGGCGGAGTGAGCGTGAGCGAGAGCACGCGCGAGGCTTCGATGCCGGGATTGCGAGACAGGATGCGGTAGAGGTTGCGCCCGAGCACGCCGGCGCCGACGAGGAGCACGAGCGCGAGGGCGATCTCGGCGACGACGAGAGAGGAGCGGAGGCGTTGCGCAGAGCGGCTGGTGGCGCTGTGGGCGTCCTTGAGGGCTTCCTGCGCATCGACGCGCGCCTGTGTGAAGACGGGAGCGAGGCCGAAGGCGAGTCCGGTCAGCAAGGTGAGGCCGAGAGTGGCGAGGAGAACGGGGGCGTTGACGGCGACCTCGTCGCCGCGCGGCAACCAGCCGTCGGTCAGTGCCAAAAGTCCCGCGAGGCCCCAATGCGCGATCAGGACGCCGCCGCCGCCGCCGGCGAGCGAGAGCAGGAAGCTCTCGGTGAGCAATTGCGCGGCGATCTGGCCGCGCGTGGCGCCGAGGGAGACGCGGATGGCGAGTTCCTTGCGGCGGGCGGAGGCGCGCACGAGGCAGAGACCCGCGAGATTGGCGCAGGTGATGAGCATCACGCACGCGACGGCGCCGACGATGATCCACAGCGCCTCGCGGTAATCGCCCACGATGAGGCGGTGCAGGTCGGCCGCCTGCAGCGACCAGCCCCGGTAATTTTCGGGGAAGCCGCGCTCGAGGTCGCGCGCGACGCCGGCGAGCTCGGCGTTGGCCTGTTCGAGCGAGACACCCGGCGCGAGGCGCGCGAAGGTGCTCCAGTAACGCGAGCCGCGGTTCTTGACCGTCTCCGCACCGAGCGGCATCGGGATGAAAAGCTCGGCCGTGCCCCACGGGTCGCCAAAAGATTTGGGCATGATGCCGATGACGGTCGTTGGCGTGTCCTCGAGCAGGATGGTCTCGCCGATCAGGTCGCGGCGCGCGCCGAATTGCGTTTCCCAGAGGCGCTGGCCGAGGACGACGACCGGCGTCGCGCCGGGTTTGGCCTCGTCGGCGGTCCACGTGCGACCGTGCAGCGGCGCGACGGCGAGGAGCTTGAAATAGTTGGCGGTAACCTGCGCGGCGGTCAGCAGCGCCGGAGTGCCCGACTTGGTGAGGTTGACGTAGTAGTAGGTTTGCGCGGCGATCGCGTCGAGGGTCCGGGCTTGCGCGGCGACATCGAGCATCGTCGCCGGCGCGAGCGGAGAGACGCCTTGCTGCGGGTGGACGCTCTGCACTTGGACGAGACGGTCGCCCTGGCCGTAGCGCAGCGGCGTGAGCAGCAGGGCGTGGACGACGGAAAACACCGCAGTCGATGCGCCGATGCCGGCGGCTAGAATGACGATCGCGACGAACGAAAAGCCGGGGGATTTCGAGAGACTGCGGACCGACTGGCGGAAGAGGGACAACATGGGAAGCGGCAGGGAATCTACGGGTCGGAACGTGGAGGAGAGGCCGGCGCGGGGGAGCGCGACGTGGGGAAGGCAGACAGAATGACGGAAGAATTCACTCGGCGCGCAGGGCGACCAACGGATCAATGCGGCTGGCGCGATGCGCCGGAAGCCAGCAGGCGAACGCGGCTACGAACACGAGAAAAGCCGACACGCCGACGAAGACGGCGGGGTCGGTCGCGCTGACTTCGTAGAGTTGCGCGCTGAGCAGCCGCGTGAGACCGAGCGCGATCGCGACGCCGATGGCGAGGCCCACCAGCGTGAGGCGCAGGCCTTCGCGCAGGACGAGTCCGACGATTGCGACGCGGGAAGCGCCGAGGGCCATGCGCACACCGGTCTCGGCGGTGCGTTGCGCGACGGAGTAGGCGATGACGCCGTAGATGCCGAGCGCGGCCAGCACGAGCGCGAGCGCAGCGAATCCGCCGACCATGCCGATGACGAGCCGGCGATCCGAAATCGAGTCGGCCGTGAGCTGACTCATCGAGAGAACCTGATCGACCGGGGTGCCGCGATCGAGCGCGTGCACGGCGGCGCGGATCTCGTCGCGGAGGCTCGCTGCCGGCCGACTGGAGCGGACGATGAAGCTGAAAAAGCCATCACCGAGCTGCGCCGTGGGATAGTAGAGGGCGTCGCCCGCCACTTGGTCGAGTCCGGTGGCGCGGACTTCGCCGACGACGCCGACGATCTCGCGGGGAATGGAGCCGAGGCCGGTGATCAGGCGGCGGCCGATCGGGTTTTCGCCGTTGGGGAAGAGGCGCCGCGCGGTGGATTCGCTGACGAGGAGAACGTTCGAGCGGTCGGTGCGGTCACGCCAGTCGAAGTCGCGGCCTTGCTTGATGGGAATGCCCATCGTCGCGAAATAGCCCGGCAGCGTGTTGCTGCGGACGGCGAGTTTGCGCTCGTTGACGGGCGGGAGCGTCTCGCCCTCGAGGAAGAATGGCGACCGGGTGTTGCCGCCGGCCACGACGGGGAGGTTGCTGATGCCCGAGACAGCGGTGACGCCCGGAATCGCGGAGAGGCGCGCGACGAGCTGCTCGTAGAAGGCGGTCTGGGCGTTCGCGTCGGGGTATTGCGCGGGCGAGAGTTGGAGGTTGAAGGTGGTGATGTTCGTGGCGTCGAAGCCGGGGGAGACGTTCTGGAGTCGCACGAAACTGCGCAGGAGCAGGGCGGCGCCGATGAGCAGCACGAGCGAGAGCGCCACCTCGCCCACGAAGAGCGCGGAGCGCAGGCGGTTGGCGGCGCGGCCGCCGGTGTTGCCGCGCGTGGCGTCCTTGAGCGTTTCGTTGACGTCGGTGTGCGAGGCTTGCCAAGCGGGGAGAAAACCCATGCCGAGGCCGGTCGCGAGGGAAAGCAGCAGGGCGAAGCCGAGCACCGGCAGATCGACGGAAATTTCCTGCGCGCGCGGAATGAAATCAGCGGCGACACGCGCGAGCGAATCGACGCCCCAGACGGCGAGCAGCGAGCCGGCGAGGCCGGCGGCCAGGGCGACGAGGGTGCTCTCGGTGAGAAATTGCGCGACGATGCTGCGTCGCGTGGCGCCGAGCGCGGCGCGAATGGCGATCTCCTTGCGGCGCGCGGCGAGGCGGACGAGGAAGAGATTGGCGACGTTGGCGCAGGCGATCAGGAGCACGAAGCCGACCGAGGCGAGGAGCACGAAGAAGACGGGACGCTGGTTGCCGACGAGATCGGCCTGCATCGAGCGGGCGAAGATGCCGCCGTTGGCGTCGACTTTTTCCGGGTGCGCGGCGGCGTAGGTGGTTGCGGCGCGTTTCAGTTGCGCGTCGAGTGTCTCGAGGGTGGCGCCGGGTTTAAGGCGCCCGTGGACGAGGAGGTAGCCCGAGCCTTGCAACATGAGTTCCCGCGGCAGTCCCTCGAGTTCGAAGGGTCTCGCGGCGAACACGTCGATGCCGTTGAAGGGGAAACCGAAACTGTCCGGCAGGATGCCGACGACCGTGTGTGGGACGTTGTTGAGCGTCAGCGTCTGGCCGACGGCGTCGGGCGCGCGGTTGAACTGGCGCTGCCAGAGCGCCGCGCTGATGAGCACGACCGGGGCGCCGCCGGAGCGGTCCTCGTCGGCGAGGAAATTACGTCCGCGCTGCGGCTGCACGCCGAGGACGGGAAAGAAATTCTGCGTGACGCGCGCGGCGGTGAGTCGGACCGGGTCGCCGCGACCGGTGAGCGTGAACGCCGTTCCCGCGAGCGCGGAGAGCGAGTCGACGGCATCGACGTTGTCACGGAAGTGCTCGTAGCGCGGGTAGGAGAGATTGGCCTGATCGAGACCGCGGTCGGCGAAGGCGCCCCAGACGCGCACGAGACGCGACGGCTCGGAGAAATTCAGCGGGCGCAGGAACAGCGTGTTGATCGCGGAGTAGATCGCGACGTTGGCGCCGATGCCGAGAGCGAGGGTGAGCAGCGCGACGGCGGTGAATCCGGGCGATTTCGCGAGCGAGCGGAGCGCGAGGCGGAGGTGCGTGGTCATGGGTGCAGCACGGCGTGGAACGCAACGAGCGGCGGACGCAAATCGCCGCTACCGGGAAATGGGCGCCGCCATCGCGGCACCACCGAACGAAAGAACAAAAATAGCGGAGGGCGCCGGGTTTCGCCTTCTTCCCGAGAGCCCGACCACTGAGAAGGGCCGTTCGGGAAGGGGCGAAGATGCGTGGATGGCGCCGCTCCGCTGATTGGGCTATGGACTGAAACTTAGTGGGTCGGATCGCTCTCGACCTGCTCTTCGACAACGCGGCCGTCGAAGACGTGGATCGTGCGCTCGGAGTGGCGGGCGAAACGGGCGTCGTGCGTGACCATGACGATGGTCGAGCCGGCCTTGTGGAGATTGTGGAGGAGCTCCATGACGGCGTCGCCGTTCTTGGAGTCGAGGTTACCGGTCGGTTCGTCGGCGAGGAGCACGGCGGGCGAGCCGGCGAGGGCGCGGGCGACGGCGACGCGCTGCTGTTGACCGCCCGAGAGCTGCGACGGGAGGTGCTTGGCACGGTGGCCCATGCCGACCTTCTCGAGGGCCTCGGTGACGCGCTGCTTGCGCTCGGCGGCGGGCATGCCGCGGTAGGTGAGCGGGAGCTCGACGTTTTCGTAAACCGTGAGGTCGCCGATGAGGTTGAAGGATTGGAAAATGAAGCCGATCTCGCGGTTGCGGATGCGGGCGCGCTCGGGGAGCGTCAGGCCGTGGACGGGGCGGCCGTTGAGGTAATAGGTGCCGTCGGAAGGGGTATCGAGCAGGCCGAGGATGGAGAGGAGCGTCGACTTACCGCAGCCCGAGGGGCCGGCGATCGAGACGAACTCGCCCTTGAAGATCTCCATGTGGATGCCGGAAAGAGCGTGGGTCTCGACCTCGTCGGTGAGGAAGACTTTGGTGACGCCCTCGAGTTTGATCAGGGATGTATTCTCAGTGGTCATTGGGTGAATGCGCGTGGCAGTGGGGAGGAAACACGCGAAGCGTGTCTGGGGTTACAGAAATTTCAGGCTGAGGCGTCAGCGTCGGTCGCGATGACCAAGCTGAGGAGGCAAAGGATGACTACGGCGGCGAGCATGGAGGCGATTTCGTTAGAGCGTCGCACAGGACGGAATTAGTTCAGGCGGATGCGGTCGTTGGCGTCCCATTGCGACATGTCGGAGAGGATGACGCGGTCGCCGGGTTGGAGGCCGCTGACGATCTCGATGGTGTTGACGGAGCTGCGGCCGAGCTGCACTTGCGTGCGAGCGGCGTCGTTGCTGGCGGGGTCGAGTTTGAAGATGCCGACCGTGCTGCGTTCCTGGCCGAAGGCGGGGCGGCCGACGTAGACGACGTCGTTGAGGCGCTCGAGTTCGATCGTGCCGTCGACGGAGAGGTCAGGGCGGGCGCCGCGCGGGAGCTGGCCATCGAGGCGGACGTCGACGAGCACGGTGCCGTTTTGCACGGCGGGGTCGATGCGGGCGACCTTGCCTTCGACAACGCCGTTGCGCGTGTCGATCTGGGCGAGTTGGCCGATGGCGATGTCCTTGGCTTGGGTTTCCGCGATGCGGACTTCGGCCTTGAGCTTCGCGGGGTCGGCGACACGGGCGATGTTGGTGCCGGGCTGGACTTGCGCGCCGACTTCGACGGGGAGAGCGGAGAGCACGCCGCTCATGGACGAGCGGACCTTGAGCGCATCGAGTTCCTCGGCGCGGAGCTTGGCGAGGGAGCGGAGGCGCTCGACTTCGGCTTCCTGCACGGCGAGCTGCGGCTTGATGGATTCCTTGGCGAAGGCGAAGCGCTTTTGCTCGATGGCGTTGGTGTTGGCGGCTTGGGACGCGGTGGCTTGGGAGAGGCGGAGCTCGAGTTCGGAGACGAGGCCGTCCTTGAAGAGCTGTTCGCGGACCTCGGCTTGGAGCTTGGTGGTTTCGAAATCGGACTTGGCGCGGGCGGCGGTCGACTCGGATTGGAGCAGCTGCGACTCGAGTTGGACGCGGAGATTGGAGAGCTGGGCCTCAGCGGCGCGGAGCTGGGAGTCGGCGTTGGCCGAGGCGGAGACGACGTCGGGGTTGGTCAGTTCGAGGATGAGCGTGCCGGGTTCGACGATCGCGCCGGGGCGGAGGATGATCTTGTCCACGCGACCTTGCGTGCGGGCGGCGATCCAGCGGATTTCCTCCGGGACAAGCGTGCCGAGGCCACGGACTTGGCGGACCATCGGGCCGCGCTTCACGGTGTCGATCCACACGAGATTGCGTTCGACCGTGGGAGCGGCGGGCTTGAGGCGCGCGAGCACGACGGTGATACCGACGAGCACGACAGCGGCGATGACTCCGTAGACGATGCGCTTCTTGCGCTTCTCTTTGGCGGCGTTGGGGCGGGGAATATCCATTGCGAAATTCGGAAGATCTGCCCGACTATCGCACCGAGTGTGCCAATCGCTGAAGAAGGTTTAAATCGCTGACCGGCAGCGATCTGTGCATCGATAGGGATTCCCCTGCGAGTAGCCGAAAGTCGAAGCCGGGATATGGTCGTCCCGAAAGCGGGAAAGCGTGTGCGGCTGGGCGACCCGCCGCCAACGCTCCGGCGCGTGCACTGAAAGCGAGTCGGAGCGAAAAGGCCGTGCGGGCTACGACGCGTTGCCGTTTGCAGGCCCACGCAGCTGGTTCGGTGTCTTCCTCCTCATCTTACCGATGAGAAAGAAGCCGGCCGCCACGACAATGAAGGCGGCCAGCGCGCACGGGGCCGCGGTGATCCACGCCGCTGACGGGGGATAACTGGTGACCCGGTTGTCCGTTGCCACACCGGGCTGATGGGCCAGCAACTGAAAATACTGCCATGTAAACACGGCGCCGAATACTGCGACGCCAGCGATGGCTCCTGTCACCGATGATCTAGCGAGGAGATTCATTTTTTGAGGCGGGATAAAACAGTGACGCTATCTACCGGCGATGGTCGCCGCGCCAGCGACGTCACACCGGCAACCGCAGCCGCGCGATGCAGCCCGGGCCGTCGGTGCGGTTTTCCAGCGTGAGGGAGCCGCTGTGGTTTTCGGCGATCTGGCGGCAGAGCACTAGGCCGATGCCTGAGCCGGAGGGCTTCGTCGTGAAGAACGGGACGAACAGGTTTTGCGAGTTGGCGAGGCCGGGGCCGTCGTCTTCGACAAAGACCTCGATCGCGCCCGGTAACTCGCGCCAGCCGGTGCGCACGCAGCAGGTGGGCTGGCCGGGTTGGCCGGACTCGGGTTGGGCCTCGACGGCATTCTTCAGCAGATTGATGAAAACCTGTTCGAGCTGCGCGGCGTCGGCGTTAAGGACGGTGTCGGGTCCTTCGACGACCTCGACCTGCGTGCGGGTCTCGAGCGAGGCGACGCGGCGGAGCAGGGGACCGATTTGCACGGGCAATTTGGTCGGCGGCGGGAGCTTCGCGAGCCGCGCGTAGGATTGCATGAAACGATTCAGGCCTTCCGCGCGCGCTTCGATGATCTCGAGGCCACCGCGCATGTCGTCTTCCCAATCATCCGCGCGTTTGTCGCGGCGCAGCATCGCGCCGAGCGAGCCGGCGATGGATTTGATCGGGGCGAGCGAGTTGTTGAGTTCGTGGCCGATGACGCGGACGAGGCGCTGCCAGGCTTTCAATTCCTCCTCGCGCAACGGCTGGCTGAGATCGGCGATGACGACGAGCGAGTGGGGCAGGCCGCCTTCGCGGAACATCGTGCGGCGCATACCCCAGCGGCCGGCGCCGCCGGGGAACGTGCGGTTGAGCACGCGCGTAGCGTCACCGGTGAGGCAATCGACCATGTCCAGTTCGCGCGCGTCGCGGCCGAGGATGCGCTCGGCGGGCTGGGCGAGAAGTTCCTGGCCGGAGCGGTTGACGAGGCGCAGCGTTTCGTTGCCGTCGAAGGCGAAGATCGCGACGTCGATTTCCTCCATCACGGTGCGGAGGAGTGCGGTGGCTTCGAGGGCGCCGAGGCGTTGTTCCTGGAGGACGCCGCCGAGAAGATTGATCTCGGCCATGACGTCGCCGAGCGGCTCGTCGCGATTGGCGCCGCGGGCGCGGGTCGAGAAGTCGCCCTCGCGGAGCGCGGTGAGGAGATTGGCCATCGTCTGCAGCGGACGCATGACGAGTTCGCGCACGGCGAGCGCGTAGCCGAACCAGAAGCCGACGATGATGAGCCCAAACGTCCATTGCTTCTTGGCGTCCATTTCGATCTCGCGATCGACCATCAGCCACACCGCGACCACCACAGCGGGCAGGCCGGAGAGCAGCGTGTAGAGGAGCACGCGGTTCTCGTGGGCGAGGCGACGTTGGGATGGCTTTGCCATCGGCGGTAGGCGGTAGGCGTTAAGCTTTAAGCTTCTTGATGAAGGCACCGAGCATGCGGCGAACTTCGAAGGCATCGTCGGCCAATCGACGAGCGATCGGGGCGTCGATGTGGCCAAGATCGGTGGCGAGCTGAATGAAGTAATCGAGTTCGCAAGCGGAACCGAGCGCGATGTTCAGGAAGCGCTTCAGTTCGGCGTCGCCGTCGCGGCCGCAACCCTCAGCGATATTGGCCGGAACCGATGCTGCGGCCCGCCGCATCTGTCCCGTCAATCCGAACATCTCGTCCTTGGGAAAACGTTTCGTGATGTCGTAGATCGCGAGCGTCAAAGCATGGCTTCTCTGCCACGCCTTGAGTTCGCGATAATCTTTCATCGGTTCGGAGCTTAAGGCTTAAAGCTTATCGCCTAAAGCTGGGCTCGTCAGAGCCCGTAGCGCTCCAGGCGGCGGTAGAAGGCGCTGCGGCTGAGGCCGAGTTGTTCGGCGGCTTTGCGCGCGTTGCCGTCGCAGCGGGCGAGGGTCTTCTTGATGAGGAAACCTTCGACTTCCTCGAGGCTCATGTCTTCGAGACGCGGGGCGGCTTGACCGGCGTTGAGGCCGAGATCGGGGCCGCGCACGACCTTACCCTGCGTCATCAGCACGCCGCGCTCGACCGCGTGATCGAGTTCGCGGACGTTGCCGGGCCACGCGTAGTCGCGCATCGCTTCGAGCGCGCTGTCGTCGAAGCCGGTGATCGCTTTCCGGTAGCGCTCGACGTGGGCCTTGAGGAAATGCTGGGCGAGAAGCGCGATGTCCTCACGGCGCTCGCGGAGCGGCGGGAGGTGAATGTGAATCGTGTTGAGGCGGAAGAGGAGGTCCTGGCGAAACTTGCCGGCGGCGACCTCGGTCTGGAGGTCGGCGTTCGTGGCGGAGATGAGGCGGACGTTGACGCGATACGTGCGCGAGGAACCGACGCGCTCGAGCTCGCCGGTTTCAAGGACGCGCAGGATCTTCGCCTGCTGGCTCATCGGGATGTTGCCGATTTCGTCGAGGAAGAGCGTGCCGCCGTCGGCCAGCTCGAAGCGGCCGGCGCGGTCGGTCTTCGCGTCGGTGAACGCGCCGCGGACGTGGCCGAAGAGTTCGCTCTCGAACACGCCTTCGGGCAGGCCGCCCATGTTGACCGAGATGAAAGGCTTGCCGGCGCGCACGGAGACGGCGTGCAGCGCCTGCGCGACGACGCCTTTGCCGGTGCCGTTTTCGCCGGTGATGAGGACGTTCGCATCGGACGGACCGACGCGTGAAATCACCTCGAGCACCGGTCGCATCGAGGGCGATTGGGCGATGAGGTTCGGACCGCCCTTGCCGCGGAGAATCTGGTTTTCCTGCTCGAGGCGCTGGTAGGCGCGCACGGCGCTGGCGAGCTCGATCTGGTTTTTGACGATCGCGATGAGGCGCGGGTTGTCCCACGGCTTCGTGATGAAATCCTTCGCGCCGCGGCGCATCGCTTCAACGGCGACTTCGACGCTGGCCCACGCCGTCATGACGACGACCGGCAGCGTGGAGTCGGCTTGCTGGAGCTTGGCGAGGAGATCGAGGCCTTCCTGGCCGGACGTGGTGTCGCGCGCGTAGTTGAGATCGATGAGAGCGAGCGCGTAGTCGCGTTGCTCGACGGCCTTCATGACCGAGCCGGGCGACTTGGCGGTGTCGATGAGATAGCCTTCGGCCTTCAGGAGCAGGCGGAGGGCTTCGAGGACGTCGGGTTGGTCGTCCGCAACGAGGATGCGGTGGGGCGCGGGGTCGTTGGCTGCCATTTTGCGGTAGTGACTCGCGATGCGCCGCAAGAGTCAATCCGCCTTCGCTGAAGCGGCGGCGGATCGGTGCGTGTGGCGGAGTGGCGCGCTCAGGCGGCGATGCGCTCGACGATGGCGGAGCGGCGGCGGACGCCGTAGGCGTTGCTGCGCTTGCCGGTCGGGAGTTCGACGCGAGAGAGAGGCGCCTTGATCGTCAGCGGGCGGATGTTGCGCGCGTAATCGGCGATCGTGATGCCGACGATGGCGAGGCTCGCGGCGGCGGCGAAGACGACTTCGCCGGGGACGGTGGCGAGGAAAGCGGCGTTGGAGAGCTTGGCGATGACGGAGCCGGCGGCGGCGGCGGCGAGGATGATGGAGAGCGTGGACTTCATAGGAGAATCAGTTGGTTGATGCTTCCTCTATCGCACCGCGCGTGCCAACGGGCGGTGCGGGACGTTAAGCGCTCTGACGCCAAGCAGATAAAGATTCGCGGCGAATTTCTGCCACGAGTGGCGCGCCGCTTTTGTCCCGGTTTCCCTGCGGAGACGGGAAGCGGCGTTCCCGCGAGTGGGACGCCGTCGGCTAGGCGACCGGTCAGGTGTTATCCGTCGTGCGGATCACTCGTAGCGCAGGGCCTCGATCGGATCGAGCTCGGCGGCTTTGCGCGCCGGGTAGAAACCGAAGAAGACGCCGATGGCCGCGCTGAAAGCGAACGAGCCGATCACCGCGGTGCTCGAGACGAGGACGGGCCAGCCGTTCAGTTTCGAAATCAGCTGCGAGCTGCCGACGCCGAGCAGGATGCCGAGGATGCCGCCCATCATCGAGAGGATGATCGCTTCGGTGAGGAATTGCAGGAGCACGTCGCGACCGTGCGCGCCGACCGCAAGGCGGATGCCGATCTCGCGCGTGCGCTCGGTGACGGAGACGAGCATGATGTTCATGATGCCGATGCCGCCGACGATGAGCGACACGCCGGCGATGGCACCGAGGAGAACGGTCATCGTCTTGGTGGTCGCGGTCGCAGCTTCGGCGAGTTCCTGCTGGTTGCGCACCGTGAAGTCCGGCTCCTTGCCGTTGCGGCGCTGTTGGAGAAGGTCGGTGATGTCCTGCTGGATGCGCGCCATCTGGTCGGGGCTCGCGGCCTGGATGGTGATCGAGTTCAGGAACGGCCGGCGCGCGATGCGTTTCAGGTGACTCGTGTAGGGCACGATGACGACGTCGTCCTGGTCCTGCCCGAAGAAGTTGAATCCTTTCGGCGCGAGGACGCCGACCACCTTGAAGGGGATGTTGCGGATGCGCAGCGTCTGGCCGATGGGATCGTCGCCTTGAAAAAGCTGATCGGAAACGGTCTTGCCGATGACGCACACCTTCGCGCCGCTGCGCACGTCGGCGTCGGAGAACATGGCGCCTTCGGCGATGTTCCAGAGGCGAATATCGAGGTAGCTGACGTCTTCGCCCTGCACGGTGGTGCTCCAGTTCTGGCCGCTGGCGAGAATCTGCACGCGGTCGCGCATGTCGGGGCTGAGGTTGGCGACGCCGGCGACCTCGTTGCGGATGGCCATGGCGTCCTCGACCGTGAGCGTGCTGGCGCTGCCGAAGCCGCCGCGGACGGCGCCGCTGGTGAAGTTGCCGGGGAAAACCGAGAT